>NZ_CP072868.1:0-300000 GCF_017948245.1 Rhizobium sp. NLR16a | reverse complement strand
CCGGCGCGACGGCCGGGTTTTTTTGGGAGAGACAGGCTTGCCTTAAGCGGCTTCGTCCTGCGAATCGTCTTCTTCAATCGCCTTGCCGCGCTTCGGACCCTTGTTGAGATTGGTCTCGACGAGGCGGACGGCTTCGGTTTCCGACATCTTGTTGACAGCGGCGATTTCGCGCGCCATGCGATCGAGCGCTGCTTCGTAGAGCTGGCGCTCGGAATAGGACTGCTCGGGCTGGTTCTCTGCACGATAGAGATCACGCACGACTTCAGCGATGGAAATCAGATCACCGGAATTGATCTTGGCATCATATTCCTGGGCGCGGCGGGACCACATGGTGCGCTTGACGCGCGCCTTGCCCTGCACAACCTTCAACGCACGATCGACGAAATCCGTTTCCGAAAGCTTGCGCATTCCGATGCTCATCGCCTTCGCGACCGGAACTTTAAGGCGCATCTTGTCCTTTTCGAAATCGATAACGAAAAGTTCGAGCTTCATGCCGGCAACTTCTTGCTCTTCGATAGCGGTGATGGTACCGACGCCATGAGCGGGGTAGACGATCGATTCACCGGTCTTGAAGCCGTGACGTGCTGTAGAAGGCTTTTTCTGCTGAGTCGTCATTCTATTCAAAAACTCCCTGTTACGCTTCCGGCGGCGGCCGGAGCCGGGTCAGTCAGGCCCGGTTGAGACGGTTGCATCCGTCGGGTGACTTCACTCTGGTCCCATCAGGCAAAAGCAAGGACTTCTTGCGCGCGATCTGGGGACCCGGCGCTCAAAGCGTTGATATGTCACGGAAACCGCGTACGGATTGGTTTTGCTTTCGTGATGGTTTTGGGCATGCGTCATGCCACAAATGGAACAGTAGGCGAAACCTATCACAAAAATATGAGGAAATCAATAATTTGCTTCGTCTGAGTCATGCGGGCAACACAGATCACCCATATGCCAGACGCAGGATTTAAAACGTTTCACCGCTCAACGGCCCGCATCCGGCGACGAAATCGGACAGCCGTCTTAATCGCCGGAACCCGGCTTTTGGGAGAAATATTTCTCGAATTTTCCGGTCTGGCCGTCCATTTCCTTGGCCTCCGGCAACGGATCCTTCTTGACCGTGATATTCGGCCAAATGCTGGCATATTCGGTATTGATCTTCAGCCACTTGTCGAGGCCCGGCTCGGTATCCGGCTTGATCGCCTCGGCGGGACATTCCGGTTCGCAGACGCCGCAATCGATGCATTCGTCCGGATGGATGACGAGAAAATTCTCGCCTTCATAAAAGCAGTCGACAGGGCAGACTTCCACGCAATCGGTATATTTGCACTTGATGCAATTGTCGGTCACGACATAGGTCATGAAGAACTCCAGGATTTCAAGCGGATGGGGCCGGGCAACCTGGAACGTCGCGCCTATCCCCGTGCCGGGCGAAGCGTGGACAGGCTTGGCAGGCAAGCACGCTTCCGGCAGGTTGTCAGTGACCTATCGGCTTTAGCGCCGGATTTCAAGGGTAAACGATCTGCAAAGCCGCCGCCACAGACAGAGTTTTCTAATCCTCGTCCGACATCAGCCTGTCGATTGCACGTCTTTCCTTTTTGGTCGGACGGCCGGTACCCGCCCCCCGGGTCGCTTGCTCATACGGCGTGAGACGTTTTGTCTCATCCGGCGGCGGGGATTGGTCGTCGTAGAGCAGGCGGGCCTTCTCGTAGGGACCCCGCCGCTCCCCGGCGAGACGCACGATGAGAATGACATCGCGCCGCTCCAGCGTCAGTTCGACGCGGTCGCCCGGCTTGACCATCTGGCTCGGGTGACTGCAGCGCTCGCCGTTGATGCGCACGTGCCCCGACTGGACGTGACTCTGGGCCAGCGAGCGCGACTTCACCATGCGCGTGAAAAACAGCCACTTGTCGATGCGCTGGCGCGAACCGCTTGCCGGCTGTGTCTCCCCGCCCATGATTACTTCTTCATCTGTTCCTTGAGAGCTGCGAGCTTGGCGAAGGGAGAATCCGGATCGATCGGCTTCTCCTTGCGCGGCGGCTTGGCCTCGAAGCGCAGCGGCTGGGCGCCGCGATTGTTGTTGCGGTCGTTACGGTCATTGCGATCGTTCCGCTCGCCGCGGTCCTTCCGATCGCCACGGTCCTGACGATCACCGCGCGGCTGGTCCTTGCGCTCGCCCCTTGCTTGCTGCGGTCTGCCACCGTCACGGCCGCCACCGTCCTTGCCGCGGCCGTGGCGGTTGTCGCGCCCGTCGCCGCCGCGATTGCCTTCGCCGCCTTCACCGCCGTTCGGACGGCGATTGCGTTCGCCGCGCTCATGGTTCTGGCCGCCCCGGCGTTCGCCATGGCCGCCGCGTGCTTGGCGATGGTTGTCATTGCGGCCGCCGAGACGCCACAAAAGAACCGGCTTCGGTTCCGCCGGCTCGCCAGCTTCCCCGGAGGCGGCAGTCTCTGCCGAAGCGGTTGCCTCGGTCACTTCGGCCGCAGCGTTGCTGTCGTTCGCTTCTGTGGCGGGGACGTCGGCCGCCGTCGAAGCCGGCTCGGCTTGGGTCGGCTCGGAAACAGCCTCTTCCGTCGCTCCGTCGGCATCATCGTGATCGGCTTTTTCTGCCGCTTCTTCCGCGGATGTTTCCGCGGAGGCGGCAGGGGCTGAAGCCGCGTCCTGCGCCGCAAGATGGGCCGACGCCTCTTCCGCCTTCACGGCATCGGCGCGATAGCCGAGGCCCTTGAGGATCTCTTCCATGTCCTCGAGCGTCGCCCCGAGAATCGACAGCATCGCCGTCGTCGTCGTGAAACGGCGACCGTCATAGGCGCCCTCCGGACGATTGCTCTGACCGGGCTTCCATTGCAGCAGCGGACGGATGATATCGGCAAGCCGCTCCAGAATGTCGATGCGCACGGCGCGCTTGCCGAGGAAGCGGAAGCCGGCGAGCTTGTAGAACATCCGCTCGAAGCTCGGATCGGTGACGACCGAGGTGCGGCCGGCGGCAAGCACGGGGATGAGATCGCCGTAGCCCGGCTTGTCGAGACCGTCGTTCTTCAACGCCCAGAGCAGCGTGATCAGTTCGGCAGGTGCCGGCTTCAGAAGGGCCGGAACAAAGATATGATAGGCACCGAAACGCACGCCGTAGCGGCGCATGGAGGCGCGAGCCTCCTGATCCAGCGACTTCACCTCTTCGGTGACGTCGCGGCGGAAGAGCACGCCGAGATTTTCGACCAGCTGGAAGGCAAGTCCCTTGGCGAGGCCCTGCAGATCCTCGGCGCGCGACAGATCATCGAGCGGTTTCAATACCGTGCTGATGTGATGATTGACGAAACGTTCGATACGGGCGGCGACGTGATCGCGGGCATTGCCCGTCAACTGCTCGTCGGCGAGCAGGATCACGCGCGGCCGCATGACGTGATCGCTGCCGGAAAGCCGCGCCACGGGATCGCCGAGCCAACGGATCAAGCCATCCGAACCGATCGCCAGATCGCTATTGCCCGCGGCATGCAGCCGGGCCGCACGGGCCTCGAACTCGAGCGCGAGCGCCTTCTGCGACGCAGCCTGAACCGCCTTGGCATCCGGTCCATCCGTTCCCCCCACCGGGGTGAAACGGAATCCGCTCAACTGCCCTACATGATGTCCTTCAACGAAGACATCGCCATTCACACTGATTTCAGCTTCCAGCATCGCATTCTCTCTCAGGCGCTTCATGAGCACAGATGTCCTGCGATCAACAAAGCGTTTCGTCAACCTTTCATGTAACGCATCGGACAATCGATCTTCGATTTCCCGCGTCTTTTCCTGCCAATGTGTCGGATCGGCAAGCCAGCCGGGCCGATTCGAAACGTAGGTCCAGGTCCTTATCTGCGCGATTCGCGCCGAAAGCGTGTCAATTTCCCCATCAGTTCGATCCGAGCGATGAACCTGCTCCGCAAGAAACTGCTCGTTCACCGTGCCATAGCGCACGAGATCGGAAAAGAGGGTCGAAATAAGATCGGCATGTTGGGCCGGAGTGATACGCCGGTAGTCGGGCAGCGCGCAAGCCTCCCAGAGTTTTTCGACGCGGGCCGGCCTGTCGGCGAGGTCGATCACTTCGGGATAGCGCGAAAGCTGCTCGAGCGCCTGCTGATCGACCGCCGGCAGCGCCCGCGTCAGCCCGGGCACGCGCGGCCCGGCCTCCAGGCTGGCGCGCAGCGACTGAATTGAGGAGAAATCCATCTCCGTCGTGCGCCACTGCAGAACCTTGACGTTGTCGAATTCATGTCCCTCGATGCGCTGCACCACTTCCTCGTCGAAGGGCGAGACTTGGCCGGTGACACCGAAGGTGCCGTCCCGCACGTGCCGCCCGGCGCGGCCGGCGATCTGGCCGAGCTCGGCCGGATTGAGGTTGCGGAACTGGTAGCCGTCGAATTTCCGGTCCTGGGCGAAGGCGACGTGATCGACGTCGAGGTTGAGGCCCATGCCGATCGCATCGGTCGCCACCAGATATTCGACGTCGCCCGCCTGATAGAGCGCGACCTGCGCATTGCGGGTGCGCGGGCTCAGCGCCCCCAGCACGACCGCCGCGCCGCCGCGCTGCCGGCGGATGAGCTCGGCGATGGCATAGACCTCATCGGCGGAAAAGGCGACGATGGCCGAGCGCTGCGGCAGCCGGGTGATCTTCTTCTGCCCGGCGTAAAGGAGATGCGAAAGCCGTGGCCGCTCGACGATCGTGACGCCGGGCAGGATCTGCTGCAGGATCGGCCGCATTGTCCCCGCGCCCAGAAGCAGCGTCTCATCCCGGCCGCGAAGGTGCAGGATACGGTCGGTGAAGATATGGCCACGCTCGAGATCGCCGGCGAGCTGGACCTCGTCGATCGCGACAAAGGCGGCTTTGGTCTCCCGCGGCATCGCCTCGACCGTGCAAACGGAAAAACGCGCATTGGGCGGCGAAATCTTTTCTTCGCCCGTGACCAGAGCCACGTTCTGCAAGCCGACCTTCTCCACCACCCGCGTATAGACCTCGCGGGCCAAAAGCCTGAGTGGCAGGCCAATCACGCCGGTCCCATGTGCGACCATGCGCTCGATGGCATAATGGGTCTTGCCGGTATTGGTTGGTCCAAGCACCGCGGTCACACCGCGCCCGCTGAGAATCATCGGCTGCGAAGTCAGAGTCATGGTCCATGCAAGTGAGGCAGGCGCGCCCCGGGAAAAGTTTTGCCATCTCGATGGAGGCACAGAACACATGGACAGCTACTGCCGCAAACGCAAGGGCAGATTTCAAAATGCGTCGGGGATTGCGACTTTTGCGAGTCGTCCGGACGGTCCGCATTTCCGATTCGGAACAGCGTGAGAACGAATCAGAGACGAATCGCTGACTCCTGCTGATTCAGCTTTTGTTCACGGCTAAGTATTGATTTTGAATCACTTTTTCCTACTAAATGCTGAATCGCGGGACTCTCTCCGGTTCGCATTTTGTGACCCTGCCGGAGGTCTGTCATTCGCTTTTTGCCAAGGGAAAAATCCGCCGAAATTAACGTCTCGATCAAATCCGGAACGAATCGGCGACGAATCGCCGACTGCTCTGCTTTCCCCTTTCGTTCACGGCCATATCTGGTGGCGTCGTCATGTTCCGCCCGCTAGATGCGGGGCAGGCGGCAAGATCTCGTCACGTCGGTGTTAATCTTCCGGCGAGCAAATTCACACAGCCTTAAGCCTGACCCGCTTGCCCGTCGGACCGATCAAAAACGGAACGAATCACCGACGAATCGGAGACATCGTGATCTTCCTGCTTTGTTCGCCGCAACATGTTGTATTTCAATGTCTTTTTAACCATACGGGCGATTTGTCAGGGGTGACGGATCACAAACCATGAATCGCGTCGCATCCTAATTCGCGCGCCCAACCGGGAACAAAAATCGCCAATGCGTGTTTCTTGTCCATTCAGATTGCAGATGAAATGAAGGAAAAACACCATGCTTGGCACGATACTTCTCGTTATCCTCATTCTGCTCCTGATCGGAGCCCTGCCGAACTGGGGTTATAGCCGTGGCTGGGGCTATGGACCTTCCGGCGGTTTGGGGCTAGTTCTGGTCATTATCATTATCCTTGTACTAATGGGCCGCATCTAAAGCCCGACTAACCTGGGGAGTTACGACATGATGAAGAAGATTGTTCTTATCGGCGCGCTCGTGGGCGCTCTCGCATCCTGCACCGCGACCGAGCAGGGCACGGCGATCGGCGCCGGCACCGGTGCAGTCATCGGCGGTGCCGTCACCAACAGCTGGGGCGGTGCCGCAGTCGGCGCCGTTGCCGGCGGCCTGACCGGCGCTCTCATCGGCCAGTCGGTCGAACGCCGCGGCTACTGCATCTATCGCGATCGCTACGGCCGCCGCTACGAGGCGCGTTGCCGTTACTGATCGCATCACATATCGGACTCCCAACGGGCGCTTCTGCGCCCGTTTTTCTTTGCCGACACGTCCGTCAACGTGACGTTGATCGGTCATGAAAGTCAAATCCACCAACGCCCATTAGCTAGCCGCATATTTACCTCGTACGCGCAGGGCAGGCGCCATCGCCCGACAATTCCACCGTCGTCATTCTCGTCGCCGCGGCTTTCCTGACAACCGCGGTCTCATCTCTTGTCTTGGTAGCGGAGATCGCTCGCGGCAGCGAATGCCGGCCATGATTCGGGTTGATCGAGACCGGAACACCGGCAACCGCTTCTGCCCTCCCGAACAAAAGCAAAGGCGCGTTCTGCAACGCGCCTTTGCAAATCGACACACGTTCGTCCTATCTTAAACGAAGAATTGCCCGCCATTGGCCGTCAGCGTCGAACCGGTGATGAAACCAGCATCGTCGGAGACGAGGAAGGTAACGCAGCGGGCAATCTCTTCGGGCTCGCCGAGACGGCCGACCGGGATCTGCGGAATGATGCGTTCATTCAGTACCTTCTCCGGCACGGCAAGCACCATTTCCGTTCCGATATAACCGGGGCAGATGGCATTGACGGTGATGTTTTTCGCAGCCCCTTCCTGGGCAAGCGCCTTGGTAAAGCCGAGATCGCCGGCCTTGGCCGCCGAATAGTTCGCCTGGCCCATCTGGCCCTTCTGGCCGTTGATCGACGAGATATTGACGATGCGGCCGAAGCCGCGGTCGCGCATGCCGCTCCAGACCTGATGCGTCATGTTGAACAGACCGGTCAGGTTGGTGTTGATCACCTCGTGCCACTGCTGCGGCGTCATCTTGTGGAACATTGCGTCGCGGGTAATGCCGGCATTGTTGACGAGGATCTCGACCGGCCCGATCTCGCGTTCGACCTTGGTGATCCCTTCACCGCAGGCAGCGTAGTCCGAAACATCCCATTTGAATACCGCAACACCGGTGACGTCGTGGAAGGCATGAGCCTTCTCGTCATTGCCGGCGTAAGTGGCCGCAACCCTGTAGCCGGCATTTTTCAGCGCCATGGATATCGCTGCGCCGATGCCGCGTGTACCTCCGGTGACCAGAGCCACTCTGCTCATGTTCCGCTCCCCCTCTGTGTTTTCGCCCGCTCGTGGCGGCATTTCAATCAATGACGGATTGCATGCTATTTAAAGTGCTTCAAAGCACATGGCGACGCCCATGCCGCCGCCGATGCAAAGCGTGGCGAGGCCCTTCTTCGCGCCGCGGCGCTTCATCTCGAACAGCAGCGTGTTGAGAATGCGCGCCCCGGAGGCGCCGATCGGATGGCCGATCGCAATCGCCCCGCCATTGACGTTGACGATCGACGGATCCCAGCCGAGATCCTTGCTGACAGCGCAAGCCTGTGCCGCGAAGGCCTCGTTGGCCTCCACGAGATCGAGATCGTTCACAGACCAGCCGGCCTTTTCGAGCGCCTTGCGCGACGCGGGGATCGGACCGGTGCCCATGATCGACGGATCGACGCCGGCCGTTGCCCAGGAAACGATGCGGGCAAGCGGCTGAATGCCGCGCCGGGTCGCTTCCGCCTCACTCATCAGCACGGCGGCGGCAGCGCCGTCGTTGAGGCCGGAGGCATTGGCGGCGGTAACCGTGCCTTCCTTGTCGAAGGCGGGGCGAAGCTTGCCCATCGCCTCGAGCGTCGCGCCGTGGCGGATATATTCGTCGGAATCGACGGTCACGTCGCCCTTCCGTGTCTGGATGATGTAGGGAATGATCTCGTCGGTGAAGCGGCCGGCCTTCTGAGCCGCCTCTGCCTTGTTCTGCGAGGCGACGGCGAACTGATCCTGGTCGTCGCGCGACAGCTGCCACTGCCGTGCGACGTTCTCGGCGGTGATGCCCATATGGTAGCCGTGAAAAGCGTCGGTGAGGCCGTCCTTGATCATCGTGTCGACCATCTTCATGTCGCCCATCTTCGTGCCGCTGCGCAAATGCGCGGCATGCGGCGCCATCGACATGGATTCCTGGCCGCCGGCAACGATGATCCTGGCGTCGCCGGTGGCAATCTGCTGCATGCCGAGCGCGACTGCGCGCAGGCCCGAGCCGCAGAGCTGGTTGACGCCCCAGGCCGTCGTTTCCTTCGGAAGGCCGGCCTTGATCGCCGCCTGGCGGGCCGGGTTCTGGCCTTCGCCCGCGGCCAGCACCTGGCCGAGGATCACCTCATCCACCTCGCCGGCATCGACGCCGGCGCGCGCGAGCGCCCCCTTGATGACGGCCGCGCCGAGTTCATGCGCGGGGACCGTTGCAAAAGCGCCGTTGAACGAGCCGACGGCTGTCCGACCTGCGCTGGCGATGACGACGGATGAATTGCTCATGGGGAGGCTCCTCGTTTTTCGTCCCACTTACATAAGGGGAAACTGGCAAAGCTTTGAGCACAAGTCAAACGGGAAGACCGGCCGCCGCCATTTTCGGCGGCAGCAGTCAACGCCGATTCGTTTGATCTGCTAAAGGTTTGCCGCAACGCACAAAGAGATTGTCACCAGCCTTCTTTTGCGTTTACAGTCTGAAGTGGAGGAAGATCCATAAATCAGACGGGGGTTCAGGAGACTGATATGGCGAAGCATGAGGGTCAGATTGTCATCAAGAAATACGCCAATCGCCGCCTGTACAATACAGGCACCAGCACCTATGTGACGCTGGAAGATCTGGCGGAGATGGTAAAGAGGGGCGAAGACTTTACCGTCCAGGACGCAAAAAGCGGGGACGATATCACCCATTCGGTGCTGACGCAGATCATCTTCGAGCAGGAATCGAAAACCGGCAACACGCTGCTCCCGATCTCCTTCCTGCGCCAGCTGATCACCTATTATGGTGACCAGATGCAGATGGTCGTGCCGAGCTTCCTCGAACATTCGATGCGCGCCTTCAGCGAACAGCAGGCACAGATGCGCGAACAGGTAAACCGTGCCTTCGGCGAGACGCCGCTCGGCAAGAACCTGCAATTGCCGATGCAGATGGTCGAGGACCAGGTTCGCCGCAATACCGAGCTGTTTCAGCAGGCAATGCAGATGTTCTCGCCTTTCATGACACCGCCGGCGGCCAAGGAAAGCCGCAAAGCCGAAGCCAAGGATATCGACGAACTGAAGGAACAGCTCCGCGCCCTTCAGAACAAGCTCGACAACCTATAGTCCGATAGAGACATCCCGCCCGGCGCTTCGGATCGAAACGGCAAAACCCCCGATCACATCGATCAGAGCGATCGTCATCAAAATGAAGAACACCTGTGTCGCGGCGCCCTGGACGAGAAGAAACTCGACCAGGAAGGCGATGAAGACCAGCATCGACAAGATATGGTTCAAGAGGTTGCCGGGCCCGGTTCGCGTTGCTTTCAGGATTTCGAAGAACAGCACGATGAGCGCAACGACGATGAAGAGATCGCCGAGCGCCATGCTCCAGGTCGCACCCGAGAGCATCGACAGCACGATGATGTTATGCTGCAAGGCTGCGATGCCGCCGTCGCCCATCAAGCCGAGCATCGCCAGATTGTAAAGAATAAACGGAATAATCATCAGCGGCATTGCGGCTACCATCGGCAATCTCCCAGCGGAGAAAGAATACTGCCGCAAACCGTTGTCTCACCGCAAGTGATTGCAAATATTATCTTGCCGAAGTGCAAAAGGCCGGCGTGAAGCCGGCCTTGAGACTCGCGATCGGACGAGCCGGATCGGAAATTATGCGCTTTCCTTCGGAGTCAGAACCTGGCGGCCGCGATACATACCGGTCTTCAGGTCGATATGATGCGGGCGGCGCAGTTCGCCGGAATTCTTGTCTTCGACGTAGGTCGGGGCCTTCAGCGCGTCAGCCGAACGGCGCATGCCGCGCTTGGACGGGCTCGTTTTTCTCTTCGGTACAGCCATTTTTCTTACTCCACTTGCGGGCAAAACATTCCCACGGCCAGACTGGCGGCCGAAACGGACATGTCGCGATTTCGGAAATTTTGCGCGCTTATACATGCAAGGGGCGGCCTTGACCAGTCCCCATGCATATTTTTTGCGAAGCCGATGATTCGCGCCTCAGACCTCGTCTTCCGGCACGATCCAGGGCTCGGCGCGGGCCGCCTCTTCCCATTTCCGCCAGGCCGGATGCGCCTTCATCGTCTCCATATAGGCGAGCGTCTCCTCCCGGCTGACGAGGTCATAGATGTCGAACCGGTTGACGACGGGCGCAAACATCGCATCCACGCCGCTGAACGCACCAAAGAGAAACGGGCCGCCGGATTTCTGCAGAAGGTTTCGCCAGATCGTCTCGATACGGCTGACGTCGGCGTCGACGCCGTCAGGCAATGTGATCCCGCCCCTCGGTCGGCGAATATTCATCGGGCAGGCATTGCGCAGGGCTCGGAAGCCTGAAAGCATTTCCATCGAAACAGAGCGGGCGAGCGCCCGTTCGGCACGGTCGCGCGGCCAGAGGCCGGCGTCCGGATAAAGCTCGGCGGCATATTCGATGATCGCCAGCGATTCCCAGATCTTCAAACCGCCGTGCTGCAGGACTGGCACCCGGCCGCTCGGCGATATCGCCTTGATATTGGGATTGCCGCCCGCATCGTCGAAAGGGATCAGGATTTCTTCGAAGTCGACGCCGGCGCTCGTCAGCGCCATCCACGGCCGGAACGACCAGGAAGAATAATTCTTGTTGGCGATGTAGAGCGTCGGTCTGTCCATAGGCCTCTCCCATTCAGGCATCGAAATCGAAGATCAGCAGTTCGTGGAAATGGTTCATGTCCTCGAACACGCAGAACGCCGGCGGCGCAAGCTCGAAAACAGGGGCCTTGCGGCGGATATCCTCGGCCACCTCGTCGAGCATTGCCTGCCAGCGCGGCAAGGCTTCATCCTCCAGCCGCTCGATCACATAGGCGAAGGTCACATGGAATTTGTAATCCATATGGTTGGGCTGGCGATAGCCGAGAAGATCGGCAAGCGCGTTACGCCAGGCGCGCATGACCTTGCGGTCCTTCTCCGTCGCTCCGTCGACGAGCAGGCCCGACGGCCGAGCTTCGACGACGGCGACTTTGAAAGGCTCCGCCATCGAGAAACATTCGAGCCGCGCCGCCATGAGATCGGTCATATCGTCGATCGGCGTCTCGAGAGGGAGGTCTGCAGGCCAGCAGTCCTGCAGGCGCCTAGTCTCGATGACGCCTTCGAAAAGCGTCATGTGAAGGCTCGAGATCGGCGTGAAGAGAAATTGCGGCGCCTCGGGCATCGTTAGATATTTCTCGCGCGCCTCTATCAGTACCGCCCGGGTCCTTGACCCCTTCTCGATGTGGCAGACGATGGTGTTGCCGGCTTCCGGCAGGAAACCGCCGATCTTGCCATAGCGGCTGCCGAGATGGGCGGGCGGGCTTTGATTGTGCGACTTCGAGTAAAAGAGAAGTTCGGGAGAAAAGGTTGGGGCGGTCATGGGCGACTCGGGGGCTCTGATTGGACTGCATTCGCCCATATGGCAGAACCAAGAATGTCAGATGACGTTCACTGCTTCTAATGACAAGTTCTGATCTTATTCATAGATGCACTTGATGTAGTCGCCTGAGCCCTGCGCACGCCTCTCGATGACGCCGGCAAGCCGGCGAAGGCCTCGTCCGGGCTTGCCTGCTTTGCGGTCGATCGGGTTCGGGAGCGAGACAGCCAGCAGCGACGCCTGCCGCCGCGTCAGCTTCGAGGCCGGAACCTTGAAATGATGCTGGGCCGCCGCCTCGACGCCGTAGATGCCGGGACCCCATTCGGCGATGTTGAGATAGATTTCCATCAGCCGCCGCTTCGACAGGACGAAATCGGTGGAGACGGCGAGCGGAAGCTCCATCGCCTTGCGCACGAAGGAGCGGCTGTTCCAGAGAAAGAGGTTCTTGGCGGTCTGCATCGGGATGGTGCTGCCGCCGCGCGTTGCCTGGCCCTTCAGCGTATCCTCGACCAGCATGCGCATCTCCGCCCAGTCGACGCCGCCGTGGAAACAATATTGACCGTCTTCGGACATCATCACCGATTGCACCAGGACCGGAGCGACCTCGTCCAACGATACCCATCTGCGGTCATAGCCGCGCAGCAGCACCAGATCGCGCAGCATCAGCGTCGAGACGGGATGGATGAAGGGCAGCAGGTAGAGGAAGATCAGGGCGTAAGGAAGGATCACTATGGCCAGAACGGCAAGACCGACGCGTCTCAGCACGGGCCGATCTTCGAACCATCGCCGACGGGCCGGCATGTCGGCAATATCCTCTCTCTCCGGCGCTATATCCAATGTCCCAAGCCCATTTCGCTCCCTCTCGTTCTCATAACGCCTGTGAGGCGCTTATGCCAGAGCACATGGGAAATCTTGCTGCAGTCATCGACAATTCCGTTGCAAGCCCCGGTGCCCCATGCCAAACAGCGCCCATGGACGCGAACCGGGACACTTTCGAGACGAGGCTTAGGAACAACGCCCGCGAAATCGAGGCGCTGCTCGACGCATTGCTGTCGTCACCGGTCCCTCTTTCCGATGAAATCGCCAGGCCCGAGACCCTGCGCAGCGCCATGCATTATGCCGTGCTGAACGGCGGCAAGCGGCTGCGCCCATTCCTCGTTGCCGAAAGTGCCGCCCTGCTCGGCGGCAATGGGAAGGCCGCACTTCGTGTCGGCGCGGCGCTCGAATGCATTCACTGCTATTCCCTCGTGCATGACGATCTGCCGGCCATGGACGACGACGACCTGCGCCGCGGCAAGCCGACAGTCCATATCAAGTTCGATGAAGCCACCGCGATCCTTGCCGGCGACAGCCTGCTGACCTACGCCTTCGACATCGTCGCAGCGCCGGAGACCGCCCTTCCCGATACGAGCAAAGCAGCGCTGGTGCTGGCCCTTGCCCGCGCAGCCGGTCTCGGCGGCATGGCCGGCGGCCAGGCGCTCGACCTCGCGGCCGAGAAACAGGCCCCCGACGAGGCCGGCATCATACGCCTGCAGGCGATGAAAACAGGGGCGCTGATCCGCTTCGCCTGCGAGGCGGGCGCCATCATCGCAGGAAGCCCGCCCGAAGATCGCCGCCGCCTGCGCGCCTTCGGCGAAAAGATCGGCCTTGCCTTCCAGCTCGCCGACGACATTCTCGACCTGACCTCTGATGCTGAGACCATGGGCAAGGCGACCGGCAAGGATGCGGCCCGCGGCAAGGGAACGCTCGTGGGGCTTCATGGCATGGAATGGGCCGAGACCGAGCTCCGCCAGCACGTCAGCGATGCCGAAGACCTGCTCGCCCCCTATGGGGCACGCGCCTCGATCCTCACCGCCGCTGCGCATTTCATCGCCGACCGTAAGAGCTGAGCCGAAGGTCAGGCGGCCAATATCTCCTTGAGAGCGGCAACCAGCCGCGCGCATTCCTCGTCGGTGCCGATGCTGATGCGCAGGAACTCCGAAATGCGCGGCTCGGCGAAACGCCGGACGAGCACGCCACGCTCCCGCAGTTCGGCCAGAAGTGCACCGCCCGATCGGCTCTCGTGCATCGCGAAGAGGAAATTCGCCTGGGATGGCAGCACCTGGAAACTCAACGCTTCCAGTTGCCGGACAAGGGTTTCCCGGCTGGCGATGATTTTCCGCCGGCTTGTTTCGAACCACGCCTCGTCCTTGATCGCCGCCGTCGCCGCGACCTGGGCCAGGCGGTCGAGCGGATAGGAATTGAAGCTGTCCTTGACGCGCACCAGCGCCTCGATCAGGTCCCGGTGCCCCAGCGCGAAGCCGACGCGCAGACCTGCGAACGAACGAGATTTCGACAAGGTCTGGATGATCAGAAGGTTGGGATAACAAGAAATGAGCGGCACGGCGCTCTCGCCGCCGAAATCGACATAGGCCTCGTCTATCACGACGACCGCATCCGGATGAGCAGTAAGAAGCGCCTCGATCCCGGCCAGCGGCAGGCCGATACCAGTCGGCGCATTCGGATTGGGAATGATGATTGCGCCGCACGGTCTGTCGTAATCAGCAAGCCGAATCCGGAACTGATCGTCGAGCGGCATCTCGATCGCCTCCACACCATATAGCAGGCTATAGGTTGGATAGAAGCTATAGGTTATGTCGGGATAGAGAAGCGGCAACTCGTGTTTCAGCAGCGCCTGAAACGTATGGGCGAGAACCTCATCGGAGCCGTTGCCGACGAATACTTCTTCCGCTGTCAGGTTGAAACGGGCGGCGATCGCTTCGCGCAATTCCGTGGCGGAGGGATCGGGATAGAGCCGCAGACGATCGTCCGCCGCCTGCCTGATCGCTTCGATCGCCTTTGGGGACGGTCCGTAGGGATTCTCATTGGTATTGAGCTTGACCAGGCCGGGAATACGCGGCTGCTCGCCCGCGACATACGGCCGGAGCTTGCTGACGATATCAGACCAATACCGGCTCATTCGAACGCGCGGACCTTCATTCCGCTGCCGTCCGCTGGCCGAAACGCTTTTCGATATAATCGACGACAAGCGCCTCGAAGTCGGAGGCGATATTGGGACCGCGCAGTGTCAGCGCCTTCTTGCCGTCGATAAAAACGGGAGCGGCCGGCGTCTCGCCGGTACCGGGCAGCGAGATGCCGATATCGGCATGTTTGCTTTCGCCCGGTCCGTTGACGATGCAGCCCATCACGGCGACGTTCAGCGCCTCGACGCCTGGATATTTCTCGCGCCAGACTGGCATGTTCTTGCGGATGTCGTTCTGAATGTTCTGGGCGAGTTCCTGGAAGACGGTCGAGGTCGTGCGTCCGCAGCCGGGACAGGCGGCCACGACGGGCACGAACTGCCGGAAACCCATGACCTGCAGGATTTCCTGCGCCACCTGGACTTCGCGGGTGCGGTCGCCGTTCGGCTCGGGTGTCAGTGAGACGCGGATCGTATCGCCGATGCCGTGCTGCAGCACGAAGCCCATGGCAGCCGACGAAGCGACGATGCCCTTGCTGCCCATGCCGGCCTCGGTCAGCCCGAGATGCAGCGCGTGATCGGAACGTTCGGCGAGCATGGAATTGACCGCGATCAGGTCCTGCACCTGGCTGACCTTGGCCGACAGGATGATGCGGTTGCGTGGCAGGCCGATTTCCTCGGCAAGGGCGGCCGAAAGCAACGCCGACTGTACGATCGCCTCGCGCGTCACCTGCCGTGCCGACAGCGGCGACCCGGCCTCGGCATTTCGATCCATCAGCGCCGTCAGGAGATCCTGATCGAGCGAGCCCCAGTTGACGCCGATGCGCACCGGCTTGTCGTAGCGGATCGCCATCTCGATGATCTCGGCGAACTGCTTGTCCTTCTTGTCCTTGAAGCCGACATTACCGGGATTGATGCGGTATTTCGCCAGCGCCTCGGCGCAGGCTGGATGATCGGCAAGCAGCTTGTGGCCAATATAGTGGAAGTCGCCGATCAGCGGCACGTCCATGCCGAGCCGCAGCAGCCTTTCGCGGATTTTCGGCACGGCAGCCGCACTTTCGTCGCGATCGACGGTGATGCGCACCAGTTCGGAGCCCGCCCGGTGCAGGGCGGCGACCTGCGCAACGGTCGAATCGATATCGGCGGTATCCGTATTCGTCATCGATTGCACGACGATCGGCGCGCCGCCACCAACGATGACGCCGCCGACATCGACGGCGACGGAAGCGCGGCGCGGTTTTGGATCAAAATCGGCGGCTGAGGACATGAAGAGTTCTTGCACCCCTAAAAACAGTGCCTTTCAGGTGGATCATGACCGCTTTATTGTCAACCGCCCACTATATCACTTTTGTCTGGAGGTGGCTCAGTGGCCGCCTCCAGAGACCCCATCGGCATAATGGGCCAGTTTGGAGAATAGGAGAACGAACAACAGCAGCACCGGCAGCGCCATGAAGACAACGGCAAAACCGATATGCTCGGCGACGAAGCCGATCAACGACGGCGCTACCAGCATGCCGGAATAACCCATGGTCGTCACCACGGAGATGCCGATGCCGGGCTTGAGGCCGGGAATGTTGCCTGCGGCCGAGAAGGCGATCGGCACCATGTTTGATATGCCGATGCCGCAAAAGGCAAAGCCCAAAATGGCAAGCTCGGCATTGGGCGCCAGGCCGGCAAGCAGCATGCCGGCGATGGCAAAGAGCGTGCAGATGCGCAGGGTCTTGACGCTCCCGAGGCGGTCGCGCACGAGATCGCCGGCAAAGCGCATGGTCGCCATGGTCGCCGAAAAGGCTGCGAAACCAAGTCCTGAAAGCGCGACCGACGCCCCCATGTCCTGCCGGAGATAGAGCGCGCCCCAATCCAGGACGGCACCTTCCGGCACCATCGAGAACAGCGCCATCAATCCAAGGAGCCACGGCAGCGGCACCATCGGCAGCTTCGTCTTTTCTTTCTTGGCATCCGGATGCGGCGGATCCGCAAGGATCATCGGCCATGCCAGAGCAAGGAAGATCGCCGCCAACACCGTCGCCAGCTGCGCATGGCCGAGAATGCCGAGCTTGGTGATCACGATGCCGCCGAGTCCCGAACCGATGAGGCCGCCAAGGCTCCAGAAAGCATGGCAGGACGACATGATGGCGCGGCGCATGGATTTTTCGACGGACACCGCATTGGCGTTCATCGCCACATCCATGGCGCCGATGAAGCCGCCGAACAGGAAGAGCGAGATTGCCGCGGTAATCACGTTTGGCGCGAGCGTCAGAGCCAGGAGCAGCGGCAGCACGCAGACGGCGGTTGCCCGAACAACGATCCGCGAGCCATGCCTGGCGATCTGCGCGCCGGCGATCGGCATCATGACCAGCGAGCCAACGCCGAAGACGATGATCATCAGCCCGAGCTCGAACTTGCTCAGCCCGAGACGCTCGGCAAAATCCGGGATCTTCGGCGCCCAGCAGCCGACGACAAAGCCGTTCATGAGAAAGAGCAGGGAAACCGCTGCCCTGCTTCTGGTGATGAAGCCGCTGCGGACCCCCGACGGCGCATTCACATGACTGTCCATTTTCGGTCTTTCCTCGCTATCGGGCTTGGGAGCCCCCGTTTTTCTAAACTCCGTGACGACGGCTCAGTTCGTTTTTTCGGCGATAACGGTCCGGCAGCCGCGCTCGCGATAACCCGCAAGAACGCCGGGATCGGCATCGTGCTCGACGACCAGGCATTCGCAATGCGCAACCGGAAGGATGCTGTGGGGCGCAGCCGTGCCGAATTTCTCCGAGGTTACTGCCGCCATCACCTTTTTGCTTCTCGATGCCGCAAACCGCTTGAACTCCGCATCCTCGAAACCGAAGGTCGTGATGCCGGCCTCGAGATCGATGCCGCAGGCGCCGAGAATGCAGAGATCGGGCGAAATCTGCTCCATATCCCGCAAGGCCTTGGCGCCGAGCGCTCCACCCGTCTGCCGGTCCACCATGCCGCCGATCACGATGACGTTGACCGCAGGCTTGTCGATGAGCGCCGCGGCGATCACCGGCGCATTCGTCGCAGCCGTCAGTTCGAGTTCGGCAGGTAGAGCATTGGCAATCGCCAGATTGGTGCTCCCGGCATCGAAAAACACGCAGGAACCGGCAGCGATCTGCATTGCCGCAGCCCGCGCCAAGGCCTGCTTGCGGTCGGCAGCAAATCCCGTGCGCTGCGTCAGGCTTCCATGCGCCGGCGACACGGGCAAGGCGCCGCCATAGACCCGCTCGCAGAGGCCCGCCGCCGCCATCTCACGCAGGTCGCGCCGCACCGTATCCTCGGAGACGCCGAATTCGAGCGCAAGTTCCGCCGCCAGCACGCGGCCATTCAGCCGCAGCCGCTCGGAAATGACGCCTTGGCGCTCTCGCAATAAAAAATCCTGCATGTTCCTACCGGATCAATCGCTGAACTGACATAAACGTGCATAAACGCTTATGATCGTGCAGGCAATATGCGCGGTTACACGTTTCCTGACGCAGTGAAACAAAATTGAATCATCAAAGCGCGTCTTCGATTGGTCGCTGAGAGAAAGGTTGGAGCGTGACCGCGGCGACGCCACTTTCATGGAATTCGTGCGTGGAGGGCGACTCTTGAGAAAAATATTTGCAGTTGCTGCTTTTATTCGCAGTTTTCTACGCTTCCGGCGCCCTAGTTTTCTGCAAAGTATCGCTCATCCGATCGCAACCTCCCAAGGATGGACAGAACAATGAACTGGTTGAAAACCGTCGCCGCCGCTACCCTTATTCACGTCGCGGCCCTCCTGCCCGCCCATGCCGGCGAAAACCTCGCCGCCATCAAATCGGCCGGCGTCTTCAAGATCGGCACCGAGGGCACCTATGCGCCCTTCACCTATCATGACGAAAGCGGCAAGCTGGTCGGCTTCGACGTCGAGATCGGCGAAGCCATCGCCGCCAAGCTCGGTGTCAAGGCCGAGTTCGTCGAAGGCAAATGGGACGGCCTGATCGCCGGCCTCGACGCCAAGCGTTACGACACTGTCATCAATCAGGTCGGCATCACCGAAGCCCGCAAGCAGAAATACGATTTCTCCGAGCCCTATATCGCTTCCAAGGCCGTGCTGATCGTCCGCGACGGCGATGACAGCATCAAGACCTTCGCCGACCTGAAGGGCAAGAAATCAGCCCAGTCGCTGACCAGCAACTTCGGCAAGATCGCCACCGAATCCGGGGCCGAGCTCGTGGGCACGGACGGTTTCGACCAGTCGATCCAGCTTGTGCTGACCAAACGCGCCGATGCGACGATCAACGACAGCCTCTCCTTCCTCGACTTCAAGAAGCACAAGCCGGACGCGCCGGTAAAGATCGCCGCCCAGCAGGAAAATGCCGATTACTCCGGCGTCATCATCCGCAAGAACGAGCCGGAACTGCTGGAAGCGATTAATAAGGCGCTCGCCGATATCAAGGCCGACGGCACTTACAAGAAGATCGCCGACAAATATTTCGGCCAGGACGTCTCGAAGTAAGCTTCGTCTAAAAAACTCCCCTCCCTCCCCACAAGGGGGAGGGGCTTTGGCCGTGGGACCGCCTCACCTCAAAATAGAGGTCCCGACTTGCAGCACGGTGGTCATTTCATGCAGCGCGGGAGGCAGATTAAGTCCCTGCCCCTTGTGGGAAGGGGTTGGGGAGGGGTATTTCGAAGTATCACTGCTCAACCGACGAGAGGGAATATCCCTTGCCGCACTGGCTCGAACTGATGGCGGAATCGCTTCCCTCGCTCCTCTGGGCGGGATTGATCTTCACCATTCCGCTGACGCTGCTCTCCTTCGTCTTTGGTCTGATCCTCGGCCTGATCACGGCGATCGCCCGCCTTTTCGGCCCGACGCCCGTCGCGGCGATTGCCCGTTTCTATGTCTGGGTCATTCGCGGCACGCCGCTGCTCGTCCAGCTCTTCGTGATCTTTTATGGGCTGCCGAGCATCGGCATCCTGCTCGACGCCTTTCCTGCCGCGCTGATCGGCTTCACCCTGAATATCGGCGCCTACAGCTCAGAGATCATCCGCGCGGTCATCTCCTCCGTGCCGAAGGGCCAGTGGGAAGCGGCCTATTCGATCGGTATGAGCTGGCGCCAGGCGATGAGCCGGACGATCCTGCCACAGGCCGGCCGCGTCGCCGTGCCGCCTCTGTCGAACACCTTCATCTCGCTGGTCAAGGATACCTCGCTTGCGGCCGCCATCACCGTGCCGGAGCTCTTCCAGGCGGCACAACGCATCGTCGCCACCACCTACGAGCCGCTGATCCTCTATATCGAGGCGGCGCTGATCTATCTCGCCCTGAGCTCCGTCCTCTCGCAGCTGCAGGTGCGGCTGGAACGTCGTTTCGCACGTTATGGCGGCATGCTGGAGGCAAACGCATGATCGAGCTTTCCAACATCGAGAAGCGCTTCGGTGATGCCGTCATTCTGAAGGATATCAGCGTCCGCATTCCCGAGGGCAGCGTCACCGCGCTCGTCGGGCCGTCCGGCGGTGGCAAGAGCACGCTACTGCGCTGCATCAACCTGCTCGAGATCCCGACATCAGGCGCGATCCGCCTCGGCGAGGAAGAGCTTTCCTTCGCGCCCGGCAAACGCTTGGGCTGGCAGGCGATCCAGAAAATCCGCCGTCAGACCGGCATGGTCTTCCAGAATTTCCAGCTCTTTCCGCATCAGACCGCGATCGAAAACGTTATGGAAGGTCTGGTCACGGTGCTGAAGTGGCCGAAGGAGAAAGCGCGCGAACACGCCATGGAACTGCTGACCAAGGTCGGCATGGCGCACAAGACCGATGCCTGGCCTTCGACCTTATCGGGTGGTCAGCAGCAACGCGTGGCAATCGCCCGGGCCCTTGCGCCGTCGCCACGGGTGCTTCTCTGCGACGAGCCGACCTCGGCGCTCGATCCGGAACTCTCGGCGGAAGTGGTCGATGTGCTGGGCCAGCTTGCCCGCGAAGGCACGACGATGGTCATGGCCACCCACGATCTCCGGCTCGCCTCGAAAATCGCGAATGACGTCGTCTTCCTGGAGGCCGGGAGCGTGGTGGAAACGGGCAGCGCGAAAGCCATTTTCAGCGCGCCCAAGCGCGAACGCACCAAGCGCTTCATATCGACGATCAACGCTGCCCACACATATGACATCTAGTGCAATTCCGTTTCTCTTCGAATCAAGGAATTGTTCTATCTCTATGTTTTCACGCAATTCCGAATGCAAAACCGCTGCACACTTTTGCTGGAATTGCTCTTGTCTCACGTGAATCGTGATTCACGTGAGACGCTTTGATTTTAAGCCACCTGCCTCAGGCTGAGGTGACGACCGAACGCGCCGCCTTCAACGCATTGCCCCACCAGATGAGCTGATCGAGCTGGTTCTTCGCCGCCTCGTTGAGGTGCGGGTAATCGCCAAGGCTCTTGCCTTCCTTGAGCACGCTCAGATATTCGCTGAAAGCGATGTGCACGCCCGTTTTCACCGAGGCAGCGCCCATTTCCACGAAGATCAGCCTCAGATGCTCGACGGCCCGCGCACCGCCGACGCCGCCGTAGCCGACGAAGGCGACCGGCTTCTGGAGGAACTCGCCGAGATCGATAGCGTTCTTCAGAACCGCCGTCGGTGCATGATTGTACTCGGCGACGGTGAATATGTAGCCGTCGAATTCGCGCAGCTTCTTCTTCCAGCGCTCGGCGGTGTCGCTTTCCACCGTGGTGGCGCGCTCTTCGCCAAAGAAATGCATGGGATAGTCGAGAAGATCGAGAACCTCGACTTCGAGATCGGAGCGTTGGCCGACGAGCTCGGCGATCCATTTTGCCGGATGTTCGGCGAAACGGCCAATACGAGTGCTGCCGACGATGACGGCGATCTTCAATTTGCTCATGAAATTGTTTCCTGATTGATTTTGGGAGGGGCAGGCACGCAAGTCTACGAAAAAGCCTCCCGGCCGGGCAAGGCGAGGAGGCCGCTAGCCTTTCAAAAAGATCGACCTTTTAACAGACTAGCTCTACACAATCGGGTGATCAGCTCTGCCTGGCAGGGATTGGCGGACGAAACTTTCGTGTCGGTCGCTCATCCGCCGTAAACCACCAGCAGATCCTTCGCATCGATCTGGTCGCCGGCCTTGACCAGCACTTCGGCAATGGTGCCGTCCTTTTCCGCGTGGATCGCGGTTTCCATCTTCATCGCTTCGATGGAGACGAGCACGTCGCCGGCACTGACGGCCTGGCCCGGCGAGGCGAAGACGCGGCTGATGACGCCAGGCATCGGTGCGCCGACATGGGCGGCGTTGCCGATCTCGGCCTTGCGGCGCACGGCCGCCCCGGTCGCCCCATGGGCCCGGTCGGGCACCTTGATGCGGCGCGGCTGGCCGTTGAGCTCGAAGAAGACGGTGACCATGCCCTGGCTGTCGGTTGCGCTCATCGCCTGGTTGACGATGACGAGCGTCTTGCCCTTCTCGATGTCGGCGAACAGCTCCTCGCCGTCCGCCAACCCGTAGAAATAGGCTGGCGTCGGCAGCACGGAGACCGGACCGTAGGTATCCGAGGCAAGCGCAAAATCGGTGAAGACCTTCGGATACATCAGATAGGAAGCGAATTCGAAGTCGCTGACCTCGCGCTCCAGCTTCTTTTCGATGACCTTGCGTTCCGCATCGAGATCGGCTTCCTTGAGCAGTGAGCCCGGCCGCACCGTATAGGGTTTTTCGCCCTTCAATGCCTTCTTCTGCAGCGCTTCCGGCCATCCCGACGGCGGCTGGCCGAGATCACCCTTCAGCATCGACACCACCGATTCGGGGAACGAGACTTCGCGGTCGGGGCTGACGACATCGGCGACGGTCAGGTCCTGGGAGACCATCATCAGCGCCATGTCGCCAACGACCTTGGAGGACGGCGTCACCTTGACGATGTCGCCGAACATCTGGTTGGCGTCGGCATAGGCCTGCGCCACCTGATGCCAGCGGGTTTCCAGCCCCAGCGAGCGGGCCTGCTCCTTGAGGTTGGTGAACTGGCCACCCGGCATTTCATGGAGATAGACCTCCGATGCCGGCCCCTTGAGATCGCTTTCGAAGGCGGCATACTGGTTGCGCACCGCTTCCCAATAGAAGGAGATGCGGCGGATCCATTCCGGATCGAGGCCGGGATCGCGCTCGGAGCCGGAGAGCGCCTCGACGATCGAGCCGAGACAGGGCTGCGAGGTATTGCCGGAGAGCGCATCCATTGCCGCATCGACGGCATCGACCCCGGCTTCGACCGCGGCAAGGACGGTCGCCGCCGCAATGCCCGAAGTGTCATGCGTGTGGAAGTGGATCGGCAGACCGGTCGCCTCGCGCAGCGCCTTGAACAGAACCTTCGCCGCCGCAGGCTTCAACAGGCCCGCCATGTCCTTGAGCGCGATGATGTGAGCCCCGGCCTTTTCGAGCTCGACGGCAAGATCGGTATAGTACTTCAAGTCGTACTTCGGCCGCGCCGAGTTCAGGATGTCGCCGGTATAGCAGATCGCCGCCTCGCAGAGCTTGTTCTCTTCGGCAACCGCATCCATCGATACCCGCATATTCTCGACCCAATTCAGGCAGTCGAAGACGCGGAAGAGATCGATGCCGCCCTTGGCAGCCTGGCGGACGAAGTATTTGACGACATTGTCGGGATAGTTGGTGTAGCCGACACCATTGGCGCCGCGCAGCAGCATCTGCAGGAGCAGGTTGGGGGCGCCTTCGCGGATCAGCGCCAGGCGCTCCCACGGATCTTCCGTGAGGAATCGCATCGAGACGTCGAAGGTGGCGCCGCCCCAGCATTCGAGCGAGAGCAGGTTCGGCAGCGCATGTGCATAAGTGCCGGCGATGCGGGCGATGTCATAGGTGCGCATGCGCGTGGCAAGCAGCGACTGGTGGCCGTCGCGCATCGTCGTGTCGGTCAGAAGCACCCGCTTCTCGTTGCGCATCCACTCGCCGAATTTCTTCGGACCAAGCGTGTCGAGAAGCTGCTTCGTGCCGTCCTTCACGCCGTTGCCATTGGCATAGGGCACCACCGGCCGGGCGGCATTTTCCAGCGGCTTCGGCCTGTCCTTGGCCTCGGGATGGCCGTTGACGGTCACGTCGGCGAGATAGGTCAGGAGTTTCGTTGCGCGGTCCTGGCGCTTGACCTGCTGGAAGAGCTCCGGCGTCGTGTCGATGAAGCGGGTGGTGTAGCTGTTGTCGCGGAATTTCGGGTGGCCGATGATCGCTTCGAGGAAGGTCAGGTTGGTGGCCACGCCTCGGATGCGGAATTCGCGCAGCGCCCGATCCATGCGGGAAATGGCTTCCAGCGGGTTCGGCGCCCAGGCCGTGACCTTGACGAGCAGCGGATCGTAATAGCGGGTGATGATGGCGCCGGAATAGGAGGTGCCGCCGTCGAGGCGAATGCCGAAGCCGGAGGCCGAGCGATAGGCGGTGATGCGGCCGTAATCCGGAATGAAGTTATGTTCCGGATCTTCCGTCGTCACGCGGCACTGCAGGGCGTGACCGTTGAGACGGATGTCTTCCTGCTTCGGCACGCCGGATTGCGGCGTGCCGATCGCAAAGCCGTCGAGGATGTGGATCTGCGCCTTGACGATATCGATGCCGGTGACGACTTCGGTCACTGTATGCTCGACCTGGATGCGCGGATTGACTTCGATGAAGTAGAATTTGCCGGTATCGGCGTCCATCAGATATTCGACGGTGCCGGCGCCGATATAGTTCGTCGCCTCTGCGATCTTCAGCGAATAGGCGGCGAGTTCCTGGCGCTGCGCTTCGGTGAGATAGGGTGCGGGCGCGCGCTCGACGACCTTCTGATTGCGGCGCTGAACGGAACAGTCGCGCTCGAAGAGATGCACGACATTGCCGTGGGTGTCGCCGAGGATCTGGCTTTCGACGTGGCGGGCGCGCTCGACGAGCTTTTCCAGATAGACCTCATCCTTGCCGAAGGCGGCCATCGCTTCGCGCTTGGCTTCCGTCACTTCCTTGGCAAGATCGGCCTCGGAACGGATGACGCGCATGCCGCGACCGCCGCCGCCCCAGGAGGCCTTCAGCATGACGGGATAACCGATCTCGGCCGCCATCCTGGCGACTTCCTTCATATCGTCCGGCAGCGGTGCGGTCGCCGGCACGACCGGCACGCCGACGGAGATCGCCAGGTTGCGCGCTGCGACCTTGTTGCCGAGCTGGCGCATCGTATCGGCCTTCGGGCCGATGAAGATGATGCCGGCCTTGTTGCAGGCATCGACGAATTCCGGGCTTTCCGACAAGAGGCCGTAGCCCGGATGGATAGCATCGGCGCCCGAAAGCTTGGCGACGCGGATCACCTCGTCGATCGACAGATAACTTTCGATCGGTCCGAGATCGCGGGCCAGATGCGGACCGCGGCCGACCTGATAGCTCTCGTCCGCCTTGAAGCGGTGCAGTGCCAGCTTGTCCTCCTCCGCCCAGATCGCCACCGTTTTTATTCCAAGCTCGTTGGCCGCGCGGAACACGCGAATGGCTATTTCGGAGCGGTTGGCAACGAGTATCTTGGATATGAGCAAAACGGTCTCCTCCGTCGTTCAGACACGGGCATGCTGCACCCGCGAAGAAAATTCTTAACTTCTTGTCACGGGAAGTTCAATTTCTCTTGCGACTGCGAAACGCACTTTCTCGCCATGCCAGAGCTGTCGGCCCGCAGTAGGCGGCGATTTCAGCGAGATGGATGGAAAAAGCCTAGCTTATCAGACCGTGACGGAAGGCGAGCGCCACTGCCTGCTGCCTGTTCTTTGCCTTCAGCTTATCCTGCAGACCGTTCATGTACCAGTCGACCGTATGGTTTGAGATCTTCAGCATTTTGCTGATCTCCATCGAGGTCATGCCTTCGGCAAGATAGTGGAGGATTTCCATCTCGCGGCGCGTCAGCGGCGTCTCGGTCGGCAGCACCGTTTCCAGCGCCGCGGCCTCGCCTGAGAGGTCGAGCAATCGCCAGAAGCTCTTGCGCGCCACGGCCTCGAGCAGCGCGATTTCCACCGGCGACAAGTCGATCGGCTTGCCGCCGAGGCTGAGGCTGCCGAGAATGCCGTTGCGCCCATGAATCGGAAAGAGATAGCCGTCCTCCAATCCGTGACCGAAGGCATCGACCATCATCTGCTCCATGCGGCGCTGATGCGCATCACCGTCGAAGGCGGCCACGCTCTCCCGCCAGCGGAAAGGCCGTTGCGCATGCACGAGATAACGCACCATCGGATCGATCCGGACATATTTTTTTGCGGCATATATCTGTAGCCATTGTTCCGGCCAGCGGCCGGCAAGCGGCGCGGCGCGCAGTTCGATATTCCGCTGCGCCGGGTTTTGCTGCAAATGTCGCAGCAGACCGTAATACTCGAAACCGCAACCGTGGAGGACCTGCTCGAGTTCGGTGACGACGGCGTCCTGATTTGGGCACTCTTCCAGAATGACAAGCAATTGAATTAAAGAATTAATATTCACAAATAGCGCCCTTTGCCCGGACCTGAACCGCATCGAGGCCGTTGGCGGCTGTTCAGATTGGTCGCGTAACGGTCTTCTTCAAAAAAATGCAGTCTCTAATTTAATGCTGCGCTAAACATTGATTAAAATGCAAGCGCAAATTGTCGGGAGATATAATCATGGTGGAATTCCGGCGCCAGACCCCGCTGCCGAAAAATCTGAGGAGCCCGGAATACCCCTCTGTTCTGTCCTATTGAGGCAGCTTCAAATTCGTCGCAGCTTCGATCGTGTGATCAAGTTAACCACCCGGCGGGCTGAATCCCGAATACTCCGTTAATCGCCGGTTCAGGTAGCCTTTTGTAGCATCCCATCATTCCCGTTTTCGCAGATGCACAAGAGGTTAGACGTGTCGCTATTCAAGGTCTATGCAAGAGCTCTGCGCTATCTTGGCGCCTACAAGCTCCGCGTATCCCTGGTCGTTATTGCCAACATTGTTCTGGCGACCATCACCATTGCGGAACCGATCCTGTTCGGTCGCATCATCGATGCGATATCGGGGAAGGGCGAAGTCAAACCCATCCTCTTCATGTGGGCTGGTTTCGCCGTGTTCAATACCGTCGCCTTCGTTCTAGTCTCCCGCGAGGCCGACCGGCTTGCCCATGGCCGGCGGGCGACGCTGCTGACGGAAGCCTTCGGCCGCATTATTTCCATGCCGCTTGCCTGGCACCATCAGCGCGGCACCTCCAACGCGCTGCATACACTGCTGCGTGCCTGCGAGACGCTGTTTGGCCTCTGGCTGGAATTCATGCGCAACCACCTATCGACGGTCATTGCGCTGTCCCTGCTGGTGCCGACGGCAATGTCGATGGATTTGCGCCTTTCCGCCGTGCTGATCGTGCTTGGCATCGCCTATTGGCTGATCGGCCGCGTGGTCATGAGCCGCACCAAGGATGGCCAGGCTTCGGTCGAAAACCACTACCATACCGTCTTCTCGCATGTCAGCGATTCGATCAGCAACGTCTCCGTTCTGCATAGCTACAACCGTATCGAAGCGGAAACCAAGGCGTTGAAATCCTTCGCCGACCGGCTGCTCGAAGCGCAGTATCCGGTGCTCGACTGGTGGGCGCTCGCCAGCGCGCTGAACCGCATGGCTTCGACCATCGCGATGATGGTGGTTCTGATCATCGGCACGATGCTCGTCCAGTCCGGCGAGTTGCGCATCGGTGATGTCATTGCCTTCATCGGCTTTGCCAACCTGCTGATCGCCCGTCTCGACCTGATGCGCCAATTCGCGACGCAGATCTTCGAGGCCCGCTCCAAGCTCGAGGACTTCTACACGCTCGAAGACTCGGTGCGCGACCGTGAAGAGCCGGCCGGCAATAGCGAGATCAAGAACGTCAAGGGTGCGGTCGAATTCCGCGACGTCTCCTTCGGCTTCGGCAACAGCTCGCAGGGCCTGCACAACGTCTCCTTCTCGGTAAAGGCAGGCCAGACGGTCGCCATCGTCGGCCCGACCGGCGCCGGCAAGACGACGCTGGTCAACCTGCTGCAGCGCGTCTACGACCCGCAGGGCGGCCAGATTCTCGTCGACGGCACCGATATCACCAAGGTGACCCGGAAGTCACTGCGTCGCCATATCGCTACCGTCTTCCAGGATGCGGGCCTGCTGAATCGTTCGATCAGCGACAATATCCGCCTCGGCCGCGAAGGTGCGAGCGAGGAGGACATGCGCCGTGCGGCCGAAGCCGCCGCCGCCGCCGATTTCATCGAGACCCGTGAGGATCGTTACGACACCCATGTCGGCGAGCGTGGCAACAAGCTTTCCGGTGGTGAACGTCAGCGCATCGCGATTGCCCGCGCCATCCTCAAGGATGCGCCGATCCTGGTGCTCGATGAGGCGACCTCGGCGCTCGACGTCGAGACCGAAGCCCGCGTCAAGGCCGCGATCGACAATCTGCGGCAGAACCGCACCACCTTCATCATCGCCCACCGCCTCTCGACGGTCCGCGAAGCGGATATGGTGCTCTTCCTTGACGATGGCCGCGTCGCCGAACAGGGCAGCTTCGACGAGCTCAGCCACAGCAACGGCCGCTTCGCCGCCCTGCTGCGCGCCAGCGGCATCCTGACGGACGAAGAAGTCCGCAAGGCGCACACCACAGAAGCCGCCTGAGCGCTTCGAGTTAAAGGATAAGGCCGGAAGGGCAGACGCTCTTCCGGCCTTTTGTTTTTCTTGGGTAGCTTTCTGGGATAGCAGACACCCGCGTGGCCCCCTTTGTCCCGGCGGCCATCTCCCTGCCAAGCGAGATCGAGACGGAGGTCTCGGCCGTGCAGAGGAGGTCGTCACAAGGCACGACATGTCTGGCGGCCGGGCTGATTGATCGCATCGCCGATCCCCTCTAAGCTGTTGTCGCTAGCCGATACTCAGGAGAGCGGCATGAAAGTCCTGCGCATCGTTGCCAATATCCAGGCGCCCGACATCATGGCCGCCAAACGCTTCTATCAGGATATTCTCGGCCTTGATCTGATGATGGATCTCGGCTGGATCGTCACGTTCGGCGCGAATACTTCCATGAAAGTTCAGCTCAGTGTCGCCAGCCAAGGCGGCTCCGGGACTCCGGTGCCCGACCTCTCCATCGAGGTGGATGATCTCGATGCTGCTTTCGAGGCGATGTCTGCCGCCGGCGTTCCGATCGAATACGGTCCGGCCGACGAGCCCTGGGGCGTCAGGCGCTTCTACGTGCGCGATCCTTTCGACCGGCTGGTGAATATTCTAGTTCACAAAAGTTGAGCCGGCGGCATTACAGCGCCGCGCGTCTTTTCAACGCGCGAAAGGCGCTGCAATGCCGTGGTGCTTTTCGATGCCGATTTTGGGCCCCCGCTAAGCCCGCCGCTCTTCAATCAGATGGGGATTCCCATTTCCGATTGGTCCGGTGATAGGTATTCGCCGCTCCGCCAACTCGCACAGGCACAGGGACCGCGGCAATCTCCGTCACGAGCTTGCCCTTGATCTTGCCCAGCTGGCGCTTGTGCTCGAGGTAGTGGGCATAGGCGAATTGCGTCGCGATGCCCACGATCACGAAGAGCGGGCCGACCAGCGGATCCTTGTTGGTGATATAGAGCACGACCTGGCCGATCATGGCGAGGATCGTGCCGGCGACGAAGATGTTCAGCGAATGCCGGCCGAGGATCGTCAGCGGGTGTTCGGCTGGGCGCCGCAGGATGCGCGAGAACGCCGGGATGCTGATGATGAGATAGGTCAGCGCCAGCACATGCAGCAGCCGCGGCAGCGACAGGAAGGTCTTGTCGAAACCGGTGACGACGGTGGGCAGGCCGAGCGCCGCCAGCGAATTGCCGAAAATCCACAGATGGCCGGTTACCCAGATGAAGGACAGCAGGACATAGCCGGCGGCAGCCGCAAGCAGCAGCGGATGCCGCGGGATCGTGCCGCCGCGCTTGATATGCAGGATCGAAACAATTCCAATCGAAAACAGGAACTGCCAGGAGAGCGGATTGAGGAACCAGTAGCCCTCTATCAGCAAATTATGCGGCGCCACCTCGTAAATGCCGGCCAGCAGCCAGACCGTGCCGGAAACGGCGAGCGCCAGAAGCGGGCTTCGCTCGTTGAGGAGCAGGATGATCGGCACCATCAGCAACAATGCGCCATACATCGGCAGGATATTGTTGTAGCCGATTTGGTGACCGAGCAGCAGAAGCGCCGGGATGCCTTCCTTCAGGTTCATCAGAACCGCCAGGATGTTGATCTCGACCAGCAGCCCCGGCCGGTGGAACAGCCAGGCACCACAGATGAAGAGCGCCAGCGTCATGAAGGTGGTGATCATATGCGCGAGGTAGAGCGTGAAGGCGCGCCGCGCCGCCTTGATCGTCGTCTTGATGCGGTCGCCCGGCTTGAAGCGGGAACCATAGGCGAGGCCGACGGCGATGCCGGAGATCAGGACGAAGGCCTCGGCGGCATCGGAGAAACCGAAATTCTTCGTCGTCACATATTCGAAGATCTGTCCGGGAACATGATTGATGAAAATCATGATCAGGGCCAGGCCACGCAGCACGTCAAGCCTTGTATCGCGCGTCGTCGCAGCTGCGGATGAGGAACTGCGCTCGGTGCCGATGGCTTCGGTCGGCGTGCTTGCCATATGGGTTTCTCCTGTTATCCGATTTTGCAAACGCGACGGCGGCCAAAAGGGTTCCCTTTTGGCCGCCGCGAATCGCCGTGTTCCTCAGCGTGGAGAACGCTGTTATCCGAGCGGATATCCCTCTTCGGGATCGGTGACTTCGCTGCCGTTGATCGACAGAGTGTAGCCGCTGGCATTGGACACTTTTGAGACCGAAATGCGGTATTTGACGCCGCCCCGCTCCACCTCCGCCGCAAAACCGTCCCATTCCGACGGGAGCGACGGACGCACATGGAGCCGGCCGTCCTTCAACCGGATACCGAGAATGCCCTCAACGGCGGCGCGGTAGAGCCAGCCGGCCGATCCGGTATACCAGGTCCAGCCGCCGCGCGACGTATAAGGCTCATGCCCATAGACGTCGGCTGCCACGACATAGGGTTCGACCCGGTATTGTTCGGCCGAAGCCTTGTCGAGCGCATGCGTGATCGGATTGAGGATCTGGAAGCAGCGCAGCGCGTCGTCGCCCCGCTTCAGCTCCGCGAGCGCCATCACCACCCAGGTCGCGGCATGGGTATATTGCCCGCCGTTTTCGCGCACGCCCGGCGGATAGGCCTTGATGTAACCGGGATCCCTGGCGGAATTGACGAAAGGCGGCGTGAACAGCCGGATGATGCGCGCCTCCTCATCGACCAGTTGGTCGAGCACGGCATCCATCGCCTTTCCGGCACGGGCCAGGTCGCCTTCGCCGGACAGGACGCTCCAGGATTGGGCGATCGAGTCGATCCGGCATTCCGGGCTCTCCTTGGAGCCGAGCAGCGCACCGTCGTCGAATGTGCCGCGGCGATAGTAGCTGCCGTCCCAGGCCGCAGTTTCGAGCGCCTTCTTCAATTCGGCGAGATGGGCCGACCAGCGCTCCACCCGGGCCGTATCGCCGCGCTCCTCGGCATAGGGAATGAAGGCGCGCAGTGCACCGGCCAGGAACCAGCCGAGCCAGACGCTGGTGCCGCGCCCGCCGATGCCGACGCGATTCATGCCGTCGTTCCAGTCGCCGCCGAGGAACAGCGGCAGACCGTTCGCGCCCTTGCGGGCGATGGCGAGATCGAGCGCCAGGGCCGCATGTTCGTAGACGCTCGCCTTGTCCTCGGAAATTTCCGGCTTGTAGAAGGAGTCGTGCTGACCTTCGAGAAGAGCGGGTCCTTCCAGAAAGGCAAGCTCCTCGTCGAGCACGGTCTTGTCGCCGGTGACGGTGCAATAATGGTGGATCGCGTAGCTCAGCCAGACGACGTCGTCCGAAATCAAGGTGCGAACGCCCGCACCCGTTCCCGGCAGCCACCAATGCTGAACATCACCTTCGCGGAACTGCCGTGAGGCGGCATTCAGAATCTGACGCCGGGCGATCGAGGGTTCGTGCATCAGGAAGGCCAGCGTATCTTGCAACTGGTCGCGGAAACCGAAGGCGCCGCTTGCCTGGTAGAAGGCGGTGCGGGCCATGATGCGGCAGCCGAGGCTCTGATACGGCAGCCAGGTGTTGACGAGATTGTTCATCCCGCGATCCGGCGTCGAGATCTGCAGCCTGCCGGTGAAATCTCGCCAGAAGGCGCGGTTTGCCTCGACCGCATCGTCGAACGAAGACTTGCTTATATCGGCGATCAGGGCGCGCGCTTCTTCTTCCGTCGGCGTATCGCCGAGGAAGAAGGTGACGTCGCGCTCCTCGCCGGCCCCGAGTTCGATATCGATCGCCAGAGCCGCAGCCGGATCGCCATCCAGTTCGGTGACGCCCGAAAGCGGGGCTGCGGAGGTGACGGCCTGAGGCATCTGGATCGTGCCAGCCTTGCCGATAAATTCGCGCCGGCTTGCCGAGAAGCTTGAAAGCGTCTCGCTCGCCGCGAAGAAGGCGGTTCGGTTGGAAAAATCGATGCTGTAGGGATTGGTGGCAAACAGCGCCCCCGTCTCCTCGTCATGCTTCGACAGGATGAAGGGTGCGGTGCGTCCGGGATTGCTGCCGAGAACCCATTCGACGTAGCCATAGAGACGCAGCTTACGGCCGGTCGAACCGGTGTTGCGCAGGCGCAGGCGCTGCAGTTTCACCGGCTTCTCGCGGTCGATCGTCTGTGTCAGCTCGAGCGCGATCTCGTGCTGAACGGTGGAGAAGACCGAATAGCCGAGCCCGTGGCGGGCTTCGAAGCGGATATCCGGCCGGCGCGAAAGCGCTGCGAACGGAGTCATGACGGCGCCGCTTTCGAGATCGGCGAGATAGAAGGCCTCGCCCGATCGGTTGACCACCGCATCGTTCGACCAGGACGTCAGCTGATAATCGCGCGAATTGACGCTCCAGGTGAAACCTGCGCCTTCGGCCGACACGTGGAAACCGAACCTGTCGTTGGAGATGACGTTGATCCAGGGCTGGGGCGTCGCATGACCTCCGGGCAAGCGAACGACATATTCGCGGCCATCGCGGGCAAAGCCGCCAAATCCGTTCCAGAAGTCGAGGTCGCCTTCCTCCTCGATGGCAACGGCCGGCACCACGGGCGGCGACACCGGTGCGATGCGCTTGACCGGCGCCCTGTTGCGCTCGGCGCGCTCCATCTCCTGCAGTTCGTCCTTCGACGGTGCAAACAGGGCGACGGCGCGGTTGATCTGGTCGACTACCTTGCCGTTCTTCGCATGCAGGGTGACGCGGGAAGCGGCGATCAATGCCTTGTAAGTGTTCTCCTCCATCAGGTCCTTGCGAACCGCGAAAATATGCTGGCGCAAGCCGTCGGCCTGGCCCATGCGGCGTACGTTCTCGCACATGGCGTCGAGCGCGTGTTGCATGTCCTGCGCATAGGAAGAGGCGCGTTCGTTCATGATGACGAGATCGGCGGTGACGCCGCGCGAGCGCAGATATTCCTGCGCCAGCAGTGCCTCGCGGGCGATATCGAGATCCATGTCGTCGTTGACGCGCAGCGTGAAGATCGGAAAGTCGCCGGAGATCGCCAGCGGCCAGAGCGCCGATTGCGATTGCAGGCCGGCCTCGACCGTCGCCTCATCCTTGCGCAGCTGCATGTCGGGATAGACGAGGTAGCGCCCGAGATGTTGGAAGGCGGCCGCCTGCTGCGAGGTGACGCCGACATGGCGCATCTGCACTTGCGTGCGCGTCCAGGCCTGGACGAGCTCGTGGTTGAAGGCGTCGGGATGACGGTAGCGATTGACCGCCTTGTCGACCTCGTCGCGGCTTGGCGCGGCGATCGTCCAGAAGAAGACGCTGACCTTCTTGCCGGCCGGCACCCGCACGGTGCGGCGCAGCGACATCACCGCATCGAGCGTGAAACCGTCGCTGCCGGAAAGTGTGGCGCCCGGATCGAAGGCCGCCGCATCGGCGAGGCTGCGGCCGCGACCGATGAACTTGCGCCGGTCGGTTTCGAATTCGGTGTGACGGGTGTCGCCGGCATTGTCGACGATCAGATGTGCGAGGCTGATATTCGGCTCGTTCGGATCACGCTTGTTGCGTTCGGCGCGGATGACGTCGCCGCGCTTGCCGATCTCGGTCTTGACGAACATGCGGGCGAATGCCGGATGTGCGTTGTCGGTATCATCAGAGGTGATCACCGGTTCGAGATAGGACGTGACTTCGATGAAACGATCTTCCCCACCCATGTTGAGCAGGGTGACGCGACGGGCTTCGGCATCGTGCTCGGTCGCGATGATGCACTCCACCTCGCTCGTCAGATCGCCGACCGTCTTGGTGAACTGTGCCTTCTCGTCGGCGAATTCGACCTTGATCTTTTCGCCCTCGACACCCTTCGGCTCCGCTGTCGCCGACCACCATTCGTTGGTGGCGGTGTCGCGCAGGAAGATGAAGGTGCCCCAGCGGTCTTCGGTGGGATCGGCCTTCCAGCGGGAAACGGAAAGACCATTCCAGCGGGAATAACCGGCGCCCGTCGCCGTCAGCATCATGGAATAATGGCCGTTCGACAGAAACACGAGTTCGCGGTCGCGCGAAAGGGGATCGCTGATCTTCCTGATTTCCGGCCGCATGAGATCGTCCTGGATGCTGGCCGGCGTATCGGATTCATGCTTGCCGCTCATGACGGGAATGTCGCGCGGCGCCTTTTCCTGCAGCAGAAGCTCCGCCGCCTCGATCACTGGATCGGAGTGGAAGAGTTCGCGCAGATGGCCGTTGAAGGCGACGTTGGCGACGGCCGCGATCGACATGCCGTGATGGTGGGCATAATAATTGTAGACCACCGCGCATTTCTTGCCTTCCGGCACGCGCGTCGGCGTGAAATCGACCGCGTCGTGGAAGCCGAACTTGCCGAGCGCGCCGACCTTGCGCAGTCTCTGCAGGTTTTCGAGTGCGCCGGGCGGGTCGTACTGGCTGGCCAGCAGCGAAGCATAGGGGGCGATGACGGCATTGTGGCCGAGGCCTCGCTTGAGGCCGAGCGTCGGCACGCCGAAATTCGTGTACTGGTAATTGAGGTTATGGTCGCGGGCATTGAAGGCCGCTTCCGAAATGCCCCACGGGATGCCGAGCTTGCGGGCATAATTCATCTGCTCGACGACAACCAGATTGTTCGTCTGGTTGAGAATACCCCCGCCACGCTCCTGCATGACGAGCGGCGGCATCAGATATTCGAACATCGATCCGGACCAGGAGACCAGCGCGCCGCGTGATCCCACAGGCACGACCTGGCGGCCGAGACGGTACCAGTGTTCCGTCGGCAGATCGCCCTTGGCGATGCCGAAGAGGCTGGTCAGGCGGCATTCCGAGGCGAGAAGGTCATAGCAGGCCTGGTCGAGCTCGCCGCTTTCGACGCGATAGCCGATCGACAGCAGGCGTCGCTCCGGCCGGAACAGGAAGCCGAAATCCATTGAAAAGGCGAGATCGCGGGCCTTGTCGCGTAGCGCCACCAGGCGCGGCCTGAGCGCATCGACTTTGGAAAGGTCGAAGGTGCTGTCCGATATATGCGCCTCGCAGACCTTCACCAGCGATGCCGCCCATTGGGTGACTTCCTCGCTCTGCTTCGACTTGACCTCATGATCGAGATTGGCGGCGAGCTTCTCTATGTCGCGTGCGAGAACGGCAAGGTTGATGATGCGGATCGAGGCGAATTCGTGCTCGCGCTTGACGGCGGCAAGCGCATTCTGGAAGCCGACGATGCGTTCTTCCAGGCGTCGGCGCAGCGGGCGCACGGTCTTGCGGTCGTCCGGCAGGTCCGCCAGCACTTCGCCGAGGATGCCGGCCGTGTCGCCGACGCCGTCGAGATTGCCCTGCATGTGGGCCGATGGCGCCTCGGCCCAGTTGCGGCAGGCCGAAGAAATGGCGATCAGATGGCCGGCGAGATTGCCGCTGTCGACGGCAGAGACGTAACGCGGCCCGAGCGTCTGCAGCGTATCGGTGTGATACCAGTTGAACAGATGGCCGCGGAATTTCTCCATTTTGTCGATCGTAGCGATCGTCTGCTCCAGCCGTTCGAGCGTCTCCTCGAAAGAGAACCAGCCGAAATGCCGGCCGGAAACGACGGAGAGCAGGTAGACGCCAATATTGGTTGGCGAGGTGCGCGCCGCGACGATGACGTGCGGCGTTTCCTGGATATTGTCCGGCGGCAGATAATTCTGCTCGGGGGTGGTGAAGGTCTCGAAATAACGCCAGGTGCGCCTGGCGATCTTGCGCAGTTCGCTCGACACGGAATCGGCGACCTCGAGCCGATCCTCGGTCTCGGCCGACTGGCTGACATACCAGGCGACGACAGGCGAAAGGATCCATAAGAGCGCGAAGGGGATCCCGACGAGGAAGGCGTTGTCGCCGGGGAGCGCCGCAAATCCGAGCGCCAGCAGCGCCAGTACCGGCGCATGCCACATTTGCTTGTAATAAGAGGCGAGGGTGCCCTGCCCGCCGGCCTGGACGCTGGCGGCGGTCCGCCACTGCAGCATCAGCTTGCGGCTGACGAGCAGCCGGTAGAGCGAACGGCCGATCGCATCCGCCATCATCGCCGCCGAATCGGCGATGAAGACGATCCGCAATGCGACCTGCGCATTGGCGGCGGTGATATCCGACCAGACCGTATAGAGATGGGCGCGTGCGACGATATCGCTGGTGCGCGGGATGATGCCGTTGATGAGCGAAAGCGTCGGCGCCACGAACAGGCAGAAGATCAAGAGAATCTGCCAGACGAGCGCGCCGAGCGGACCCATGAAATACCAACCGAGAACGGAGGCGAAGAACCAGGCGATCGGCGTCAGCGAACGGCGCAGATTGTCGAACATCTTCCAGCGGCCGAGGGCCGTAACGCCGTATTTCGGATTGAACATATAGGGCAGGAGCTGCCAGTCGCCGCGCGCCCAGCGATGCTGGCGCGAGGTCTCCACCTCGTAGCGGATCGGGAAATCCTCGACCAATTCAAGATCGGTGACGAGCGCACAGCGCGCCATCGAGCCTTCGAGAAGGTCGTGGCTGAGCACCGAGTTCTCCTCGATCCGGCCCTTCAGCGAGGCTTCGAAAGCATCGACATGATAGAGACCCTTGCCGGTGAACGTGCCTTCGCCGGCAAGATCCTGATAGACGTCCGACACGGTGAAGACATAGGGGTCGAGACCGCGATTGATCGAGAAGACACGCTGGAAGACCGAGGCATCCTTGCCCGTCGTCAGCGACGGCGTGACACGCGGCTGCAGCACGCCGTAGCCGCTCTCGACGCGGCCGGTCTTCGGATTGATGACCGGGCGGTTGATCGGGTGATAGAGCTTGCCGACGAGCTTGGTGACGGCATCGCGCATCAGGCGCGTGTCGGCATCGAGCGTCATGACATATTGCACATTGGCCGGCACGGCGTTGGCGCCGGGCAGATAGGTCGTGTCCCGGTCGCCGCGCAGCAGCATGTTCAGCTCGTGCAGCTTGCCGCGCTTGCGCTCCCAGCCCATCCATACGCCTTCCGAGGGATTGTAGAGGCGACGGCGATGCAGCAGGTAGAAACGGGTTTTGCCGTCGTAGGCATAGCGGGCGGAAAGATTGGCGATCTCGCGTCTTGCGTAATCGAGAACCTCAAGATCGGCAGGCGTCTCCTCGACATCGCTGTCGGGCCAATCGCTGAGCATCGCGAAATAGATCTCTCCACGCGGATTGGCGAGATAATGAACCTCGAGATTGCGCACCTGATCGTCGACGCTGTCGCGGTTCGAGATCAGGCAGGGCACGACGAGCAGCGTGCGCGCATCCTCCGGAATGCCTTCCTTGAACTCGTAGCCGACGAGGCGGGCAGGCGTCACGAAGAAGGACAGCAGGGTATTAAAGAGACCGGTTGCGCCCTCCGAGGCCGGCAATGAGAACATGATCAGCAGGATTGCGATCTCGATTGCGCCCATCCCGGCACTTGCCATGAACCTGCCGACGATCGCCATGGCGATGATCGTCAGCAGCATGACGGGCAGCGCGATCGACAGCCAGTTGAACCGGCGCACGGCGCGCACGAAGTGCTGGGTGATCGTCGGGCGATAATTCGCCCGCGCCTCGAGCTTCGGCCGTTGCGCCCCTGACAGGAAGCCGCCGACATTCGGCTCATGCGGCCGCGGCTCGTCGGAGGCCTTGGCGGCCTCGGTCATGTCGAGCGCCAGCTGGGCGATTTGCATTTCGGTCAGCGGCGAGCGCTTGGCCAGTTTCTCGATCTGCTTGCGGTATTTGTTGCGCGAGCCGGAATCGAGGATGCCGTAATCCGAATGCTCCCAGAGCAGCTTGTCGACATGGCTGACCTGCTCGACCCAGACCGACCATTCGGTATCGTCGATCTCGCGCAGGCTGCGGATGATGTTGCCCATCGTCACGTTGCCGGAAGACAGACGGCTGTGTTCGGCGGTCGTCGCCTCTTCGGTATTGCGACCGAGCTCTTCCAGGCGTTCATCGAGCCAGGTGATTGCCAGGCTCGACGTTTGCGAGCCGTCACGCAGGCGATAGAGGAACTGCGTCGAGAAGGTATTGTCTTCGGCAAGCGGTTCCAGCGTTTTCAGATAGGCGGCAGCCTTGACCGGATCGGTCAGGCGCACCAATTCGTCGGCCGCCTCGTTGGCGCGGCGGCGCAGGCGGCGGCTCGCTTCGACACGGCTCGAAATGCGTCGAAGGTTTTCCACCAGCACATAGCGCACCAGCGAGGGCAGGGCCCAGAGTTCACCGATCCTCAGCGTCTCGCTGGTCTGGAAGCCGTCGACCAGCGCCGTCAGGCTTTCCTGCGAGATCGTGCTGTGGGTATGGGCGACGTAGAGCCAGGCAAGCACCAGCGTGCGCGGAATGTCGACGCCGCCGACACGCATGGTCGGCAGTTCGCGGTAGAAGCGGCGGGGAAAGTCGCGCCGTACCTCCTGGATCGCCTCTTCGACGATGTAGTGATTGTCCAGCAGCCATTCCGCCGCCGGCGTGATCGTCTCTCCGGCCTCGACGTCGGTTGCCGTGGTGCGGTAGACGCGCAGGATTTCCTTCTCGTTTTCCTTGTGGCGCGCGAAGAAATCAAAGGCGGCGAAAGCCGGCAGCTTGTCGACGCCGTTGACGGCGACCGCTTCGCCCATCGCCTTGATGTCCTCGATGGATAGATAGGTCGAGCGGATCGAATCATTGTGATCGATCTGCTTCGTATCGGAGTCGCGTGGAAGGCTCGGAGAAAGATTGGCAATAGACATGGGTTCGGTTCTGGATCCAAACAAAGTTATGGCTGTTTTGCTCAGCCTTTTGCACTGCTTATCATGACTGCTACATGAACGGGGCCCGATTCTTCGAAGATCGATGAAGCCGGGGTGAATGACGTCTGGGCCAAGCGATGTAACCGGGCGTAGCCTTGGTCCAGCGCGAAGGTCGATCAATACCCTCTCCGCAAAACCATGGCGAAAAGTTGGACATTCTCGCGATAATTCAAGTCAAGAATCGTGAGCCGAACGAGCCCGCGGGCTTGCGGCGCAAGGCTGAGCGCCGAGCATGTCGCCACCTTGAGGACTGGCAGGAGCTTTTCGATAAGAGGAAGGTTCGCCAGATCATCGTCTGGCCGCGCTTTGTTCGGGCTTGCCGCGAGCGCGGAACGCGCCGCATGGATGGGCGCACGCAGCCCCGGCATCGTGCCGAGGCCTATCATCCGCCGACTATCCGAGGACGCCGCAGACCATTGCCACCACGAACAGGAATGCCGCGGTGAAGATCGTCCCATGGAGCACCGTCTGAAGCCTGTGGCGCGTCGCGTGCGGCTTCTTGGTGGCTACCGAACCATAGTGGTTTACGTGAGTATGCGAAATACCCAGCTCTGCCATGTGTCGCCTCCGTTGTTCTCGTGCGGCCGGTTGTGCGGCTCGCTGTTATATTTCTTATTCCCTATCAGGTAGGTAGAGATAAATTTCCGTCCAGAGCGAGCGGAAGAGAAAATTCAACCGCTCTTCAGCAGAGCGTGCGCCATGCCCAGATCAAGGAGCGCTCGATGGCGTTCTCGTTCTGCTGCAGATCGGAGGTCTCTGTCCCGATCAGGCGCCGGTCCTGTTCCGCCGGCATGGAGACCGTGGTCTGTTCCTTGCGATCGGCTCTCACCGGAGGATCGAGGTAGCCCATGGTCATCCCACCGAGAAAGAACATGCTTCGACCTCCATGATCACGAAAGCTAACAATCGTTAACAGGATCATGACAGAAGCCGGGCTGCTGTCAATAGTCTAGTCGAATGGTCGTCTTTTAAGGGAACCTTATCCTTAACGCCGCCACCAGCCTTTTCTTTTCAATGGCTTGAAATGATTGCCCTTCAGGCTTTGACGAAGCCCCTGCTCGCGATCATCAAATTTTTCGTGTAATCCTCCTGGACCGAGCCCCGCGCCAGCTCTTCCGAGCTCAATCGTTCGACGACGGCGCCGTTGCGCATCACCGCGAGCCTTTCGCACATATGGGTGATGACGCCGAGGTCATGGCTCACCATGACGAAGGTGAGCTTGCGGTCGCGGCGGATCTGTTCGAGCAGGTTCAGTACCTCCGCCTGCACCGAGGCGTCGAGCGCCGACGTCGGCTCGTCGAGCAGCAGGATCGACGGTTGCACGATCAGCGCTCTGGCGATCGCCACACGCTGTCGCTGACCGCCGGAAAGCTGATGCGGATAGCGGAATCGGAAACCATTGCCGAGGCCGACTTCGTCGAGCGCGCGGGCAATGCGCTTGTCGCTGTCGGTAACGGCGTGGATCGCAAGCGGTTCGAGCAGCAGCCGGTCGATCGTCTGGCGCGGATGCAGCGAGCCGTAGGGATCCTGAAAGACCATCTGCACGCGCCGATAGAAGGCCTTGCTGCGCTTTGAACCTTTCAGCTCTTCGCCGTCGATGTGGATCGCGCCGCCGCTGATCGGCGCGAGTCCGGCAACGGCGCGCAGTAAGGTCGATTTTCCCGACCCGGATTCACCGACGAGGCCGAAGGATTCACCGCGTTCGACGCTGATGCTGACATCCTTCAGCGCATGAAAATCGTCGTAGACGACACTGAGATTGTCGACATGGAGGGCTGCGCTCATACCGCCCACTCCGGCTTGCGGTCGAGCACCGGCAGCGGATGGCGGTTCGCGCCGATCTCCGGCATGCAGTTCAGCAGCCCCCTGGTATAGGGATGCTGCGCATGTTTGAGATCGGCGGCCGCGAGCTCTTCGACGATCTTGCCGGCATACATGACGATGACCCGGTCGCAGAAGGAAGACACCAGTCTCAGATCATGGGAGACGAAGATCAGCCCCATGCCGCGCTCGGAGACCAGTCTGTCCATGATCCGGAGCACATCGAGCTGCACCGTCACGTCGAGCGCCGAAGTCGGCTCATCGGCAATCAGCAGTTCGGGTCCGGCGATCAGCATCATGGCGATCATGGCGCGCTGTCCCATGCCGCCCGAAACCTCGTGTGGGTGCAGGTCGAAGACGCGTTGAGGATCGCGGATCTGCACCGCTTCAAGCATGGCGAGCGCCCGTTCGCGCGCCTCCGCCTTGCCGATCTTCTCATGAGTGCGGAGCGTTTCGCAGATCTGCCGTCCGATCGTCATGACAGGGTCGAGCGAATATTTCGGATCCTGCAGGATCATGGCGATGCGCTTGCCGCGCAACCTGCGCCTTTCGCTGGCGGATGCCTTGAGGAGATCGATGCCGCTGAAATCGAGCCTGTCGGCTGTGACGATGCCGTGTTTCGGCGTCAGCCCCATGATCGCCCGGCCGGTCTGCGACTTGCCGGAGCCGGATTCGCCGACGATGCCGAGCCTTTCCCTGCCGAGCGTGAAGGAGACGCCGCGCACCGCTTCGATCAGGCTGGTGCGGGTGGGATAACTGACCTTGAGCCTGTCGACCGTCAGAAGCGTCGTCATTGGCCGCTCTCCTTCGGATCGAGCGCGTCGCGCAGGCCGTCGCCCAAGAGGTTGAAGCCGAGGCTGACGATGAGGATGGCGATGCCGGGCATGGCCGCGACCCACCACTGATCCAGAATGAAGCGCCGGCCAGAGGCGATCATCGCGCCCCATTCCGGCAGCGGCGGCTGTGCGCCGAGACCCAGAAAACCAAGACCGGCCGCCGTCAGAATGATGCCGGCCATATCGAGGGTCACGCGCACGATCAGCGAGGAAATGCAGAGCGGCATGACATGACGCACGATGATGCGGAACGGCGAGGCGCCCATCAGCTTCACTGCCGAGATATAGTCGGAACGCCGGACCGTCAGCGTCTCGGCCCGAGCGATGCGAGCATAAGGGGGCCAGGAGGTGATGGCGATGGCGATGACCGCGTTCTGGATGCCCGGGCCGAGAGCGGCGACGAAGGCGAGCGCCAATACCAGTTTCGGAAAGGCAAGAAAGATATCGGTGATGCGCATCAGCGTCGCATCCACCCAGCCGCCGGCATAGCCCGAGACCGTGCCGACGATCAGCCCGATCGGCGCGGAGATGATCGCGACGAGCGCGACGACGAACAAAGTCAATCGCGATCCATAGATCAGCCGTGAATAGATGTCGCGGCCCTGATCGTCTGTGCCGAGCAGATAGCCGGCCGTTCCCGGCGGCAGCAGGCGGGCATTGCGGAGATCGCCGACGACGGGGTTGTGTGTGGCGAGCAAATCCGCGAAAGCGGCGACGAGGAGCAGGGCGATGATGATCAGCAGGCCGACGACGGCGAGCCTGTTGGCCGTGAACTGCCGCCAGGTGACGTAAGCGCGGCCGAGACGGGCCTGCCTGCGCGATTGCGGCCGGTCGGAAAGCAACCATTCGCGGCGGCTCATCGCAGGAGAGGGGCTGGCAGGAGCCGTCATCGGTTTCGCGTCCTCGGATCGAGTGTCCGGTAGAGAAGATCGGACAGAAGATTGATGCCGATGAAGATCGTCCCGATGACGATCGTGCCGCCAAGGACGGCGTTCATATCGGCGTTCTGCAGCGAATTGGTGATGTAGAGCCCGATGCCCGGCCAGGAAAAGACGGTCTCGGTCAGCACCGATCCTTCGAGCAGGCCGGCATAGGAAAGCGCGATGACGGTGACGAGCGGCACGGCGGCGTTGCGCAGCGCATGGCCCCAGATCACCCGTGGTTCGGAAAGCCCCTTTGCGCGCGCAGCAACGATATATTCCTGCGAAAGCTCGTTCAGCATGAAGCTGCGGGTCATGCGGCTGATATAGGCGAGCGAGAAATAGCCGAGCAGCGAAGCGGGCAGGATGATGTGGCGGAAGACGTCATAGAAGACGTCCCATTGCCCCTGCCAGGCGCTGTCCAGAAGATAGAAGCCGGTGATCGGCGCGAACGTATATTCGAAGACGATGTCGATGCGGCCGGGGAAGGCCACCCAACGCAGCTGGGCATAGAAGATGACGAGCGAGATCAGCGCCAGCCAGAAAATCGGCACGGAGTAGCCGACGAGGCCGATGACGCGCACGACCTGGTCGGCGATGCTGCCGCGGCGCACGGCAGCGAGAACACCGAGCGGCACGCCGACGCAGGCGCCGATCAGCGTTCCCAACGTCGCGAGCTCGATCGTCGCCGGCATGACGCGGCGGATGTCGACCATGACAGGATTGGTCGTCAGCACCGAATTGCCGAAATCGCCGGACAGGATGCCTTTGATGTAGATGTAGAACTGCTGATAGAGCGGCAGGTTGAAACCCATCTCCTGGCGCACCCGCTCGACGACATGGGTGGGAGCGCGGTCGCCGAGGATGGCGAGCACGGGATCGATCGGCACGACGCGGCCGATGAAGAAGGTGACGGCCAGTAGGCCGAGATAGGTGGTGACGGCGGCGAACAGGAACCGTCCCAAAGCCTTGGCGAAGGCCCCGGCACGGCCCTTTCGGGGCCGCGCCTCTCGTGTGGTTTCGATGGTGCTCACGCCGCTAATCCCGCCGGATTATTCCTTGGCGATCGGACCGACGAAGTTGGTGTCGAAGCTCGGACCCAACTTGAAGTCCTTCAGATTCTTCCGGTAGCCGGCGACCTCGGTCTGCTGGAAAATGATGACGAAGGGGCTGTTGGCAAGGAACTTCTTCTGGACGTCCTGATACATTGCCGCGCGCTTGGCGCCGTCGCGTTCAAGGAGAGCTGCCTTTGTCTGCTTGTCGAGTTCCGGCGCCTCCCAGGTGTTGCGCCAGGCGAGCGTCTTGACTGTGCCGGCATCGGAGTTGTCCGGATTGCTGGTGAAGGTGTCGGCATTGGAGTTCGGATCGAAGTAATCCGAGCCCCAGTTGCCGATATAGATGTCATGGGTGCGGGCGCGATATTTGGTCAGCGTCTGCTTGCCGTCGCCGGGGATGATTTCCAGCTTGACGCCGGCCTGCGCCAGAGTCTGCTGCATGGATTCGGCAATACCTGTCACCGGCTGCGTATTGCGCACGTCCATCGTCACCGAGAAGCCGTCCGGAACGCCAGCCTTGGCAAGCAGCTCCTTGGCCTTGGCGACGTCAAGCTTGTAGGGGTTCTCGTCGAGCGCGCCGAGTTGGCCTTTCGGCAGGAAGGTCTGATGGATTTCGCCGATCCCCTTGATCAGGGTTGCGCCGATTGCATCATAGTCGACCAGATACTTAAAAGCCTCCTGAACCTCGGGTTTCTTCAGATTCTCGTTCTTGTTGTTCAGGCTGACGTAGTAGATTGTGCCTTTCGGTGCACTGGTCGTTGCGAGATCGGCATTCTTGGAAACGGCGTCGATGTCGCCCGGCTCGAGATTGCGGGCGATATCGATATCACCGGCTTCGAGTGCCAGCCGCTGGGCCGAACTTTCCTTCATATAGCGGTAGATGACGCGGTTGAGCTTCGGCTTATCGCCGTAATAGTTGTCGTTGCGCTCCAGCACGACGACTTCATTGGCGCGCCATTCGCGCAGCTTGAAGGCGCCGGAGCCGGCATAGCCGGTCTTCAACCATTCATTGCCGAAATCGTTGTCGTATTTGTGCTCGGCATCCGGCGTCACCGCCTTCACATGTTCCAGCACCAGCTTCTTGTCGACGACGGAGGCGACCGTCGCCGTCAGGCAGTTGAGCACGAAGCTCGGCGCATAGGCCTTGTCGACCGTGAAGACGAAGGTATTGGTGTCAGCGGCCTTGGCCTTTTCGGTGACATTGTCGCCAGTCAGGCCGAACTGGGTGAGGATGAAGGCCGGGCTCTTGTCGAGCTTGACGGCGCGCTCGAACGACCAGGCGACGTCTTCGGCGGTAATCGGATTTCCGGAGGCGAATTTGAGACCTGGCTTCAGCTTGAACGTATAGGTGAGGCCGTCATCCGAGACGCTCCAGCTCTCGGCAAGATCACCCTTCACCTTGGAGGTGTCGGCGAGATCGAGGCGGACGAGCAGGCTGTAGCTGTTGCTGGTGATCTCCGCCGTCGAAAGCTCGAAAGCTTCGCCGGGATCCATGGTGATGATGTCGTCGATGGCAAAACCCTCGACCAGCGTGTCCTTGGGCGTTTCGGCAAAGGCGACGGGTGCCGTCATCATTAGAAGCGAAAGGGCGGCTCCTGCGGAAAGCAGGCGAAAATTGCGGCTGAGCTTGGTGATCATCATGGTCTGTTCCCCTGTTCTTGATTGACTACGAAGCGTTTTGTCGGTCATATCCCATTAAAACTATTGTCCGTTTTCAGTGCGTCCAGAGCCGCGCAGCGCTTTAGGCGTCGTCCTCCCGCCAAGCTTGCGCCAGAATACGAAGCCAATTTTCACGGGCAAGTTTCGTCAGATCGGCCTCACCATATCCAACCTCCCGGAGAGCGGCAATCAGCTTCTGATTGCCGGCCGCGTCGCCGATTTCTTCCGGAATGGTTGCGCCGTCGAAGTCCGATCCGAGGCCAACGCAATCGATGCCGATGCGGTTCACCAGATAGTCGATGTGGCGGATCATATCGGCAAGCGGTGTGTCGCTGTCCGAGCGGCCGTCGGGACGCAGCATGGCGGTGGCATAGTTGATGCCGACGAGCCCGCGGCTTTCGCGGATCGCATCGAGCTGCCTATCCGTCAGGTTGCGCGCGACCGGCGTCAGTGCATGGGCGTTGGAATGGCTGGCGACCAGCGGCTGTTCCGTCGTTTTGGCCACGTCCCAGAAACCCTTCTCGGTGATATGGGCAAGGTCGATCAGGATGCCGAGGCGATTGCATTCCCGGACCAGCGCGAAGCCGGCATCGGTCAGGCCGGGGGCTGTGTCCGGCGACATCGGGAAGGCGAAGGGCACGCCGTAGCCGAAGACATTGTGCCGGCTCCAGACCGGCCCGAGCGACCGCAGACCCGCCGCATAGAACACTTCGAGCGCCGAAAGATCGGCGCCGATCGCCTCGCAGCCCTCCATATGCATGACGGCGGCAAAGATACCGTCCTCCATGGCGCTGCGGATGTCCTTCACCGTCCGGCAGAGCCGCCAGGCGCCTGCCTGATCGAGCCGCAGCGCAATCGCCGCCATTTCGGTGGCGATGGCGAGGGACGGCAGCGGATCGAGAGGGGCCGCCATCGGCGTGATGTAGCGGCCATCGGCATCCGGATCGGCGAACACAAGATCGCCCGAAGGAATGTAGATGGCGCAGAGGCCGCCGGAAAGACCGCCCTCTTTCGCCCGGCGCGCATCGATATGGCCGGTCGTCGTGCCATCTGCGAACTCCGCGATCGGGTCACTGCCGTCTTTTGAATGTGTCCAGAGTCGAAGGAGAACGTCGTTGTGGCCGTCAAATACGAATTGCATCTGTCTTCCTGCGCTGCCCGAGGCGGGCGTATGACGTGGCAGAATAGAAAAGCTGGCGGGATTCGCCACCTCTTTTTTTTGGTCATCGGCATCGTGGAGCATCACCAGAACGAAACGGGGGCCGAAGCCCCCGTCAAAACTCGGATCGTACTGGCGGAGCTCAATGCTTGCGGCGCTTCTTCTGCCTGTAGACGTCGATGACGACGGCCGCGACGATGATGAAGCCCTTGACGATCTCCTGATAATAAGCGTCGATCCTGAGGAAGGTGAAGCCCGAGGTCATGACGCCGAGAATAATGGTTCCGATGACGGTGCCGGTGATGCGCCCGACGCCGCCGGTGAGCGATGTGCCGCCGATGACGGTCGCAGCGATCGCGTCCAACTCATATCCGACGCCCATGCTTGCCTGCGCGGTTTCCGCGCGTGCCGCCGTGACGATGCCGGCGAGACCAGCGAGCAATCCAGCGATCACATAGACTTTGACGAGGTGCGCTTCGATGTTGATACCGGAAACGCGGGCCGCCTGAGGGTTCGCGCCGATGGCGTAGGTGAACTTTCCATAGCGGGTGTAGCGCAGCGCGATATGGAAGATCAGTGCAACGACGAGGAAGACGACAACCGGCCACGCCTTCGTTCCAATAAAATGAAACTGCTCGGTGATACCGGAAACCGGCTGCCCCTTCGTATACCACTTGGCAACACCTCTGGCGGAAACGAACATGCCAAGCGTTGCAATGAACGGCGGGATCTTCGTATAGGCGATGAGCGCGCCGTTCGCCAGACCCGCCGCCGCTCCGATCAGCAGGCCGATCATGATGGGCACGAGCGCCGGAAGATCGGTCAGCGAAGGGAAGACGGCCCGCCCCCAGGTGGAGGACTGGGCGAAACTGGTTGCGATCATCGCCGTCATGCCGACGACGGAGCCCGATGACAGATCGATACCGCCTGTTATGATGACCTGCGTGACGCCGACGGCGATAATGCCGATGACGGAGACCTGCAGGATCATGATTGTCAGGCGCTGCGAATTCATCAGGAAGCTTTGGCCGATGAACATCCAGCCGAGCGCTTCATAGATCAGCGCGATGCCGACAAGCACCAGGAAGATGCTGAGTTCCGGCGGCATACGCCGCCGTCTCTGCCGGGTTGCGAGCGGGGCCGTACCCTCTGCTGCCTTGGTACTCATATCAAACCTCCCTTAGGCGATCTCAAGCTGCGCATTACCGCGCAGCCAGCTCCATCACCTTGATCTGCGTTGCTTCATCGCGATTGAGGAAACCGGTCACCAGGCCCTCATGCATGACCATGATGCGGTCGCTCATGCCGAGAACCTCGGGCATTTCGGATGAGATCATGATAACCGCCACGCCGTTTCGCGCCATTTCCGTGACCAGCCGATGAATTTCCGCCTTGGCGCCGACATCGATGCCGCGCGTCGGCTCATCGAGAATCAGGATCTTCGGATGGGTGAGCAGCCAGCGCCCGATCAGCACTTTCTGCTGATTGCCGCCCGAAAGGTTTTCCACCCGCTCGTAAAGATTGGGGGTTTTCACGCGCAGCCTTTTCGCCATGTCTTCGCAGGTCGCCTCGAGTGCTCCCTGCTGCACGAAACCACCCTTGACAAATTTGTCCTGCAGGACGGCGATCTGCATGTTTTCCAGAATATCCAGGATCAACAGGCAGCCGGTGTCTTTGCGATCCTCCGTCAGGAATGCCATCTGGTGACGGATGGCCTCGGTCGGTGAGGAAATCGTCACCGGCTTGCCGAACAGTTCGATCGTGCCGGAGCTTGCCGGCGTCACGCCGAACAGCGTTTCGGCGACATTCGACCGTCCGGAGCCGACGAGGCCGGCCACACCGAGAATCTCGCCGGCCCTGACCTCGAAGGAAACATTGCGGAAGACGCCCTTGAGACAGAGGTCCTTGACGGAGAGCACGACCTCGCCGATCGGCACCTCTTCCTTCGGAAACATCTGAGTGATCTCGCGCCCGACCATCATGCGGATGATGTCGTCGCGGGTGACGTCGGTCGAGGCATGCGTGCCGATATATCGGCCATCGCGGAAGACGGAAAACTCGTCGGCGATCTCGAAAAGCTCGTTCATCTTGTGGGTGATGTAGACGATGCCGATGCCCTGGGACCTGAGATCGCGGATGATGCGGAAAAGATGCTCGACCTCACGCTCGGTCAGCGCCGAAGTGGGCTCGTCCATGATGAGGACGTCGGAATTATAGGAGACCGCCTTGGCGATCTCGACCATCTGCCGGTTGGCGACCGAGAGATGGCGGACTTCGATATCGGGATCGATATCAATATTGAGCCGGGCAAACAGTTCCTCGGTCATGCTGTGCATCACGCCATGGTCAATGAAACCGAAGCGGTTCTTCGGTTCGCGGCGGATCCAGATATTTTCAGCGACGGTCATGAACGGCATCAGGTTCAGCTCCTGATGGATCATGGCGATACCGTTCTCCAGCGCATCGAGCGGAGATTTCAGCTGGATCTCGACCCCTTTGAGGCGAATATCGCCTTTATCGGGCGTATAGATGCCGGCGAGAATCTTCATCAATGTCGATTTGCCGGCGCCGTTTTCGCCCATCAGCGCATGCACGGAGGCGCGCTTTAGCCGGAACTGCACGTCATCGAGTGCGACGACGCCGGGAAACTCCTTGCGAACGCCCTCGGCGCTCAAGAGAAACTCCGCATTCGGAACGGCGCCGCTCGCACGCACGGCTGCCATGGTTGTCGGACTGACGGCCATATCATCTCCTCCGGATACGGACAGGCTGAAAGGATGCGGGCAGAGCCCGCATCCCGCTTGGCACTTACCTCAGTTCTTGGTGACGAAGTCCTTGACGTTTTCGGGCGTGACGAGTTGGAAGGGAATGTAGACCTTCTTCTCGGTCTTTTCGCCCTTGGCAATCTTGAGCGCCGTATCGAGCGCGCCCTTGCCCTGGCCGGCCGCGTCCTGGAACACGGTCACATCGAGGTCACCTGCCTGCATGGCGGCAAGCGCGTCCTGCGTGGCGTCGACACCGCCGATAACGACCTTGCTCATGTCCTTGCCGGCTGCCTTCAGCGCCTGGATGGCGCCGATCGCCATTTCGTCGTTGTTGGAGATCACCGCGTCGAACTCGATGCCGCTCGAGAGCCAGTTGGTCATCAGGTCGGCGCCCTGGGTACGGTCCCAGTTGGCCGTCTGCTCTTCGACGATCTCAAGGCCCTTGCATTCATCGGTCTTGATGACGTCGTGGACATCCTGGGTGCGCATGCGGGCAGCTTGGTTGGAAAGCTCGCCCATGATGACGACGGCCTTGCCCTTACCACCGAGAATGCGGCAGATTTCCTTGGTTTCCAGCGTGCCGGATTCCTGCTCGTTGGAAGCGACGAAGGCCTGCTTTTCCGGAAGCGTGTCGACGTTGACCGGCTGGCGGTTGACGTAAACCAGTGGAATGCCGGCATCAGCCGCAAGCTTCGACATCGCCGTCGTCGCATCGGTATCGACAGGGTTGACGATGATTGCATCGACCTTGGAGGCGATGAAATTCTGGATCTGGCTCTGCTGCTTGGAAACGTCGTTCTGCGCGTCTTCGACCTGCAGCGTGACGCCATCAAGCGTTTTGGCATAATCGGTCATACCGTTGCGCAGAACGGTCAGGAAGTTGTCGTCGAACTTCGCCATCGACACGCCAACCGTCTCCGCGTGGGCGGCCGTCGACATGACGAGCGCCATCGCAGTGCCCAGGATAAACTTTTTCATTTTTACTTCCTCCACAAAGCGGTGCCCGGCTACACCCTCCTCACGCCGGAGCTCCGGGCATCTGCCCTGAAGCCGCAATTTGCTGCGCCGCCTCTCCCGCGGCGTTCCGAAAACGGAACAAACAAACCGTAAAATTTGTTATGCGGAATATTCATTCCATTTTCTGGGAACCACGTCAAGCCTCTCTTTAGCGGCACTCGGGATATTGATGGGGCAATGCATGGGAATTGCGCGGCACACGCGTTCGGCGGCATTGCGCACGAAGTGGGCAGCCTCCATCTATGGGAAGTCGAAGACAGGCTCACAGCTGCAGGCCCTTCGACATCCGCCGCGGCCGCCCATTGAAGATTTTGGAGACAGGACTGATGTCCATTTCGATCTATCGCCTTACCGTTCCGATGTTCCGGCGCGGCCTCGCCAGCCTGAAGACCTATCTCGACAAGGCTGAAGCCTATGCGAAGGAAAAGAATATCGATCCCGCCATACTCGTCTCCGCTCGGCTTGCGCCCGACATGCTGTCGCTCGCCGGCCAATATCAGCGGGCCAGCGACAGCGCCAAGTTCACGCTCGCTCGCCTGACCGCAACCGAAGCGCCGAAGTTCGAAGATAACGAGACGACGATCGAGCAGTTGCGCGAGCGCCTGGCAAAGACCGAGACCTATCTCGCCACCTTTTCGGCGCAAGCGCTGGAGGGCGCGGAAAGCCGCCAGATCACGCTGCCGGGCAAGAGCGGCATCGTGCTGCCGGGTGACGAATATATCACCACCTTCGCCCTGCCGAACTTCTACTTTCACGTCGCCACCGCCCACGCCATCCTGCGCAACCAGGGCGCACCGATCGGCAAGCGCGACTATCTCGGTTGATTCAAGGCAAATTCCAGCAAAGGCGCACAGCGGATCTTGCTGGGATTGCGTAAAAATAAGCGGGCGTTGCGGTCATTCGAAGAAGACGGAAATGCCCTACCGGGGTCGATGCGTCACCGGCCCCTTTTCCGTCAGCTCGGTATAGGCAAGCGTCTGGTCGAGATGCCGCGCTCTCAGCGAGAGCAACTTCTCGGCATATTGAAGCCGGATCGCCGCATAGGCCGGATCCGCCGCGACGTCGTCGAGTTCCATCGGATCATCGCTGAGATTGAAGAGCAGCGGCGGCAGTGCGGCAAAATGCACATATTTGAACCGATCGTCGCGGATCACGGCGAGATTGCATTGGTTCGGCCTCAGCCCGAAATGCCGTTCTGCCTCACCTTTGGCAATGTCGCGGAAATCGAATTCCCAGAATATCGCATCGCGCCAGCCTTCCGAGCGCCCGCCCATGATGAACGGCATCAGCGACCGGCCGTCGAGCCCGTTCTTTGCCTCGATGCCGAGCCTTTCGCAAAGCGTGGGAAAAATATCCGCAGCGCCGGTGAAATCGTCAACGATCCTGCCGGCCGCAACGTTTGCGGGATCGCGGATTATCAGCGGGATATGATAGCTGCCATCGAAGAAGCCGCCCTTGCCGAGCGTCCAATGATCTCCCGCCATCTCCGCATGGTCCGAGGTGAAGATGATCAGTGTATCGTCCCAGGCGCCTGCATCCTTCAGCGCTTGCCAGACCCTGCCGAGCTGCGCATCGACCTCTGAGATCATCCCGTAATAAATCGCCCGGATCGCCGCCAAGTCCTCGCCGCTCCAGGCGCTGAGCGGCCCCTGCGCCCCGTGAATGAAGCTGCCCTTGTCGGAGAGCTGCATGGCATAGGCGAGATAGGGATGAGCCCGCTGTTCTGCTTCGCGATTTTCCGCCCGCGCAAAGGCCGGTCCGTCATCCGGCTTGTACATCCGGTTGAACGGCGCCGGCACGGAAAATGGCGGGTGCGGGCGCAGGAAAGAGACATGCGCAAACCACGGCCGGTCCTGTTCGCCCATCCAGCGAATGAACTCGTCGGCCAGGAAGGCGGTCTGGGTCTCATCGCTGGAATAGGCTGGCGCCGCATCGGAAATTTCGCCGGCATCAGCACCGACGGGGATATGGATGTCGCGGCTGACGGCATTCAAATGGCCACGGGACCTGAGCCATGAGAGCCATTGCCGCTCATGTTCGGGCAGGAGTTGGCGAGCGGTAAAACCCGGCAACACGCCTTCATAGGTGGTCAGATGCGGGTCAGCCGTATCCATGCCGCGTGGATCGGGCGCCGTGTCGGTATAACCGAACAGCGTCGGGTCGTATCCCGCCCGCCGGGCCGCCAGCGCCAGATTGTCGAAGCGAGCGTCGAGCGGCGAACCATTGCGGCAGACCCGATGGTTCATCTGATAAAGGCCGGTATAGACCGTGGCCCGGGCCGGCGAGCAGGGGGCTGCCCCGGCATAATGCTGCCGGAAGAGCGTGCCTTCGCGCGCCAGTGCATCGATGTGAGGTGTTTTCACACAAGCATGACCGACCGCCGACAGGCAGTCGCCACGCCATTGGTCCGCGGTGATCAGCAGAACATTGGGCCGGCGGAGCTTCTCAAGGCTTTTTGGCTCAATGCTGGTTGGATTTTGCATGCCAATTCCAGGCGGAACGGATGATCTCGGACAGATCATACTGCGGCACCCAGCCGAGCACGTCGCGCGCCTTGTCGTTGTTGGCGACCAGCGTATGCGAATCCCCTTCGCGCCGGCCGATATATTCGACCGGGAAGGGCCGGTTCGACACGTCCTCGATCGCGCCCAGCAATTCCCTGACCGTCGTGCCCGTGCCGGTGCCGAGGTTGAGTGAGACGGAATCGCCGCCTTTCAGCAGATATTCGACGGCGCGCACATGCGCATCGGCAAGATCCAGCACATGGATGTAGTCGCGCACGCAGGTGCCATCGCGCGTCTCGTAGTCGCTGCCGAACACCTTGAAACCCTGGCGACGACCGAGTGCGGCGTCGATCGCCAAGGGAATCGCATGGGTTTCCGGCTGGTGCCATTCGCCGATCCGACCTTCGAAATCAGCACCGGCCGCATTGAAATAACGAAGCACCACTGAGCGCAGGCCCTTGTACTGGTCGTAATCGGCAAGCGCCTGTTCGACGATATATTTGGTTCGACCATAGGGATTGATCGGCACCTGCCGGTGCGTCTCGTCGAGCGGCACGCTCTGCGGCAGTCCATAGGTGGCGCAGGTGGAGGAGAAGACGAAGGCATTGATGCCGGCCGCCTGCGCCGCCGAAAGCAGCGTCAAAGTGCCAATGACGTTGTTTTCATAGAAGGAAACAGGATCCTTGACCGATTCCCCGACCTCGATCAGCGCGGCGAAGTGGAGGATGGCCGCCGGCTTGTGCTTGGCCATCACCTCGTCCAGCCGGGCACGATCGCGAATGTCGCCCTCTTCCGCCGGCCCCCATTTGACGAACTCGCGATGGCCGTTTGAAAAATTATCGAAGACGACAGGCCTATAGCCCTTGTTCGCCAGGTCGAGGCACGTATGCGAGCCGATATAACCGGCGCCGCCGACCACAAGAACCGTTTCACCTGCCATGCACCACCCTTAATGATCAGTGAGAGATGGAAGAAACCTAGACGAGATAGACGTCAATAAAAAGAAGGAACTGCGATTAGCAGGAGCTGACAATACGTCAAATGCCGAAACCGGCGGTTTGCGATTTGGCCGAAACGGCGAAGTCGATCAATTATTCGCGTGATTTGCACGACCGCCCGATTTAAGCGGCTTGTATCATCGGGCGATGATCACCGATCCGCAGCAATCAGCCAGGGAGAACGGGAATGAGGAAGGCATTGGTCGTCTGGGGCGGCTGGCCGGGCCACGAGCCGGAACAATGCGCCCATATTGTCGCCGATCTCCTGCGCGAGGACGATTTTGCCGTGGAGGTGACCGGCGATCTCGGGATATTCGGGTCTCCGACCCTGGCCAAGGCGGATCTGCTGGTGCCCATCATCACCGGCGGAACGCTGGAAAAGCCCCATGCTAGCGCCCTGGTCGAGGCCGTACGTGGAGGTCTCGGACTCGCCGGCCATCACGGCTCGCTCGCCACCTCCTTCAAGGAAAGCGCGCCTTTCCGCTACGTCTCCGGCGTCACCTGGGTCGCCCATCCCGGCAACATCATCGATTTCCGTGTCGCCGTCACCCGCCAGGACGATCCTGTCATGGAGGGCATTCCTGATTTCGACTACCGTTCGGAGCAATATTATCTGCATTATGATCCGACGGTCGAAATCCTTGCGACCACCACTTTCACCGGCGCCTACGATCCGGCGGCGCGCAATGTGGTGATGCCCGTCGTCTTCAAACGCCATTTCGGCGCCGGCCGCATCTTCTATTCCGCTCTCGGCCATGTCGCCGCCGAGTTCGACCATCCCTATATGCCGCTCATCCTGCGGCGCGGCCTCGGCTGGGCTGCCCGCCAATAGTATCAGGACGACACATCGCTGCACTCGGGCGGGGTGAGTGCTTCAATTTGACAGGAAAAGATTTTAACGCGCCGCTTTCAGCTGCAGGTCGTTCTCGACCGCGGCGACCGCCCCATCACAGACCCGCATCAGCCGCCCGGCCGCCTTCAGCTTCTCGATGAGATCGTTCCCATCGGGCGATGCCTTCGTCAATTCCAGTTGCTCGAATTCCTTGAGCGCTTGCGCCCAGTGGCTTTCCCCACGCCCATCCGGCCTGCCTTCCGATTCCCACAGCGAATAAGCGCGCTGGCTGACCCAGACGTCCCTATTGTGACTCATAACAAACCCCGGCCGAAAAATTGGAAGCAAATAACGATAGTCGACAAGGTGCCAAACCCGGCTTTAGGAGTCGTTACGACGCAGCGTTATTTTTTAGATAATACGAGGAAATGCCAATACTTAGGTCCTGATAAAGTAATATGAATCGACGACGGAATCGCCCCCACATATTGCTGCGGCCCTTGCCGATACGGCAAAGGCCGCAGCATTGTCGGAGGCAATCAGCGACGTTCCCGTTTGCGACGCCAGGGTGCATCCTTCTGCCAGTCGCCGGCCATGATGCTTCCATACGGAATGACCTCGTCGACCACCTCGGCCAGACCGTAATGCTCGATCTGGGCACGCACGTTGGCGGCGGACTTGTAGGCACTCGGCAGTTCCGAGGCGTCGGCAAAGCCCGAGAAGAAGCGAACGTCCAGGCCCGCGGTCTCCTTTTCCAGGATCTCCGCCAGATTGTTCGGGCTCAGGCCGCGGGCATCGGCGCCATATTCTTCCGCCAGGCGCCGCATATGGGCGCTGCGCGAAAAATTACGGCCGGCGCCATGCGGCGAGAATCCGAGGCCATGGGCGGCGTTGGAGCCGCGGACGATCAGGATCGGTTCCGCCATGTTGAGCGGAATGATCGTCAGATCGGTCGCATCCTCGGCCCATTTGTCGAAGGCCGGCGTCGCTCCCTTGCCGTGATAGAAGAGGCCGTCCGATTTCCGGAAAACGAAATTGTGCTCGTTCCAGAAACGATCGGCCGCCTTCGCCGAGAGTGCCTCTGCCGCCATGTCATGGACGATATAGTGGTTTTCCCTCGTCCACTGCCGGATGGTCTGCAGAGCCGACCAGTAGAGGTCGCCCTCTTCGGTGTCGGCGGGAATCCATGCATTGTCCCGCAGGGTTTCCGGCGAGATCTGCTCGCGGAAGCGGTTCGCGGCCTTCATGCCCTTGTCGTAGAGCCGGGCACCCGGCGCACGCGACCCATGATGGGTGACGAGTGCGGTCTCGCCGGTCGATCTCATCGTTCCGACATAGGCGAAGTGGTTGCCGTCGCCCTGCGTGCCGAAATGTTCGATGCCGACGCTCAGCGCTCCGTCGCGCAGAAACGGGTTCTGCTGGAAGGCAGATAGCGTCGCTTCGGAAGGCTTGATCTGCGCACCGCGCGGGCGGCCCCCGGGACCGAAATGCGTCACTGCATGCACCGCATCGAGAAGCGATTTCGGATCGACGTCCGGGAAGATCGAGATCGCCATGGAGCAGCAGATGTCAGCCGAGTGCATGCCCGGATGGATCGCCTCCGATGCCACGACGCCGCCAACCGGAATGGTGCCGATCGGCCCGGCCGGGCAAGCATCCGGCATGATTGCCGCAGCCCGGATGACCGGCGTGCGTGCAAGCGCCCGCATCGTCGCGTTGACCTTCTCGACATTGTCCTGCTCGAAGGGGTTATCGGCGCGGATATTGGAATAGATCTCGATATCGTTATCCGCCCTCAAGGCGAGCGTCGGCGCCGGTTGAAAGGCTTTTGCCGCTTCGAGGGCCTCTGCGGCCGAACCGCCTTGGCTCAAAATCCTGTTGGCCGCGTCGAGAGCCGGGCGAAACCACTTGCCCTGGCTCATGCCTGCGTCGATCAGATCCTGTCCGCTCATGATCTCGGTCATCTTCTCTTCTGCGTCTGCAGTCCTTCTTCTTCGTTGCGTTTCGGGTCTCGCCTGGGCGACGATTTCCCGGAGACCTTCTTTCCTGTCGTCGTGCCGGCATTCACCGGATATTTTTGCAGCGGCGACAAAGGTGGACGAAACCTGCGTGGCCCCGCCCGTGCCAGAGAGCGCCGCCAAGGACCGGAGTCGAACCGGTCGGGCCACCTCAACACGGAGGCTGTAGTTCCGTCCGGCATTCGCCGCTGCAATTTCGGTCATGGCGACAAGTCTTGAGGAAACATCTTGCGCATCCTCCTCCCTCTCGGATTCGGGCGGCAAGGCGGGCCTTGAACCCGCGCCCTTTCGGGTTACCGATGTAGTTTCCCCGGCATTCGCCATATGTTTTGTACGTCATTCCATTGGTCCGCGACGACGAGATATGGTGGAACACCCGCTCTATCCGCTGAGCTACGAGTCCTTGTTTTTTGGGGGACCCGACGGGATTCGAACCCGCGACCTGGAGAGTGACAGTCTGTAGTTCCATCCGGCATTCATCACGGTGCCTCGCGCCGTTCACTGGCGGCGCGAAGCAATTTCAAAGATCAGTCGCCTCGATCCTGCGAACCCAATCGCCCGAACCGGACTTGCCGGCTGCGAAACTGGTGATGGCTCCGTAGACGCCATCCGAGAAGCCGCCGATGTTCAGCACGTCCTCTGCCTTGGCCGGCGTCTGGACGTAAGGCTGGATGTCGAGGCAGACCAGCTTTGCAGCCGGGTTCAGCCTCTTGAGCCGCGCCCATTCGACCATCATCCCTGTCGCCTGGCCGTGCCCCCGCGCATCCATCCAGGACTGGTTGTCCGAGACGAAGAGCACGAGGTCCACCGCCGCCTTCTCCTTTGCGAGCAGCCGCAGCGGTGCAGAACAGTTCGTTCCGCCGCCGCCCACCGCCGCGAGCTTCGCCGCGTTGGTCATCACGCTGTCGCGCCCGTTCAGCTGGACGTTCACGACGTCCTGTTCGAAGGGGATGATACGCGTCTGCCGGTTGCGGCGCAGGAACGACGCAGCCACGAGTGCTGCGACATCGATGCAGCGGACGGCTGATGTCGCGCCCTTCCGGTAACCGGTGACGGGGGAAGACATGGAGCCGGAGACATCCGGGCAGACCACGACATTGCCGCCGATCGTCGGCACGCTGGAGATTGCCACCTCCATCGCATCCTGCAGAGCATCCGCAACGACAGCCGGAACCGACTGGTTCGCCATATGCCACGCGACCATCAACTGGTAGGGGAAGACGCGCGCCTTCCGCACCGCTTCCGGATCGGCGATCCGCGCAGCAAGCCGTTCGGCCATGCTATCCACCTCGAACACCCCGTTTCGGGCAAAGGTGTTGAGGTTCTGGCGCACCATCTGCCACGAGCCCTTCAAGGCGATTTCCGACCACTGCTCCTTGCTGAGACCCAGCGAGGTCAGCATCTGGAACGGCACGGGCGGCAGCGGCAAGCTGCTATCCCGCTTGAACGCTTCGAACGCTTTTACCTCAGCCGGCAATGCTGCGACATCATACGGCTTGCCGACTGCCCATGCGTAGAGCGCCTGACGCTCCGCGTCTCGCGGCTTTGGATGTACCATCCGGATCACATCAGGCAGCGACGGATCATTGCCGACCATCGCATGCAGGAACTGTTCCGTAGTTACCCGGTCGAACCAGGCCTGCACCATCTTCTTCGGCCGCGTCCCGAGCGATTTCCGGCCCGTCACACCCGACCGCATGACCTGCACGAAGCCGCGCAGCATCTTGCCGCTCTTCACGACACGCGGAAAAGCCCGCGCAAAGGCATCGCTTTCGAGGCCCGAAAGCATAGCCAGCAGCATGACCGGCATGTCCTTCATATGGCCTTTCTCCGCCGCATGGATCGCAAGCTTTGCCAGGAATTCTGGCTCGACCTCCGCCGCAAGCTGCCTCACGGCATCGAGCTGCTCTCCTGCATCTGCATAGAAAGTGTCGCTGAACGTTCCGGTAACGGCATATTGCGCCAGGGCTTCGCGCGGCGACAGGGCATAGGCTGCTGCGCCTTCGTGGTTGGTCGTCGTCGTGCCGGCGAGCAGCTTTCCGAAATAGGGTTTGAAAATTGCCTTGTTCACCATGGCAGCACCTCTTTGATTCGGTTCTGCCGAATACAATTCAAGTGGCGTGCCAATTTCTAAAATCCGCGACAAGCCCCCGCGAATGCGCTCATAAAGCTTTGATTTTTAATAGTAAAAATTAGCAGAGAATTTCTGCCCTGCAAATTGCCAAGTTCGAGAAAGCGGAATAGTCTATCTGATAATCTATAGCTTTATAATTTTGGATAAATGATGAAGCGCCGGGTCGCCATCAGCATTCTTGGAACGACCCTCGACGTGGGCCGGCGTGAAGACCGATGGACGCGCTGGCGGCCGAACGTCGGCCTTTGCCAACAGGCCGGTCTTTTCATCGATCGGCTGGAACTGATTCACGACAATCATTCCGACTGGCTGGCCAAGACCGTAATCAGGGATATCGAGACGATTTCGCCCGCGACGGAGGTTCGCCAGCGCATCATCAATCTGCGCGACCCCTGGGACTTTTCTGAAGTCTATACGAGCCTCAGGGATTTTGCCCGGGACTACAGTTTCGATCCCGAGGCCGAAGACTATCTCGTCAACATCACCACCGGCACCCATGTCGCCCAGATCTGCTGGTTCCTCCTGACCGAAGCGCGCATCATTCCCGGCAGGTTGCTGCAGCTTTCTCCGCCGCGCGAGCGCGAGCCGGGACAGGATTTCGCGGGAACCCATCGCATCATCGATCTTGATCTCTCGCGCTATGACGAAATCGCCAAGCGCTTCGCATCCGAACAGGCCGACGCCGCCTCGTTTCTGAAATCCGGCATTTCGACGCGAAATCCCGCCTTCAATCGCATGATCGACGAGATCGAGCGCGCTGTCATTCGCTCTACTGCCCCGGTCCTGCTGACCGGCCCGACCGGCGCAGGAAAATCCCAGCTTGCCAAGCGGATCTACGAACTCAAGAAGGCCGAGCGAAAAGTCAGCGGTCCCTTCGTCGAGGTTAACTGCGCAACGCTCCGCGGCGATCACGCCATGTCGGCGCTTTTCGGCCATGTCAAAGGCGCCTTCACCGGCGCCGCAGGCGAACGGCCTGGCCTCCTGAAGTCGGCGGACAAGGGCGTGCTCTTTCTCGACGAGATCGGTGAACTGGGCCTCGATGAACAGGCCATGTGCTTGCGGGCGATTGAGGAAAAGCGCTTTCTGCCAGTCGGTGCGGACCGCGAAGTTTCCGCCGACTTCCAGCTTCTGGCGGGCACCAATCGCGATCTCGGCGACGCCGTCCGTCGCGGCCGATTCCGCGAGGATCTCTTTGCCCGGCTCAATCTATGGACTTTCCAGCTGCCGGCCTTGCGCGAGCGCAGGGAGGATATCGAGCCCAATCTTGATTTCGAACTTCGGCGTTTCCTTGAGCGTGAAGGGCAGAACGTCACCTTCAACAAGGAAGCGCGAAGCCGCTATCTCACGTTTGCTACCGGCGCGGAGGCCCTCTGGAGCGCGAATTTCCGCGACTTGTCCGCTTCCGTCACGCGCATGGCAACGCTCGCGCCTCAAGGCCGAATCACGGTGGAGGTCGCCGACGACGAGATCCGACGCCTGAAGGCCGCCTGGCGCGGCTCATCGGGACGCCAATCCTCCGACGACATCCTGATCGATCTGCTCGGCGAAGACGCCACTGCCCGCCTCGATCGTTTCGACGCCGTTCAACTCGCCGCCGTCCTTCGCACCTGCCGGGAGCATGCCAGTGCCAGCGCCGCGGGCCGGGCGCTGTTTGCAAATTCGCGCCTGGAAAAGAAGAGCAGCAACGACGCCGATCGCCTTGCCAAATATCTGGCGCGCTTTGAACTGAAATTCGAAGATGTACGGAAACCGCATCGGGATTACCCCAGCGCCTCCCCGCCCGGCGCCTTGGACTGATGTGAACGCTGAGATACTGTCGGGCTGAAACGATAGAGTTGATCCATGGCAGCAAAGACGACACTCAACGCAAAGAATCTGGAGGCCCTCGGTGCGCAGCGTCTCGCCGAACTGCTGATCGAAATCAGCACCGGCAGCGCCGCCCACAAACGGCGGCTTCGAATGGAGCTTGCCGGCAATCATGGTGGTGCGGAAGTGGCCCGTGAGGTGCGGAAACGTCTCGCCAGCATTGCGCGAGCCCGCACCGTCATCGAATGGCATAAGGTGAAGGCTGTTAACGCCGACCTCGAAACGCAGCGGTCCGCGATCGTCACTGTCGTCGCTGCCGACGATCCGAAGGAAGCGTTCGATCTTATCTGGCAATTCCTTGCTGTCGCCGACACGATATTCGCGCGGTCCAACAGCGGCGACAGCGCGTTCATCGAGACGTTCCATCAGGCATGCGCCGATGCCGGCGTCATCGCCAGCTCCGCTTGTATCGGTATCGATGTCCTTGCCGACAGGATCTTTACTGCGCTGCAGGATAACGACTACGGCCAGTATGATCCGCTGATCGCCGAGATGGTTCCGGCGCTGGGCAAGGACGGCCTTGAACGTTTGAAGAGCCTCCTGGTGCGATGGTCGAACGAACCGGAGGAGAAGCCTGCCGACGCAGACCGGGAGATTTTCGGCTGGGGCGGCAAGGGGCCGATTTACAAGGACGAGATCTACACCAATCATCGGCAACGGAGGGCACGCATCGCTCTGCAGGAAATTGCCGATGCACAGAATGATGTCGATGCCTTCATCGCCCAGCAGCCGGAAGAGACATTAAGGGCGCCGATGGTCGCAGCCGAGATTGCCGACCGTTTGCTTTTAGCTGGACGTGCGGGGGAAGCATTGGAGATTTTGGACGCCACCGATCACAGGGAGCGGTTCGAACTGCCTTTTGAATGGCAGCACGCCCGCGTCAAAGCCCTCGACGTCCTGGGGCGGGGGGAGGAAGCGCGGTCCTACCAATGGCAATGCTTCGAGCAGTCGCTGAATGGCGAGCACCTTCGCGCTTTCCTGCGAAGGCTCGCCGACTTCGACGATATCGAGGCCGAGGACAAGGCATTCGCCTTTGCACACCGCTTTCCGGACGTTCATCGAGCCCTTGCCTTTTTTCTCACCTGGCCCGCACCTGCCGAGGCAGCAAAACTGATATCCGGGCGCCAGGCCGAATTGAACGGCGACCTCTACGAGCTGATGACACCAGCGGCCGAGATGCTGCAGGAGAAATTCCCGCTCGCAGCAACCGTGGTGCTACGGTCGATGATCGGCTTCGCCCTCGATGAAGGCCGATCCAGCCGCTACAGGCATGCCGCGCGCCATCTGGCGGAATGCGCGTCGCTCGCGCCTCATATCGACGATTTCGGCAGCGCCCGACCTCATGACACCTACGTCGCCGAATTGAAGCGTCAACATGGAAAAAAGCATGGTTTCTGGAGCTTGATCCGTTAGTTGCATACCCGATTCACGAACGGAAAGGACATCGTCATGACCGATGCTTCGTGGCACGCAGATCCCCTGAGTTGGGGCAACGGCCCACGCATCTTCGAAGCCTTCCTCGAACCGACGGACCCTTATTCCGCCAGGGCATTCAATAAGCTGGACACCCTTCTCGCTCAGGCGGGCAAAAACAGGATCACGGTGAAAATTCGCCTACAGTCGCAGCCTTGGCATATGTATTCCGGCGTGATCGTCCGCTGCATTATCGCAGCCTCGACCCTGGAAGGCGGCAAGGAGACGGCGAAGAAGGTCATGGCCGCCGTCGCCGCGCATCGGGAGGAATTCGAATTCGATCATCACGCCGGCGGCCCGAACATGGACGTCACGCCAAATCAGATCATCGAGCGTCTGGAGGGCTATAGCGGCGTGGAGCTGAAGGACGCCTTCGCAATCCCGGATCTCGACCGGGAGATCAAATGGCAGTGCAGATATGCCCGGCAAAACGGCGTCCACGTCTCGCCGACCTTCATGATCAACGGGCTGGTGCAGGCGGACGTGAGCAGTGGCGATGAGGTCGATACCTGGGTGAAGAAGGTACTGAGCCGATGACGCCGGCTATGCTGACGCCCGGAAAACCATAAGCACTGCTATTTCGGAGAAACTGGAGCGGGCGAAGGGATTCGAACCCTCGACCCCAACCTTGGCAAGGTTGTGCTCTACCCCTGAGCTACACCCGCTCAACCCGCATCGGTCCGGGGTAGTCGTTGGACCGTGGGCGCCGCCTCGTGGCGACGGGCGCTATATGGCCTAACGGATTTTCAAATGCAACAGGGAAATGACGCAGAGTCGAAGAAAAATTTTGGCGCCCGGCCAGGCGGCGGGGAAAGGCCGCAAAACTGGGGGCAGAGCGTCGGTTGCGAAGATTGCCAAACATTGTGGACGGACTTAATCAGGACGCCTCGACTTTCCTTATCCTCATTCGACGGATCGCCCGATGTCCGAAAATACCCCCAAGACAAGAGAAGAATTGTTCGCCTTCCTCGACGGACTAGGGATCGCTTACAAGACGGTCGATCATGCGCCGGTCTTTACCGTGGCCGAATCGGTTGCGCTGCGCGATGAAATCCCCGGCGGCCACACCAAGAATCTGTTCATCAGGGACAAGAAGGACCGGTATTTTCTGCTGACGGTGGAGGAGAATGCCGAGGTCGACCTCAAGCAGGTTCACACCATCATCGGCGGGTCCGGCAGGGTCTCCTTCGGCAGGGCGGAGAAGCTCATGGAGTATCTGGGAGTCATTCCGGGCGCGGTCACCGCCTTCGGCGCGATCAACGATACCGCAGGAAACGTCACCTTCGTGCTCGATGCCGATCTGATGGAAGAGGAGATCGTCAACTGCCATCCGCTCTCCAACGATGCGACGACATCGATTGCGAGCGGTGACCTCGTTCGTTTCATGGAAGCGACCGGACATAAGCCGCTTGTCTTGAAAGTGACGTCCTGACATACGATTTTAGCGCTACAATGATGCCGGCAGGATCGGCGCGGCGGGAGATACCTATGAGCGGCAGCAACAACCCCTATAACGGTTCCTTCGGAAATCAGATGTCGGCAACGGCAAGCTTCGGCGCTCAGCCGGAAGCGGCGGCTGCGGCCGGCAGCTACATCACCGACACGACGACTGCGAATTTCGGCAAGGACGTCATCGAGGCGTCACGCAAACAGCCGGTGCTGGTCGATTTCTGGGCGCCCTGGTGCGGTCCGTGCAAGCAGCTGACGCCAGTCCTGGAGAAGGTGGTCAATGAGGCCAAGGGCCGCGTTCGTCTGGTCAAGATGAATATCGACGACCATCCCTCGATTGCCGGCCAGCTCGGCATCCAGTCGATTCCGGCCGTCATCGCCTTCGTCAACGGCCGTCCGGCCGATGGCTTCATGGGCGCGGTGCCGGAAAGTCAGATCACTCAGTTCATCGACCGTATCGCCGGGCCTGCCGGTGCTGATGAGGCGGCCGAGATCGAAGCCGTGCTGACGGAGGCGGCGGAGCTGCTCACTGCCGGCAACATCAACGAGGCGGCGCAGCTTTACGGCGCGGTCATCCAGGCCGATCCCGAGAATGCCAAGGCGCTTGCCGGGATGGCCGAATGCATGATCGCCGCAAACCAGCATCAGCGGGCGCGCGAAACGCTGACTGATCTGCCGGAAGAGCTGGCGAAGGACGCCGGCATCCAGGCGGTGCTGAAGAAGCTCGATCAGATCGAGGAGGCGCGCAAGCTCGGCGATCCCGTGGCACTCGAGCATGAACTGGCCATCAATCCCGATCATCACGAGGCGCGGCTGAAGCTCGCCAAGATCCGCAATGTCGAAGGCCGGCGCGAGGAAGCCGCCGAACATCTGCTTCTCATCATGCGCAAGGATCGCGCCTTCGACGATGACGGCGCCCGCCGTCAACTGCTGCAGTTCTTCGAGGTCTGGGGTTTCAAGGATCCGGCGACGGTTGCCGCCCGGCGCAAGCTTTCGGCAATGCTGTTCTCTTAAGATGAATATCCGCCCTTGCGTTTTCGGGCGGGGGCACCACATTCTCGTCAGGACGGGCACGCCCGTCTACCAGAATGCGGGACGGTTTCATGCAAGTCGGTAATGCCAGATACCTGAAGCCGGGCGATCTGCCTGATGCGATCGCCGTCTTCCCCCTGACCGGGGCCCTCCTCCTGCCCGCCGGGCAGCTTCCCCTCAACATCTTCGAGCCGCGTTATCTGGCGATGCTGGATGCAGCACTTGCCGGAAACCGGCTGATCGGCATGGTCCAGCCGGCACTCGGCGAACATGAGGACAAGGGCGGCGAGCACAATCTTGCCGCCGTCGGCTGCCTCGGTCGCATCACCTCATTTGCCGAGACCGGCGACGGGCGCTATATCGTGTCGCTGACCGGCGTCTGCCGCTTCCGGCTCCTGGAGGAGAAGGTGACCAGCGATCCCTTCCGCACCTTCCGCATCGCGCCCTTCATTGCCGATCTCTCGGCTGAAAACGAGGAGGAGGCGGTCGACCGTACGGCGCTGCTGACCGCCTTCAAGGCATATCTCGATGCCAATAAGCTGGAGGCCGACTGGGAGAGCGTCGAGCGGGCCAGCAACCTGACGCTCGTCAATTCACTTGCCATGATGTCGCCGTTCGGGCCGGCTGAAAAGCAGGCGCTCCTGGAGGCGCCGGACCTGAAGACACGGGCCGAGACGCTGATCGCCATTACCGAAATCGTGCTGGCGCGGGTCTTCGGTGACTCCGATACGGTTCTGCAGTAGACTGAGGCCATGGACGAAAAACTGAGCCGCGTCGATCCGAAACTGCTGGAACTCCTGGTCTGTCCGCTCTCCAAGGGCCGGCTTTCCTATGATCGCGAACATAATGAGCTTGTCTCGGAAAAGGCGCAGCTTGCCTATCCGATCCGTGACGGCATTCCGATCATGCTGGTGTCCGAGGCCCGCCGCCTCGACGAATAGCCTCTCCGAATTCGGCTAAATCGTCTGACCGGCCAGCAGCCGCGGATTATCCTTTGCCGCTGTTCCGGCCGCCTGGCTGATGAAGAAGGATTTGAGACGCGGCAGCCGGTCGACGATGCCGAGACCAACGTCGCGGGCGATACGGATCGGCATTGCGTCGTTGGAGAAGAGCCGGTTCAGCACGTCGGTCGTCACTCCCATACGGAAGGTGTCGAAGCGCCGCCAGGTCTGGTAACGCTCGAGGATGTTGATCGAGCCGATATCGAGACCGAGGCGGTCGGCCTCGACAATCGTTTCGGCGAGCGCTGCCACGTCCTTGAAGCCGAGATTGAGCCCTTGCCCTGAGATCGGATGGATGCCATGCGCGGCGTCACCGGCCAGCGCCAGACGCGGAGCAACGAAGGAGCGGGCAAGCGTCAGGCCGAGCGGAAAGGCGCGTTTGTCGCCGATGACCTTCAGCGCCCCGAGTTTGTGGCCGAAGCGGCGTTCCAGTTCCTCCTCGAAGATCAGATCGTCGGCGGCAACCAGCCTGTCGGCATCATGCGTGCGTTCCGTCCAGACGAGCGAGGAGCGGTTGTTCCTGAGGGGCAGGATGGCGAAGGGGCCGGCCGGCAAAAAATGCTCCTCGGCACAGCCGTCATGCGGCCGCTCATGTTCGACGGTCGCGACAATGCCGGACTGGCCGTAGTCCCAGGTGACGGTCCTGATGCCGGCGAGATCGCGCAGCCTCGAGCGCACGCCGTCGCAGGCAACCACCAGCCGGGATTCCAGCGTGCTGCCGTCCGAAAGCGTGACGTCGGCATGGCTGTCGTGGGTTTTGAATTCGGTCGCCCCAAGCCCGTGGCGGATGTCGATGCCGAGCCGCTCGCAGAGGCCGCGCAGTGCTGCCACCATGGCAACGTTCGGGATCATGTGTGCGAAGGGCCGGCCTTCCTCCACTTCGCCGTCGAACGTCAGGAATACGGGACGGACCGGATCGGAGGTCCTGGAATCGGTGACGATCATCTTGGTGATCGGCTGCGCTTCCGGCTCTATCTCGTTCCAGATGCCGAAGACGTCGAGCATCTTTGAGGCCGCCGCGATGATGGCTGAGGCGCGCGTATCGTTTTTCCAGACATGCTCTGGGGCGGCCTCCACGACCGTGACGTTCAGATGGGGCGCTGCCTGCTTGACCGCGACCGCCGCGGAAAGGCCGACATACCCCGCGCCCACAACCAGCATATCCAGCATCGCGCCGCTCCCGTACCTTGTGCCTCAGATGTGATCTATATAGATCATCGCAACTTCACTTCCTACCGCCGGGAGGCATACAAAATGACGCGCGAGACGACCGAGCCCTCGGCGATGGAGAGGCTGCTTGCGACGCTCGATCTCGAGCCGATCGAGGTCGATATCTTCCGCGGCCGCAGTCCGCAGGTCGGCTGGCAGCGGGTCTTCGGCGGCCAAGTGATCGGCCAGGCGCTGATGGCGGCACAGCGTACCATCGGGTCCGAGCGCTTCGTCCATTCGCTGCACGCTTACTTCATGCGCCCCGGCGATCCCTCGGTGCCGATCATCTACCAGGTGGAACGCATCCGCGACGGATCGAGCTTCAATACCCGGCGGGTCGTCGCGATCCAGCACGGCAAAGCGATCTTCGCGCTGTCGGCTTCTTTCCAGTTGGAGGAAGCGGGCTTCGACCATCAGGTCGCCATGCCCGACGTGGCAATGCCCGAAGAGGTGCTCGGCGAACAGCAGATCAAGGAGCAATTTCTTGCGCATGCGCCGGAAGCGATCCGGAAATACTGGGAGCGCGAGCGGCCGATCGAGATCCGCCCCGTCTCGCTGACCCATTATTTTTCCGACAGGAAACTCGACCCCCGGCAGGATGTCTGGGTGCGCGCCACCGGTCCGATTCCCGATGACCGGCTCTATCAGGCTGCGGTGCTGGCCTATCTCTCTGACATGACACTGCTCGATACGTCGCTTTATGCGCACGGAACGTCTATCTTCGATCAGAGCCTGCAGGTCGCAAGTCTCGATCACTCCATGTGGTTCCACCGGCCGTGCAAGCTCGACGACTGGCTGCTTTATACGCAGGACAGCCCCTCGGCTTCGGGCGCCAGGGGATTGACTCGCGGCAGCCTGTTCACGCGAACAGGTGTGTTGATCGCATCCGTCGCGCAAGAAGGATTGATTCGGAAAAAGGCAAATGAATAAATAACGGGCATATTTGCAAATTTGCGCATTATTTGTGCGCTTATTGCTCGATCAATTGCCTGTTTATTGGTATTGCCAATTATAACATTTATTTTTCAATAAGTTAACTTCGGCTTCGAATCTGGCACGTCCTTTGAATGTATATCGCCGGTCGCTGTTCAGGAACGTCAGCGGCAAGGAGAGTCGGCTCCGCGCCGAGGATAACGAAGGATGGGAAACCAGATGAAAATTGTGATGGCTATTATCAAGCCGTTCAAGCTCGATGAGGTCCGCGAAGCGCTTACGGCGATCGGCATTCAGGGCCTGACCGTAACCGAAGTGAAGGGTTACGGACGTCAGAAGGGACATACCGAAATTTATCGCGGCACCGAATATGCGGTCAGCTTCCTGCCGAAGCTCAAGATCGAAATCGCGGTTGCATCGGAACTTGTCGACAGGGCGGTCGAAGCCATCGCGGCATCGGCCAAGACCGGCCAGATCGGTGACGGCAAGATTTTCGTCTATTCGATCGACCATGCCGTGCGCATCCGTACGGGCGAAACCGATTCAGAAGCGCTGTAAACGGCAGATCAAGGAGCCTTTTCCAATGTCAATCTCGAAGTTTTCTTCCACCTTTGCGCGGGTCGGCGCAGCATCGGCCGCGCTTCTTGCGCCGGCCGTCGCTTTTGCGCAGGAGACTGCCGCGCCAGCCGCTGCCGCCGCTGCTCCTGCCTTCACCATGGACAAGGGTGACAATACCTGGATGCTCGTCTCCTCGGCGCTCGTCCTTCTGATGACCATCCCCGGCCTTGCGCTTTTCTACGGCGGTCTCGTGCGCGCCAAAAACATGCTCTCCGTGCTGATGCAGGTCTTCATGATCACGGCTGTCGTGTCGCTGATCTGGGTGACCTACGGCTATTCGCTCGCCTTCACCGACGGCGGTTCGCTGAACAGCTTCATCGGCGGCTTCTCCAAGGCCTTCCTCGCCGGCGTCAACACCTCGTCGCTCGCCGAAACCTTCTCGAAGGGCGTCGCCATTCCCGAATACACCTTCATCGTCTTCCAGATGACCTTCGCCTGCATCACGCCCGGTCTGATCGTCGGCGCCTTCGCCGAACGCGTCAAGTTCTCGGCGGTCATGCTCTTCGTCGTGCTTTGGGTCACCTTCATCTACTTCCCGATGGCGCACATGGTCTGGTTCTGGGGCGGCCCGAGCTCCTACAGCGCACCGGCCGGCCTGATCTTCTCTTACGGCGCAATCGACTTCGCCGGCGGTACGGTCGTTCACATCAATGCCGGTATCGCCGGCCTTGTCGGCGCCATCATGCTCGGCAAGCGCACCGGCTATAAGAAGGAAATCATGGCCCCGCATTCGATGACGCTGACCATGGTCGGTGCCTCGCTGCTCTGGGTCGGCTGGTTCGGCTTCAACGCCGGCTCCAACCTCGAAGCCAATGGCTACGCATCGCTTGCCATGATCAACACCTTCGTCGCGACGGCCGCCGCCGCCGTGTCCTGGTGCATCGTCGAAAGCCTCGCCCGCGGCAAGGCCTCGATGCTCGGCGGCGCTTCGGGTGCCGTCGCCGGTCTCGTCGCCATCACGCCGGCGGCAGGTTTTGCCGGCCCGATGGGCTCGATCGTTCTCGGTCTCGTCGTCTCGCCGATCTGCTACTTCTTCGTCGACGTCGTGAAGAACAAGTTCAACTATGACGACAGCCTCGACGTCTTCGGCGTCCATTGCGTCGGCGGCATCATCGGCGCTCTCGGCACCGGCATCCTCGTCAATCCGGCGCTGGGCGGTGCAGGCATCGTCGACTATTCGACGGCTGATTTCGCCGCCACCTATGCCGGCACGGCAACCCAGGTCCTGAACCAGGCGAAGGGTGTTCTCACCACGCTTCTGTGGTCGGGCATCGGTTCGGCGATCCTCTACAAGATCGTCGACGTCGTCATCGGCCTGCGGGTCTCCGTCGAAGCCGAGCGCGAAGGTCTCGACCTCTCGACCCACGGCGAAGCCGCCTATCACTCGTAACATCGGCTTCGGGCGCCCCGCATGAGGGCGCCCCACACGGCCCGTCGCGGCCTACCTCGAGCTTTTCCGGGTTAGACCCGGAAAAGCTCGTAGACCGCATTTGGCCCGGACCTTCAAAGGTTCGGGCTTTTTTTTATCGGCCGGAATGCGTGCCGGTACTTGCATGGTTAACATCACTTTAACCCCGCTCTGGTTAGGTAGAGCGGACGCATTTGGCATGGCGAGGCTTCGGCGATTCGCCTGCCCTCAGGCATTGGACGGGTTAGACACATGGCAAGAAGCACGTCGCCGGCAATGGATGGCCGTCCGGATCGGTTCTCCTTCTCGGCATTCATGCTGCGGCAGATCCAGGCACTCATCGGCTTTGCGATCTTTCTGCTGCTGGCTTTCTCAGTTGCGGCGCTGGCGACATGGAATGTCGCCGATCCGAGCTATTCCTACGCCACCGCCAACCTGCCGACGAATGTTCTCGGCTACAGCGGTGCCGCCTTTGCCGATATCGTCATGCAGTTTCTGGGGCTTGCCAGTGTCGTGGCGATGCTGCCGATCGTTGCCTGGGCGCTGACGATGATCTCCGGTCGTCGCTTCGACCGCATTCCCGTCCGCATCGGCGCCTGGCTTGCCGGCTCGGTGCTTTCGTCCGCCGTCATCGGCTGTTTTCCGCCGCCGCTCACCTGGCCGATCCCGAACGGCATCGGCGGCGTCATCGGCGATATGATCCTGCGCTTTCCCGCACTCTTCGTCGGCGCTTATCCAACCGGCACCTTCGCCATGGTCGTCGGCTGCATTTTTGCTGTACCGACGGCCTGGATGATGCTCTTCGCATCAGGCCTCGTCGGCCGCAGCGCCGATGACGAAACCGAGGACGATTACGTCGAGACAACAAGCAAGGCGCGGGTGGTCGGAGACGAGGACGAGGAAGAGGACGAATCGCGCTGGGTTGCGTTCAGCGGCGCCATGACGCATGCATGGTTCATGAGCCAGGGCCGACTGCGCCGGCTCTTCGGCATAGGACCGCGCCAGCGGCGCCAGGGCGATTTCGAGTCGCCTTATGATTTCAACGACGATGAATTCGGCACACTGAACGAACCGGTCCGCCCCAAAGCGCCGGCCGTCCGCAGCGAGCGCCTGGAGCCATCGATGGAGCCGCGCTCGGCTTCGCCCCGCCGCGTCGTCGCCGCGCCGTCGCTTTCCATCGACGACGAGGATGAGGACGACGATCCGCCCTTCGATACCGACATGCCGCCGCGTCCGGCCGACATTCTGCCCGACGACGATGATGACGACTGGACGATCCGCGCGCCGGCAAAAGCCGCCGCCAAGCCGGAACCACGCGTCGTCCCGGCGATCACGCGTCCGAAGCCCGGTGCCCGGGTCGAACGGGAAGCGCAGGGTTCGTTCATTCGTCCCGAGGGTTTCCAGCTTCCCTCGATGCATTTGCTCGCCGAGCCCAGGAACGTGGTGCGCGATTCGACACTGTCGGCCGATGCGCTGGAGCAGAATGCCCGCATGCTCGAGGGTGTGCTGGAGGATTTCGGCGTCAAGGGCGAGATCATTCACGTCCGCCCAGGCCCGGTCGTCACGCTGTACGAACTGGAGCCGGCGCCCGGCATCAAATCGTCGCGCGTCATCGGCCTCGCCGACGACATCGCCCGCTCGATGAGCGCCATTGCCGCCCGCGTCGCCGTCGTGCCGGGCCGCAATGCGATCGGTATCGAATTGCCGAACCAGACGCGCGAGACCGTCTATCTCCGCGAATTGATCGCCTCCCGCGATTTCGACGGCAGCAAGGCCAAGCTCGCCATGGCGCTCGGCAAGACGATCGGCGGAGAAGCCGTCATCGCCGACCTCGCCAAGATGCCGCATCTGCTCGTCGCCGGCACCACCGGTTCGGGCAAATCGGTCGCTATCAACACGATGATCCTGTCGCTGCTCTACCGCATGACGCCGGAACAGTGCCGGCTGATCATGATCGACCCGAAGATGCTCGAACTCTCCGTCTATGACGGCATTCCGCATCTGCTTTCGCCTGTTGTCACCGATCCGAAGAAGGCCGTCGTCGCGCTCAAATGGACCGTGCGCGAGATGGAAGAACGCTACAAGAAGATGTCGAAGATCGGCGTGCGCAACATCGACGGCTTCAACACGCGCGTCGAACAGGCGCTGTCGAAGGGCGAGGTTATCTCCCGCACGGTGCAGACCGGCTTCGACCGCAATACCGGCGAGGCCATGTACGAGACCGAGGAATTCGACCTCAAGCCGATGCCCTATATCGTGGTCATCATCGACGAGATGGCCGATCTGATGATGGTCGCCGGCAAGGACATCGAAGGGGCGGTCCAGCGCCTGGCGCAGATGGCGCGTGCGGCCGGCATCCACGTGATCATGGCGACCCAGCGTCCATCGGTCGACGTCATTACCGGCACGATCAAGGCGAACTTTCCGACCCGCATCTCATTCCAGGTCACCTCGAAGATCGACAGCCGCACAATTCTTGGCGAACAGGGTGCCGAACAGCTGCTCGGCATGGGCGACATGCTCTATATGGCGGGCGGAGGGCGCATCCAGCGCGTCCACGGCCCGTTCGTTTCGGATGTCGAGGTGGAAGAGATCGTCTCCTACCTGAAGACGCAGGGCTCGCCGCAATATCTCGATGCGATCACCGCCGATGACGAAGAGGACGGCGATTACGGCGGCGGCGGTCCGGCCGGCACGTCGAACCTTTCGGATTCGGAAGATCCCTACGATCAGGCCGTCGCCATCGTGCTGCGCGACGGCAAGGCTTCGACTTCTTACGTTCAACGCCGGCTTGGTATCGGCTACAACCGCGCTGCGTCGCTGATCGAGCGCATGGAGAAGGAAGGCATCATCGGGCCGGCCAACCACGCCGGCAAACGAGAAATCCTCGTTCCGACCGAGGGCGACATCCTCGACCGCTGAGACAAGCGCCATATATTTCTGATGAGGCCCTTTTGGCGGAAACGCGGTGGCATCGATGTCGCTGCTTTTCGCGCGCCGATCGCAACGCCTTGAAGACGCCGCCTTTCGGCGGCATGCAGATCGCATTAAGGAGATTTAGATGCGTAACTCCGATTCCTTCCTCTCCGGCTTGGCGATGACGCGCCGCGATCTTCTCGGCGCTTTCGCCGTCGCTGCTGTGGCGAGCGCCGTCCCTCTCAGCGCCATCGCACAAGCGGCAGCGCCCGCTTCCGGCACCGCGCAGGCAATCGCCGATCATTTCTCCGGCGTCACGACGATGCAGGGCGAATTCGTCCAGTTCGGTCCGCGCGGCGAGCAGACCGGCGGCAAGTTCTTCATCCAGCGTCCCGGCAAGCTGCGCTTCAACTATGACGATCCGTCGCCAATGCGGGTGATCGCCGACGGCAAGAACGTCGCCATCGGCAATACTAAGCTCAAGACCTGGGATCTCTATCCGCTCTCGAAGACTCCGCTCAGCCTGCTCCTGGCGCAACATATCGACCTTTCGGCCGGCATGGTGAAGGGTGTGAAGGAGGAGTCGGACCTGACGACGATCGCGCTCGGCAACAATACCGTGTTCGGAAACTCGACGATCACCATGATGTTCGATCCGAAGACCTATGATCTGCGCCAGTGGACGATCACCGACAACCAGGGCAAGGATACGTCGGTGATGATCTTCAACGTCAAGACGGGTGTGCAGTTCGACGACCGGGTCTTCCGGGTGCCCTATGAGAGCATTCCGGGCACGGCAGCTTCTCGAGACTGAGGGTTTTCGGTTGATCGACTGGGGCTTTTGCACGCTGCCGGTTTCTTCCTGCCCGCCTTTGTTTTAAAGCCCTTTCATGAAAGTGCGTCGCGTCGAGCCACAGTTCTGTGGTTCGACTGGCATGCGAAGTTGACGCGAGAGGGCATGGGGCATGGGCTTTGCGATCACCACCTGGAACATCAATTCGGTACGTCTGCGCATGCCGATCGTGGAGCAGCTCGTGCTCAAACAGAGGCCTGACATTCTCTGCCTGCAGGAGACCAAGGTGCCGAACGAGCTCTTCCCGGCAGCACCTTTGCGGGCGATGGGCTACGATCACATCATCATGCACGGCCAGAAGGGGTATCACGGGGTCGCAATCGCCTCGCGCATTCCGCTGACGGAGGATCACCGGCAGGATTATTGCGGCGTCGGCGATGCCCGCCACATATCGGCGGTGTTCGAGCGCGGCAACCGCCGTGTCCGGCTGCACAATTTTTACGTCCCGGCCGGCGGCGACGAGCCCGATCGCATGATCAATCCGAAATTCGGCCACAAGCTCGATTTCATCGAGGAGATGAAGCTCTTGAAAGCGAATGGCGAGGCTAACACCTCCGCCATCCTGGTCGGTGACCTCAACATCGCTCCGCTGGAGCACGATGTCTGGTCGCACAAGCAACTGCTGAAAATCGTCAGCCATACGCCCGTCGAAACCGACGGGCTGCTCGAGGTGATGAAGCGCGGCGCTTGGCTCGATCTCATGCGCCAGCACGTGCCGGCAAGCGAGAAGCTTTATACCTGGTGGAGCTACCGCGCCAAGGACTGGGAGGCGGCCGATCGCGGCCGCCGGCTCGACCATATCTGGTCGTCATCGGATCTCGGGCCGCATCTCCAGCGGATCGAGATCCTGAAGGAGGCGCGCGGCTGGGATCGGCCGTCGGACCATGTGCCGGTGACAGCGCATTTCGACTTCTGACAAGGTTCAGCTGAATCGATGGAACTGGCTTGCCGCCTTGGCTGCAAGTTCGGCGAGGTTGTCGCGGATGCGGTTTTCGATCAGACGGGCCGCATCGGGATATTCCTCGAGCAGTCGATGGAAGAGGGCGCGAGTGATGCGGATGATGCTCGTGTCCTCGCGTGCGATTGCAGTGAACTTGCGCTCCACCAGGGTGACCAGCGCCAGTTCGGAAATCAGTGTTCCCTGCCCGGCGACCGCCTCCGCCCGCTGCATGCCGTCGCTGCTCATCGTGCTGAGTTCGAGGCTGCCGCTCAAGACGACATAAGCGCTTTCGGCCGGCGAGCCCTGGCGGAACAGCATCTGGCCGGCGGCGATCATGCGCCGGTCGGCGCCGAAGGCGATCAGCCGCAGCTGGTCCTCGCTCATGTCCTTGAACAGCGGAAGCTGGGAAAGCAGATGAATGTCGTCGGTCAGCGCCATGCCGGCTTTTCGCCTTAGAGCAACTCCGGCAAAAGTGCCTGGCGGATTTGCCAAGCAAAGCGTGAAACGCTCTTGCCGGGAATTGCGTGAAAACAAAGAGATAGAGCATCTCCGTGATTTGGGGAAACGGAATGCTCTAGGGTATGATCTTGTAGCCGCCGTTTTCCGTCACCAGAATTTCGGCGTTGGAGGGATCGCGCTCGATCTTCTGGCGCAGCCGGTAGACGTGGGTTTCCAGCGTGTGCGTCGTTACACCTGAGTTATAGCCCCAGACCTCTTCAAGAAGCACGTCGCGGGTGACGACCTTCTGCTCGGCACGGTAGAGATAGCGGATGATCGCCGCTTCCTTTTCCGTCAGGCGGATCTTCTGTCCGTTGTCGGTGGTAAGCAGTTTCTGACTCGGCTTGAAGAGATAGGGGCCGACGGTGAAGGTCGCGTCCTCGCTCTGCTCGTGCTGGCGCAATTGTACACGGATGCGCGCGAGCAGCACAGCGAAGCGGAAGGGCTTGGTGACGTAGTCGTTGGCGCCGGCTTCGAGGCCGAGGATCGTGTCCGAATCGGTATCGTGGCCGGTCAGCATGATGATCGGCGCCTTGAAGCCGCCCTTGCGCAAGAGCTTCACCGCTTCGCGGCCGTCCATGTCGGGCAGGCCGACATCCATGATCAAGAGGTCGACCGGCGTCGAACGGGCGGTCGCAACACCTTTGCCGGCGCTGGCTTCCTGCAGAACCGTGAATTCCTCATAAAGCGACAATTGCTCCGTCAAGGTCTGACGAAGGTCCTCGTCGTCATCCACCAGAAGAATGGTGCGTGCGGTCATGCCGTTGCATCCTCAAAGTTAAGTCCCCTAGTCCTACGCCAAATTGCAGCTTTGGCAAGGATCGGCCGGCGGGGCTGTTGCCGCGCAGCTTTTCATATGATTTCAATCAAGGCACCAGGCAATGCAAGACATGCGAGAAAAATGGAAAAAGCAAGGCGGAGCCGGGGCATGCGGCCATCAACGGTCATGGTGCGGCCCGCTCCAGGGAAGAAGAGCCGCGCCATCGTTCGGTTCGGCGCAATCACCGTCCCTGCCGCAATCGGCCGATCGGGCCGTACCATCCTGAAACGCGAGGGCGACGGCGCCACGCCAATCGCGGCGATGCGGCTGATTTCCGGTTTCCGGCGCGGTGAACAAAACGGTCAACTCATCACCTCGCTTCCCATTCGCCGCATCCGCGCAGACATGCTCTGGTGCGACCAGCCCGGCAACGCCAACTACAACCGCCTCGTGCGGGCGCCATTCGGGGCAAGTCATGAGGAGATGCGGCGCAGCGACGGTCTCTACGATATCTGCCTTGTCATGGACTGGAACATTTCCTCGCGGGCGCGCCATCGCGGTTCGGCGATCTTCTTCCATCTCATCAGGCCGGGCTACGAGCCGACGGCCGGCTGCGTGGCCGTAAGCCTGCGTGACATGCGCCGCCTTCTGCCCCACCTTCGAAAGGGAACGATTGTCCGGGTCCTCTGATTGTCTTCAAGCTGCCGCCACCTATATGGTTCCGGTGACCGGACGCTCCGGCTGAAATGCGTTCCGGGACGTCCGCAGGTGCGGGCGCAATCCATGCCTCGTCCAATTCTTCAAACTCGCGGAGATATATTGTGACCGCTCAACCCATCATCACTTTCCATGACGGACATTCCATTCCCCAGGTCGGTCTCGGCGTGTGGCAGACGCCGCAGGAGATTGCCGCGCCGACGGTACGCACTGCCATTGCCGCAGGCTATCGGCATATCGATACGGCTTCGGGTTACGATAATGAAGAGGGTGTGGGCGAAGGTATCCGCTCGTCGGGCCTCGACCGCAAGGATATCTTCGTCACCACCAAGCTCAGGAATACCGACCAGGGCTACGACAATGCGTTGCGGGCCTTCGACGGCAGTCTCAAGAAACTTGGCTCCGACTATGTCGACCTCTATCTCATTCACTGGCCGTCGCCGCATCGCGGCCTCTACACCGAGACCTGGAAGGCATTCGTGCGCATCCGCGAAGAGGGCCGCGCCCGCTCGATCGGCGTGTCGAATTTCTATCCCGAACATCTCGAGCGCATCATCGGCGAGACCGGCGTCGTTCCGGTCATCAATCAGATCGAGCTGCACCCCGACTTCCAGCAGAAGGCGGCGCAGGAGGCTCACAAGAAACTGAATATCGCCACCGAATCCTGGAGCCCGCTCGGCCAAGGCAAATTCATCTCGAACAAGGTCATCGGCGAGATCGCCAACAAGCATGGGAAGACGCCGGCCCAGGTCATCATCCGCTGGCATATCGATACCGGTCTCGTCGTCATCCCGAAATCGGTGACGCCGTCGCGCATCGAAGAAAACTTCCAGGTGTTCGATTTCAAGCTCGATGCCGACGACATGGCGGCGATCGCCAAACTCGACAGCGCCGGCGCCCGCATGGGGCCGGATCCGATGACAGCGGCTTTCTGATCGCCGTTGCTGAATACCGTCGATCGGCTGCCGACAGCGCCATATAAGAAGCCGCCCGATGCGCTGAGACGCACCGGGCGGCTTTATCTTTCATTCCGCCCGGCGGGTCAGTTCCATTCGCGGATATCGACGAAGTGCCCGGCGATCGCGGCGGCGGCTGCCATGGCCGGCGAGACGAGATGCGTGCGGCCCTTGAAGCCCTGACGGCCTTCGAAATTGCGGTTCGACGTCGAGGCGCAACGCTCGCCCGGCTTCAGCCGGTCGTCGTTCATGGCAAGGCACATGGAGCAGCCCGGCTCGCGCCAGTCAAAGCCGGCGGCCTTGAAGATCTTGTCGAGGCCTTCGGCTTCCGCCTGTTCCTTGACGAGGCCGGAGCCCGGAACGATCATCGCGTTGACGGTCGAGGCGACGGTCTTGCCCTCGACGACCTTGGCAGCGGCGCGCAGGTCTTCGATGCGGCCGTTGGTGCACGAGCCGATGAAGACGCGATCGACAGCGATGTCGGTCATCTTCGTGCCCGGCTTCAGGCCCATATAGTCAAGCGCACGCCACTTGGAGGCACGCTTGGTTTCGTCCTGGATTTCATCCGGGTTCGGCACGATGCCCTGGACGGAGACGACATCCTCAGGAGAAGAACCCCAGGAGACGATCGGCGGCAGTTCGGCGGCGTTCAGCTTGACGATTCGGTCGAAATGAGCGCCTTCGTCTGATTTCAGCGTCTTCCAATAGGCGATCGCCTGTTCCAGCGCTTCGCCCTTCGGCGCGCGCGGCTTGCCCTTGATATATTCGAAGGTGATTTCGTCAGGGGCAATGAGGCCGGCGCGGGCGCCGCCTTCGATCGACATGTTGCAGATCGTCATGCGGCCTTCCATCGACAGCGAACGGATCGCTTCGCCGGCATATTCGATGACGTAGCCGGTGCCGCCAGCGGTGCCGATCTCGCCGATGATGGCCAGAACGATATCCTTGGCGGTGACGCCTGCCGGCAGCTGGCCGTCGACCTGCACCAGCATGTTCTTGGCCTTCTTCTGGATCAGCGTCTGGGTGGCGAGAACGTGCTCGACCTCGGACGTGCCGATGCCGTGGGCGAGCGAGCCGAAGGCGCCATGGGTGGAGGTGTGGCTGTCGCCGCAGACGATCGTCATGCCCGGCAGGGTGAAGCCCTGTTCCGGCCCGATGATGTGGACGATGCCCTGGCGCTTATCGTTCTCGGAATAATATTCGACGTCGAACTCGGCGGCGTTCTTGGCGAGCTGCTCGACCTGGATGCGGCTTTCCTCGTTCTTGATGCCGAGATGGCGGTCGGCCGAGGTGGGAACGTTGTGGTCGACAACGGCGAGCGTCTTTTCCGGGGCGCGAACCTTGCGGCCGGACATGCGCAGGCCTTCGAAAGCCTGCGGCGAGGTGACTTCATGGACCAGATGGCGGTCGATGTAGAGAAGACAGGTGCCGTCTGCCTGCTCGTCGACCAGGTGGTCGTCCCAGATCTTGTCGTAGAGGGTACGCGGTGCGCTCATGGCGGTAAGTCCGTTTTTGGAAGCTTTGGAAAATCGGAAAAAGCGGATCAGGCTCCGCTGGCCGTCATTCGATCAACGAAGTCGGCTGTTGAGCGCACCGGAGACGCATGCGAAGAATCGCGCCGGCAGGCGATAATGATCCTGCAGCACGAAAATATGCGCGCCAATGCAACTGAACTTGGATTCCATGGCGCTGGATATAGCGATTTTTGATCGAAACGGCAATTCGAATCGTGAAGCGCATCCTTGGCGCGTCCGCATGGAGGCAAAGTGCTCTAGCGCCGCGGCATCTGCTTCATCTTCTTCTCGACCCGCCGCAGGAAAAGCGACAGGCCGATCGTCAGGATCAGGTAGATATAGGTGACGATCGAGTAGGTCTCGAAGAAGCGGAAGGAGCCGGAGGCGTAGACCTTGCCCATCTGCGTGATGTCGGCCACGCCGAGCACCGAAACGAGGGACGAATCCTTCACCATCGAGACGAAATCGTTGGAGAGCGGCGGGAGGATGACCCGGATCGCCTGCGGGAACACAACGAGCCGGAATCGGCGGTAGCGCGACAGGCCGAGCGACTTAGCCGCCTCGATCTGACCGATATCGACGGACTGGAAACCGGCGCGGAAGATCTCGGCAATGAAGGAGGAATAGCCGATCATCAACGCAATGATGGCGCGCCACATCAGCGACAGGTCGCGCACCAGAATCGGTTCCGTAACGCCTGATTTCACCAGGGGTGTGGTCATGAAGTTATAGGCCGCGACGAAACCGGGTGCGCCGACGAAGGCGATGTAGAAGAGCAGCACCAGGATCGGGATGCCGCGGATGATCTCGATGTAGAAACGGGCGACCTGACGCAGCACGATGCTGTCGGACAGGCCAAGCAGCGAGATACCGAGACCAAGCACTGTCGCCAGCATGAAGGCGACCAGTGTCACGAACACGGTAATGCCTGCGCCATTGACCACGGTCTGGAAGACCTGCGCATAAATATCGTTGGTGACGATGACGACTGCGAGGACGATGCCGATCAGGATAAGGAGGGCCAGCCACCAAGGGCGGTCTTCCTTCTCCTGTCGCGGGTATGGTTGTGGCGCCATTGCTCGGGGGATTATTCGCCCATTTTGTAGTCGAGGAACCACTTCTTGTTCAGCGCCTCGAAGGTGCCGTCAGCTTTCAGCGCTGCGATGGCGGCATTGACAGGGGCGACGAGATCAGAGCCCTTCGGGAAGATGAAGCCGAAATCCTCGGTGCCGAGCGGTTCGCCAACCACCTTCAGGGCGCCGTTCGAGGAATCGACATAACCCTTGGCGGCGACGCTGTCGGTGAGGACGAGATCGACGTCGCCGGTCTTCAGGGCCTGCACGGTTGCACCGAAGGTTTCGAATAGCTTGATGCGCGGGTTCTGTTCGTTGCCGTCGAGGATCTCATAGACGGCGGTGTAGAAAGGCGAGGTGCCGGGCTGAGCGCCGATCAGGCCGTCCTTGAATTCACCGAAGGACTTGGCGTCGGCGAAGCGCTTCTCATCACCGCGTACCAGCATGAATTGCTGCGAGCGCATATAGGGATCGGAGAAGTCGACCTTCTGCTTACGGTCGTCCTTGATGGTGATGCCGGTCATGCCGATGTTGTACTGGCCGTCGGAAACCGCCTGGATCATCGCGTCCCAGCTGGTGTTCTGATATTCGACCTTGAAGTTCAGCCGCTTGGCGATCTCGTTCATCGCATCATATTCCCAGCCGATCGCCTTGCCGGATTTCGGATCGACGAACTGCAGCGGCGGATAGGCATTCTCGGTGACGACGATGACGCTCTTGCCGCCGAGATCCGGCAGCTCGGCGGCCGATGCGGCTATAGGTGCAAGCACAAGGGCGGCGAAGCTTGCGAGAACGGTGCGACGAAACAGCATAGAACGGCTCCAAAATTGAACAGCAAAATTGTCACGGATGACCTGCCGAAGGCAAGGCCGCCGGTCATGCGCAAGCGCAAAAAATAGAAAAGGCGATCCGAAGACCGCCTTTCCAGAAACAGAATTTTGCGCAGATCTTATTCTGCGGCCTTCTCGGCTTCGGCCGCAGCAGCTGCTTCGGCAGCGGCCTTGGCTTCCGCAGCTTCTGCTGCTGCCTTTTCGGCGGCGAGTGCCTGGGCGGCTGCAACCTTCTCGGCTTCGATACGGGCTTTTTCCTCGGCGACAGCAGCGCGCTCGGCGTCGTTGAGCTTGCGGGCGCGAACGCCGGTGTCTTCAACGATACGAGCCGACTTGCCGCGACGGTCGCGGAGGTAATAGAGCTTGGCGCGACGGACCTTACCGCGGCGAACGACGTCGACGCTTTCGATCATCGGCGAGTAGACCGGGAATACGCGCTCGACGCCTTCGCCGTAGGAGATCTTGCGAACCGTGAAGTTTTCCTGCAGGCCGCCGCCGGAGCGGGCGATGCAAACGCCTTCATAGGCCTGGACGCGGGTACGGTTGCCTTCCGTGACCTTGACGTTGACGCGGACGGTGTCGCCCGGGGAGAATTCGGGGAGGGTGCGCTTGGCTTCGATCTTGGCGGCCTGTTCGGCCTCGAGCTGCTGGATGATGTTCATCGTCTCAACCTTTGGTTCTTCTGAAACAGCCAGAGCGCTCACACTGTCCTTCGGTCGATGCCTCCGGAGTTTGCCCTTGCGGACGGGAGCGGATTCGCCATTCTTTGTTTGCTGGCAGACGGGGCTAACCCCATTTCCGCGTGCGCCATTACACGAAAGGCCGGGGCTTGTCATCCCTCACACGACATTTTTGTGAAAAGGACGGCGAAATCAGCCGTTTTTCTCGGTTTTAGCGCGATCGAGCAGGTCCGGCCGCCGTTCCCGCGTCAGCCGCACCGCTTCCTGGTGGCGCCACTTCTCGATGGCACCGTGGTTGCCGGAGGTCAAGACGGAGGGAATTTCCCGGCCTTCCCACTCTTGTGGCCGGGTATAATGGGGATGTTCCAGCAGCCCGCCCTCGAAGCTTTCGTGCAAGCCGGAAAGATCGTTGCCCATGACGCCGGGCAGGATGCGGATGATCGCATCAAGCAGGATCAGCGCCGCCGGCTCGCCGCCCGACAGCACGTAATCGCCGATCGAGACCTCTTCCAGTCCGCGCGCCTCGATCACCCGTTGGTCGACGCCCTCGAAGCGACCGCAGACGATGATGACGCCGTCACCCGTCGCAAGCTCACGCACGCGCTGCTGCGTCAGCGGCCGGCCGCGCGGGCTCATCAGCAGGCGCGGCCGGGGATCATTTTCACCGGCACTGTCGATCGCGCGGGCGAGAACGTCAGCCTTCAGCACCATGCCGGCGCCGCCGCCGGCCGGGGTGTCGTCGACGGTGCGGTGTCTGTCGGTGGCGAAATCGCGGATCTGCACCAGATCCAGCGACCATTGCCCCCGCTCCATCGCCTTGCCGGCAAGCGAGAAGCCAAGATGTCCCGGAAACATTTCCGGATAAAGTGTCAGTACGCGTGCCCGGAAAGCCATTATTTCTTCTTTTTCGGCTTGCCGGCGGTGAACTGCGAAAGCTCGGGTTCGTCGACCAGTCCCGCCGCCAGCGGGTCGATCAGCAGCGTACCGGCTTCGAGATCGATTTCCAGTACGGAGGCTTCCGAGAAGGGAATGAGAACCGGGCGCTTGCCCGGGCCCTTGAGCTCCAGGAGATCGCCGGCGCCGAAATCGAAGACGCCGGAGACCGTTCCGTAGCTGACGCCCTTGTCATCAAGCGCTTCGAGCCCTTCGAGATCGGCATAGTAAAATTCGTCGTCCTCGAGCTCCTCGTCCGGCAGGTTGTCTCGCTCGATATAGAGTTCAAGTCCGTTCAGCGCTTCGGCGGCGTTGCGGTCGTTGATGCCACGGAAGCGGACGACGACGACGTTCTTCATCTCGCGGATCTCGAGGATTTCGAAGCTGCGTCCGTCCATGCTGTGCAGAAGGCCGTAATCGCCGAGCGCGGTCGGATCGGCCGTATAGGCCTTGGCGCGCACCTCGCCCCTGAGGCCCTGCGCGCCACCGATCGTCGCCATCAAAACCGGGTTTTCAAGCTTTGTCATGGGTTCCTTCATGTGAAGCCGAAAGACAGGTTTCTCATAAACGAAGTGCGGGCGATTGGAAACGAAAACGGGCGGCATGTCGCCATGCCGCCCGTCTAAGAAAGGAAGGTTGCGATTATTCCGCAGCGTCGGCGGCAGCAGCGGCGGCGTCGGCGGCCTTCTGAGCCTTTTCGGCGGCACGTTCCTGGGCGCGCTTGCCCGGCTTCGCCTTGACGGGGTTGTTCTTGGCTTCACGCTTGGCAACGCCGGCTTCGTCGAGGAAGCGCAGAACGCGGTCGGTCGGCTGGGCACCGTTGTCGAGCCAGTGCTTGATGCGCTCGGCGTTCAGCTGAACGCGCTTCTCATCGTCCTTGGCAAGCATCGGGTTCCAGGAGCCGAGGTTTTCGAGGAAGCGGCCGTCACGCGGGCTGCGCGCATCGGCGAGCACGACGTGGTAATAGGGACGCTTCTTGGAGCCACCGCGGGCGAGACGAATTTTCAGGGCCATGTTCTTTACTCCTTAGGCTGTTCTTGACCGCTTCGTAGGGCGGCAGGGTTATCGGGCTGCGGCGCTCTGTTCAGCGTGATCCGCAGCGATCTGCTCATGATGCCGGATGACTTCCTTGATGACGAAGTTCAGGAACTTCTCGGCGAAATCCGGATCCAGATTGGCGGCCTTCGCCAGCTGGCGAAGGCGTTCGATCTGGTATTCCTCGCGCGCCGGATCGGCCGGCGGCAGATTGTATTTGGCCTTCAGCACGCCGACCTCTTTGGTGCAGCGGAAGCGTTCGGCCAGCATGTGCACGAGAGCGGCATCGATATTGTCGATCGACTGACGATAGCTCGCGAGCTGGGCTTTGACGTCTGGATCAATCATGGGGCAAACGATCCTTTCACTTCTTCTTCGGCAAGCCGGGCAATCCCGGGAAACCACCGCCAAGACCCGGCAGCTTGGCGCCGCCGAGGCCCGGCAAACCACCCGGCAGGCCGCCGAGACCGGGCATACCCCCACCCGGCTTTCCAAGCCCCGCCGCTTCCGCCTGCTTCTGCAGGGCTTCGAGCTGGCGAGGATCGATATTCGAGAGATCGGGCATGCCGCCCCCCATGCCACCCAGGCCGCCGCCAAGCCCCATCTTGCCGGCAAGGCCGCCCATCATCTGCTTCATCAGGCCGCCTTTGCCCTTGCCGCCCATCATCTTCATCATATCAGCCATCTGGCGGTGCATCTTCAGAAGCTTGTTGATGGCGGCGGCATCGGTGCCGGAACCGGCGGCGATGCGCTTCTTGCGCGAATGCTTGAGCAGGTCGGGATTGGCGCGCTCGGCCTTGGTCATCGATTGGATGATGGCGATCTGGCGGCCGAAAAGCTTATCGTCGAGGCCGGCGGCGGCCATCTTGTCCTTCATGCCGGCCATGCCGGGCATCATGCCCATGATGCCGCCCATGCCGCCCATCTTCTGCATCTGGCGCAGCTGATCGGCGAGATCGTCGAGGTCGAACTTGCCCTTGGCCATCTTGGCGGCCATGGCGGCCGCCTTCTCGGCGTCGATGTTTTCGGCCGCGCGCTCGACGAGCGAAACGATGTCGCCCATGCCGAGGATGCGGTCGGCGATGCGGCGGGGATGGAACTCCTCGAGCTCGCTCATCTTCTCGCCGACGCCGATCAGCTTGATCGGCTTGCCGGTGACGGCGCGCATCGAAAGGGCAGCACCGCCACGGCCGTCGCCGTCCATGCGGGTCAGCACGAGGCCGGTGATGCCGACGCGTTCGTCGAAGTTGCGGGCGAGATTGACGGCGTCCTGACCGGTGAGGCTATCGGCGACCAGCAGGATTTCATGCGGGTTCGACTTTTTCTTGATGTCGGCCATTTCGACCATCAAGGGCTCGTCGATATGGGTGCGGCCGGCGGTATCGAGGATGACGACGTCGTGGCCACCGAGCTTGGCCGCCTGCACGGCGCGGGCGGCGATATCGGTCGGCGACTGGCCTGCGATGATCGGCAACGTGTCGATATTGGCCTGGGCGCCGAGCTGGCGAAGCTGCTCTTGCGCGGCGGGACGGCGCGTGTCGAGCGATGCCATCAGCACCTTTTTCTTGTCGCGCGTCGACAGACGATTGGCGATCTTGGCGGTCGTCGTCGTTTTGCCCGAGCCCTGCAGGCCGACCATCATGACCACGACGGGGGCCGGCGCATGCAGATCGATGCCCACACCTTCGCCACCCAGCATCTCGATCAGTTCGTCATGGACGATCTTGACGACCATCTGGCCGGGTTTGATCGACTTCAGGATCTCGGCGCCGACGGCCTTTTCACGCACGCGGTCGGTGAAGGAGCGCACGACGTCGAGCGCGACGTCGGCTTCCAGCAGCGCACGGCGAACCTCGCGCAGCGCTGCGGAAACATCGGCTTCCGAAAGCGCGCCACGGCCTGTCAGTCCATTCAGAATGGATCCAAGACGGTCCTGGAGGTTTTCAAACATCGGCTCTTCCTTGATACGTTTCGGGCGGGTTCGATATGCCCGGAAACGTCGTGCTTTTCCTTGACGAAAACAAGACGCAAAGCCAAAAAGCACCCGAGGGCGCATCGCGCTGTCGGGTGTTGACCTCCGGGATCTCGAAGTCCCGGTCGGCGGCTCGGAGTCATGTGGCTCGTCGCGGATTGGGCGCGATAAACAGGAAAGCGGCGGGAAAGTCAAGGCGAATGCGGGCAGATGGCCGCATGGCGGCTTTTCGGAAGCGGCGCCACATGGGGCAAGCGGTTAAATTCCCGCTCACAGTTCAAATTCGCTATTTAGGCGAGTTGCAAAATATTCTGCTTGTGATTCTATTTTCCACTTAAGTGCGTCCTGTAAAATGATTCGTGAATATCCTTGATGCCGGATGATCCGGCGGAGATATCGAATGATCAATGCTGATATTGAAAGTTGGGCGCTGGCACGGGCCCATCATATTGTTCTCAACGAAGGCCTTAGTCTTGCAAAAGCGGCACAGGATCTGGACCGCAAACGGTCCCGCTCGCTGGTCTATGAGCTGAGAAAGGTCATCACCGCCGCTATCGTCGAGGCGCATGCGGCGTCGTTCGAGCCCGACGGCGGACAGCGGTAGAAGCCGGACGGCCCGAGACCTCGGTCGGCTGCAAGGCCTGCATGGCACTCACCCACTGGTAATTCCCTCGCGTTTCCGCCATATACAGCGGAAAGACGGACGGAATGATACCATGAACGCAACGGTCGAATTCGCGAGGATGAATGGGCTTGGCAACAAGATCCTGGTCGTCGACATGCGCGGACGGACGGACAAGGTGACGCCTGCGGCGGCGGTCGCGCTCAATGCCGATCCTGAGACCGAGTTCGACCAGATCATGGCGATCCATGATCCGAAGGCCGACGGCACCGATGCCTTCATCGATATCCTGAATTCCGACGGCTCGAAGGCGCAGGCCTGCGGCAACGGCACACGCTGCGTCGTGCAGGCGCTTGCCGCCGAGACCGGAAAGAAGGCCTTCACCTTCCAGACGGTCGCCGGCATTCTCAATGCCGTCGAGCACGAGGACGGGACGATCTCCGTCGATATGGGCCGGCCGGTCTTCGATTGGAACAGGATTCCGCTGGCGGAAGAATTCCGCGACACCAGCCGCATCGAACTGCAAATCGGCCCGATCGACAATCCGGTGCTGCATTCGCCCTCGGCAATGTCGATGGGCAATCCGCACGCGATCTTCTGGGTGGACAGGGACGTGATGTCCTATGATCTCGCCCGCTTCGGGCCGTTACTCGAAAACCATCCGATGTTTCCCGAGCGCGCCAACATCACGCTGGCGCAGGTGACCTCGCCGACATCGGTGACGACGCGCACATGGGAGCGCGGTGCGGGACTGACGCTTGCCTGCGGTTCGGCCGCCTGTTCGGCCGCCGTCAGCGCGGCGCGCACCGGCCGCACCGGCCGCAAGGTCACGATCAACGTGGCAAGCGCCAAGCCGCCGGCGACACTTTCCATCGAATGGCGCGAGCGTGACGATCACGTCATCATGACGGGACCGGCGGAATGGGAATGGTCGGGCCGGGTCGATCCTTCGACCGGCCTCTGGTCGCGCGACGGCACCCGAGAGGTCGAGGCGCAGTGAGCGGCATCGAGGTCATTACCTTCGGCTGCCGCCTCAACACATATGAATCCGAAGTGATGAAGGCGCAGGCCCAGAAGGCCGGGCTCAACAACGCCATCCTGGTCAACACCTGCGCCGTAACCGGCGAGGCCGTGCGCCAGGCCCGCCAGGCGATCCGCCGGGCGCGGCGCGACAATCCGCATGCCCGCATCATCGTCACCGGCTGCGCCGCGCAGACGGAAAAACAAACCTTCGCTGCCATGGGGGAGGTCGATGCGGTGCTCGGCAACGAGGAGAAGCTGACGAGCGCCTCTTATCGCAGCCTGCCGGATTTCGGCGTTTCGGCCGAAGAGAAGCTCCGCGTCAACGATATCATGAGCGTCAAGGCGACGGCGCCGCAGATGGTAAGGCACATCGACGGCCACGTGCGCGCCTTCATTCAGGTGCAGAACGGCTGCGACCATCGCTGCACCTTCTGCATCATCCCCTATGGCCGCGGCAATTCCCGCTCCGTGCCGATGGGTGCGGTCGTCGATCAGGCGCGCAAACTCGCCGACAGCGGTTATCGCGAGATCGTGCTGACCGGCGTCGACGCCACCAGCTATGGCGCCGATCTGCCCGGCGCGCCGACGCTCGGCCTTCTGGCGAAGACGCTGCTGAAACAGCTCCCTGAAATCCGTCGTCTGCGGCTTTCCTCGATCGACAGCATCGAGGCCGACGCCCATCTGATGGACCTCATTGCCGACGAGCCGCGTTTCATGCCGCATCTGCATCTATCGCTGCAGCATGGCGACGACATGATCCTGAAGCGGATGAAGCGCCGGCACTCGCGCGCCGATGCGCTGCGTTTCATCGAGGAAGCGCGCCGCCTTCGCCCTGAAATGAGCTTCGGCGCCGATATGATCGCCGGTTTCCCCACGGAAACGGAAGAGATGTTCGCCAATACAGTGCGGCTCGCCGAAGAGGCTGGCATCGCGCACCTGCACGTTTTCCCCTACAGCCCGCGTCCCGGCACGCCGGCCGCCCGCATGCCGCAGCTCGACCGGTCGCTGGTCAAGGATCGCGCGGCAAGGCTGCGCGCCACTGGACAGAGGCTGCATCAATCCCATCTCGATGGCATGGTCGGAACCCGGCAGTGGCTGCTTGTTGAAAACAACGGCCTGGCCCATACGGAAAACTTCACGCTGGTCGCAGCCGCCGGCCTTCGTCCCGGCGAACTTGTGCCGGCGACGATCACCGGCCACAATGGCAAGCATCTCGACATGCAATTGACGGCCGCAGCGGCCTGACTTTCACGGAATTCCCATGGCGCTCAGTTTCATCAAAAAGGTCTTCACCTTCGGCAAGCCGGCTGAGGAACCCCTGCCTGAGACCGTGGAAAGGGAGCTCGAGCCACGCTCGCGCGACGAGGACCTGCCGATTGCGGAAGATCCTGTTCTTCCCGAGGAGATGGATACGGCCGGCGGGCCGGCTGCGGATGTCGGCGAGGGCGCCGAGGAAGAGCGTGACGATGCTGAGCCCGCGATCCTGCCGGCTCCGGACCAGCTGAGCGATATCGGCGTTGTTCCGCTGTCGCTGCTGGAAGCCGAGGCGGAAGCGGAGACGGAAGCCCAGCCGATGGCTGTGGACGTGGTGGAAACACCCCCCTCTGTCCTTGCGGGACATCTCCCCCACAATGGGCGAGATCGTTCGGAGCCGGAGGTGTCGGTTTCCGCGGAAGAGACAGCGGATGGCGCAGACCTGCTTCCAGAAGAGCCTGAACTCGATGTGGAGCAAGAGATCGCCGTTCAGCCGATCTCCCCCCCTGTGGGGGAGATGCCCGGCAGGGCAGAGGGGGGGATCACATCCGCCGAGCCTTCCGAGACGATTACGGAATGGCCGAAGGCTGAATCTCCCGTCCTCCCCAAAGGCTTCACCACCGGCCCTGCGATCATTGCACCGGAGCCCATTGCCCCGCAGCCGAAGCTCAGCTGGTTCCAGCGTCTGCGGAACGGGCTTGCGCGCACCTCCTCGCAGCTCACCGGCCAGATCACAGCGCTCTTCACCAAGCGCAAGCTCGACGACGAGACGCTGCAGGATCTCGAAGATCTGCTGATCCAGGCCGATCTCGGCGTCGAAACGGCGTTGCGCGTTACCGATACGCTGGCTTCCGAGCGCTATGGCAAGGATGTGACCGGCGAGGATGTCAGCCGGATTATGGCGTCCGAAATCGCCAAGGTTTTGACGCCGGTCGCCAAGCCGCTGCAGCTCGATCTCTCGCACAAGCCGCATGTCATCCTCGTCGTCGGCGTCAACGGTACCGGCAAGACGACGACGATCGGCAAGCTTGCGGCGAAGCTTTCGGGCGCCGGGCTGAAGGTGATGCTGGCCGCCGGCGATACATTCCGCGCGGCGGCGATCGAGCAGCTGAAGATCTGGGCTGAGCGAACCAATTCCGAATTCATCGGCACCAAGCTCGGCTCCGATGCCGCCGGTCTTGCCTATGATGCCTTCGAACAGGCGAAGGCGAAAAAATGCGACGTGCTGATCGTCGATACCGCCGGCCGGCTGCAGAACAAGGCCGAGCTGATGGCCGAGCTCGAAAAGATCGTGCGCGTGCTCGGCAAGCTCGATCCCGATGCGCCGCACACCGTACTGCAGACGCTCGACGCCACGACGGGGCAGAATGCGCTGAGCCAGGTCGAGATCTTCCGCAATGTCGCCGGCGTCAACGGGCTGATCATGACCAAGCTCGACGGCACGGCACGGGGCGGCATTCTCGTTGCGATCTCCGCCAAGCACAAGCTGCCGGTCTATTTCATCGGTGTCGGCGAGGGCGTGGAAGACCTGGAGCCGTTCGAGGCCGAGGATTTTGCCCATGCCATTGCCGGGCTCGGGCAATGATGCCACAGATATGCCGCCGAAAGCCTGCAAGGGACGGTCGGGAAACAGGTTTTCAGCAATAGCAGGTTCGAAGAACGCATGACCACCGAAAGCAATATCACCCCGTCCGCGGCCGACCGCCATCATCCGATACTGAAACTGGCGTTGGAACTCGGGCCGCTGATGATCTTCTTCTTCGCCAATCTGCGTGGCCAATGGCTGGTCGAAAAATTTCCCGCCCTTTCCGAACTGGGCGGGCCGCTGTTCGTCGCGACCGGGCTCTTCATGGCGGCGACGGTGATTTCGCTTGTAGTTTCGAAGATCGTGCTCGGCCATCTACCGATCATGCCCTTCGTCTCCGGCATCGTCGTCGTCATCTTCGGCTCGCTGTCGATCTGGCTGCAGAACGAGACCTTCATCAAGATGAAGCCGACCATCGTCAACACGCTCTTCGGGGTGGCGCTGCTCGGCGGGCTCGCCTTTGGCCGGTCGCTGCTCGGCTATGTCTTCAACGCCGCCTTCCAGCTCGATGCCGAAGGCTGGCGCAAACTCACGATCCGTTGGGGCATCTTCTTTCTGTTCCTCGCCGTGCTGAACGAAGTCGTCTGGCGCAACTTTTCCGACGATACCTGGGTCGCGTTCAAGGTCTGGGGCACGATGCCGATCACCATCATCTTCACGCTGGCGCAGATGCCGCTGGTGCTGAAACATAGCCTCAATCCCGAAACGGACGGTGAAAAGTGAGCGCTGCAGACGTCGAATACCGGATCAGGCATCAGACCTTATGGTTCGTCGCGTGCCTTGCGGTCCTGGTCGCCCAAGTCGTCGCCGAGCATCTGATGGGGCGCGTGCCGATCTGCGCCTGCGGCTATGTCAAGCTGTGGGAGGGCGGGGTCAATACCAGCGGCAACTCGCAGCATCTGTCGGATTGGTACACGCCGTCGCACATTATCCACGGCTTCCTGTTTTACGGACTGAGCTATCTGCTCCTGCGCCGTAAGCCGCTGATGGCGCGTCTGCTCCTGGCGCTCGTCATCGAGTCCGGCTGGGAACTGCTGGAAAACTCCCCTCTCATCATCGACCGCTACCGCACCGCGACGATCGCGCTCGATTATTACGGCGACAGCATCCTGAATTCGGCGATGGACACCGTCTTCATGTGCGTCGGCTTCTTCTTCGCCTGGCGGGCGCCGATAGCGTTGACCGTGGCCGTCGCCATCTTCTTCGAGATTTCCACCGGGTATATGATCCGGGATAATCTGACGCTGAATGTGCTGATGCTGATCTGGCCGGTTGAGGCGATCAAGATCTGGCAGGGTGGGGTTTAGGGGCAATAAAATCCCCTCCCCAATCTTTCCCGCTGCTCCTAATCCTGCCAATCGCGAGGATCGTGAGGTGTTCCCCGGCTGCGCCAAAACTCACTTTCCTCTTCTTCCGTGATGAAGTCCTGAGGTTCCGGGGCCGATGGCGCCTCATCCTCGGGATAGCCTGCAACCAGGAAATTCTCGGCCTCCAGATAGGCACGCGCTTCGGGCCGCAGTTCGACTTCCAGAATATGAACGGCAACCTCACCGGAATATTCCGAAATAGGTTCGGCATACGAATAGATCGCCCAGGGGAAAAGCCTGACCATGACGTCGTGGAGGTTGTGAGCTCGGAGACGATAATCGATCTGCACATCCGGCTCTGCCTCCTGGCCTTCACCGATGTAGATGCGGAGATTGCCAAAGATCGCAGTTGTATCGCCCCACTCGTCCCATACGAAAAACGTTGTCTGGTCTTGTATTTGCTCCATCAAAACGAGATCGAGCGCAAAGGCCGAGCGCATCAGGAATTCCGGATCGGTCGGTATCGCCTCCTCGAAACAGAGCCTGGCAGTGGCGTCGAGCAAGTTGGTTGCCGGGATGGCAATCGACCATTCCATCCTCACTTCCTCCCATAGCTGCTTCTCCATTCGCTGCCACAATATCAGTCCGGTTTCGGTGTCAACGATGATGACGCAAACGGGTAGCGAATGCCTCGCCCAACAGTCCAGATGGTGTTTTTCACCGCGATAGATGTAATGGCCTTCGGTTCTCTCCGCGCAGGACATCGGTCGGATCTGCAGCGGCAGAAGCCGGCCCGTTGGCCAACCGTTTTCGAGGATTTCAGCGCGAGCGTCGATACCGATGTTCGAATCCGTCTGCCTGCGGAAAGACCATCCGAAATCCCGGATGAAAACCTTCTCGACCAGGTCAATGGCAAGGCGTGTGGACGGATCCATTTGATGGATGTCCGGCTTTCGAGATTGTAACCGTCGCCGTGGCGGCTCCGGTGAAAAGGCCCTGCGCCGGACGGCAGCGAGAAGGCCGAGTGCCGCCGTGATCAGCATCCCAATTGCAACAAGTCCAGCCTGGAGAAGTCGAACCATTGAACCTCGCCGTCACGAAGCGCAGCCTCCTGTATCGACGTATTCAAGTAAAGAAAGAAGACCTCGGAGGATGTCCGTCGGCGACGGCGGGCAACCTGGAATATGAAGGTCGACGGGTATGACCTTGGAAACTCCGCCGACAACCGCATAACTGCCCGCAAAACAGCCACCGTCGCGGGCGCAACCACCGAGCGCAACCACCCACTTTGGAGCCGGTGTGGCGTTGTTTGTCCGTTCTAGTGCTTCGCGCATGTTCTTGGTTACGGGGCCGGTTACGAGCAGCACGTCGGCATGGCGCGGCGAGGCAACGAAACGCATGCCGAAACGCTCGATATCGTAGAAGGCATTGCTCAGCGCATGCATCTCCAACTCGCAGCCGTTACAGGAACCGGCATCGACTGCGCGGATTGATAGGCTGCGCCCAAGGCGCCGGCGCGCGGTTTTGTCGATAGCGGCGATGAGCTCTTCCATGGCCGCATCGGAGGGGGATGGCGCCGGTTCTGTCAGCGGCAGGCGGATCAGGTTTTCGAAAAGGAGTTTTCGCATGCGACCCTGCCTTCAAAGATCATGACCAGAATAGGAACAATTGAACGACTTGTTGCAGAGCGGGAAATCGGCAACGATATTGCCTTCGATCGCTGCCTCGATCAGCGGCCACTGAAACCAAGATGGATCGCGCAGATGGCAGCGTTCGACGACACCCTCCGGTGCAAGCCGAAGCCAGACCAGGACGTCACCACGAAAACCCTCGACAAGCGCCATGCCTTCCCGACGTTCACCGACGGAAGGGATCGCGTTGAGGATAGATCCGATCGGGAGACGATCGAGAATCTGCTCGATGAGCAACAGGCTCTCGTCGACCTCCCGAATACGGATCCAGACGCGGGCGTTAACGTCGCCGTCATTAAGCACCGGAACGCCGAAGACCAAATGATCATAGGGCGGGTAGAGCAAGACGTGCCGGGCATCGAAACCGCGCCCGGATGCGCGCCCGACGTAGCCGCCGGCCCCGTACGCGCGCGCCAATTCGGCGCGCAGCCTACCTGTGCCGACCGTCCGGTCCTGCAACGAGGCGGTGTTGTCGTAGAGCTCGACCAGGGCCGGAAACCGATGGCGGATTTCGAGAAGGAGGCTTCGCAAGCCGGCCGCTCCGCCGCCGTTCAGATCGCGGGTGACGCCGCCGGGGGCGATACGGTCGCGCATCAGGCGGTGACCGAAGGCGGCATCGGCTGCCCGCAACACACGCTCGCGCAGCACGCCGCAATGAGCCAGCATCAGAGGAAACGCGGCGTCGTTGCAGATGGCGCCGATGTCGCCAAAGTGGTTGGCGAGCCGTTCCAATTCCGCCATCAGAGCGCGCAACCAGATCGCCCGCGGCGGAACAACGATCCCCAATGCGGCCTCGACGGCACACGAAAAGGCATAGGCGTATGCGACGGTGCTGTCGCCGGACACTCTCCCGGCGAGCTGGGATCCGCGAATCGGATCCGCGCCCTCCATCAGCGCCTCTATCCCCTTGTGGACGTAACCGAGTCGCTCCTCAAGGCGGACGACCGTCTCGCCATTGGCTGCAAAGCGGAAATGTCCCGGCTCGATGATGCCGGCGTGCACCGGGCCAACCGCGATCTGGTGCAGACTGTCACCTTCGGCGGGCAAAAAGGCATAAGGACCGGCTTCCGGCAACGCGATCCCGCGTTCTCCGAGGGGATGGCGCAGATCCCAGCAGCCGTGATCGAGCCACGGCCGGCTATCCGGCAAATCCCGTGGGTCAAGCCCCGTGAGATCGCGGAGCGCCCGCTCCAGCCGCAAGGCCGGCGGATGCAATTGCGCGACGGAAGGATAGCCGCCCTCCTCCAGCTCTTCCAGACTGAGAACCCCGATTGCGCGGGTCGGTTCGTCGAGTAAGGCCATATGAACGGCACTCGCCTCGCCCCATAGACCGAGCAGGATCAGGCGCCCTTCGGATAGCGCCGATATGGCCGATGTCCATGTGACCGCATCGACGATGGCGCGTTGCCACGGAGCGTGGTGCGGTACGGAACGACCTTTCTCGAGGACATCACTGAGCGTCGACATCTCCCCTCGCATCATCGAAGAAGGTTGGCGATATGCTGGAACCAGGCAACCAGCTCTGACGGCAGATAGACGCCGGCGACAAGCACCAGCATGAGATGAGCATACATCGGCACATAGGATGCCTCGGCGGGCGCCGTGCTGCCGCGGGGCTGTCCGAACACCGCTCCCGTGAGCCGCAGCAGCAGTGCACCGAAAGCGACCAGCAATCCGAAGACGAGCGGAATGGCGAGCAGCGGTTGCTTTGCGAAAGCTGAACTGACGATCAGGAACTCGCTCATGAATATCCCCGCCGGCGGCACGCCGGCGATGGCGACAACGCCGGTCAGCAAGCCCCAGCCCAGCCCCGGATGCGTTTCGCTGAGGCCGCGGATGGCGGAGAGCCTTTGCGTTCCCTTGACCTGAGCGATATGGCCGACGGCGAAGAAGATCGCCGATTTCGTCAGCGAATGCATGACCATATGCAATAGTCCGGCGAAATTGGCGAATGCTCCGCCGAGGCCGAAAGCAAAGACGATGAGGCCCATGTGCTCGATCGAAGAATAGGCGAACAGGCGTTTGATGTCGCGGCGGCGGTAGAGCATGAATGCCGCGAAAATCAGCGAGGCGAGCCCCATCGTCATCATCAGCGGTCCAGGCGCAAGAGCTTCGGGATTGGCCGACAACAGCATCTTGAAGCGCAAGACCGCATAGAGCGCGACATTCAGGAGCAAGCCGGACAGGACCGCCGAGATCGGCGTCGGGCCCTCGGCATGGGCATCCGGCAGCCAGGCATGCAATGGCGCGAGACCGATCTTGGTGCCATATCCAAGCAGCAGAAATACGAAAGCGACGTTGAGAAGCGCCGGATCGAAGGCCGAGGCGTGCTCGATCAGAATGGTCCAGACCATGGCGTCATAGCCTTCGCCGACCACCGGCTGCGCCGCCAGGTAGATGAGAATGGTGCCGAAAAGCGCAAACGCGATGCCGACGCTTCCCAGAATGAAATATTTCCAGGCAGCTTCCAGTGCTTCGTGGGTACGGTAGATGCCGACCATCAGCACGGTGGTGAGCGTTGCAAGCTCGACGGCGACCCACATCAGGCCGATATTGTTGGACACGAATGCCAGATTCATGCCGAACATCATGATCTGATACATGGCATGGTAGAAACGAAGGTTTGCAGGCGTCAGCCGGCCGATATCCAGTTCATGCGCAATGTAGCTGGCACTGAAGATGCTGGTGGTAAAGCCCACGAAGCTGTTGAGGACGATGAAGACGATATTGAGATCGTCGACGAGCAGATATTGCCCCGGAGCCGGCCGTTCGGCCGGGAACAAGGAAAGCGCGGCGAGCAAGGTCAGCAGGCTTGCAAATACGTTCAGCCGTGCGGTCATCCGATAACCGGGCAAAAGCGCCAGGAGGGCAGCCGCAACGAGCGGTATCACAAGGACGGCTGTCACGGCATCGAAGGCCACGACGGAGGAGAACGCATTCATTTCCGCCGTCTCCCTTTGAAGTCATCCAGCGCGCGGACATCGACCGTGTCAAAGCGTTCGCGGATGCGAAACAGAAAAACGCCGATGACGATGAAGGCGATCAGGATCGAGAAGGCGACGCTGATCTCGACGACGAGCGGCATGCCCTTGGCGCCGGTCGCGGCGAGCACCAGCCCATTTTCGAGCGACATGAAGCCCACGACCTGACTGACCGCGTTGCGGCGGGTGACCATGATCAGCAATCCCAGCAGCAGGACGGATAATGCGAAGGCGAGGTCCTCGCGCGCCAAAGGATCCGCCTCCGGCGTCACCCGCAGCATTATAACCGTCGCCAAAGCGACGAGAGCGATGCCAGCGAGCATGGTGGAGCCGATGCCGACAACGGCCTCGATCTCGCGGTGGATGCCGAGTTGGCGGATCATGCGATGGAGTACGACGGGGATAACGATTGCCTTGAAGACGAGAGCGATCGCCGCCGTGACATAGAGATGCGGAGCATCCTGGACGAAGGCCTGCCAAGCGACCGACAGCGTCAATATCAGCGAATGCAGCGCGAAGACGTTGAGCAATGCGTAGAGACGGTCCTGATAGAGCATCATCATGCTGACCAAGACCAGGCCGCCGGCGAGCATATGGGCGATGTCGAAGACCGCACCGTTCATCAAAGGCTCCTTGAAACGAAGCGCAACAGAGTCGCGAGCAGGCCGAGCATCAGCGCGGCGCCAAGAAATTCCGGCACCCGGAAAACCCGCATCTTGGCGGTTGCCGTTTCGAACAGGGCGAGGAGAGCACCGCCGACTGCGAGCTTGGCAAGATAGGCAAGGATGCCAGCCAGATAGGCAGAAGGGCCTTCTCCCAATTCGGCGAGTTTCCACGGAACGAACATGCAGGCGATCAACGAGATGTAGAGTTCGAGCTTCAGGAAGGCCGCCAATTCGATAATTGCGAGGTGCCGTCCGGAATATTCGAGCACCATGGCCTCATGCACCATGGTCAGTTCCAGATGGGTAGCGGGATTATCAACGGGAATACGCGCGTTTTCGGCGATTGCGATCATGACGAGCGCGATCAAGGCGATCGCCAGCGAAACCCGCAGCCCCACCTGCGGTGACGTCATGAAGGCGGCGATGCTCGAAAGCTGGGTCGAGCCGGCGATCAGGGCGAGCGTGAAGATGATGAGCAGCATCGACGGTTCTGCCAGCGTTGCGATCATCACTTCGCGGCTCGATCCGATGCCGCCGAAGCTGGTGCCGACGTCCATGCCGGCGAGCGCCAGAAAGAAACGCGCGCTGCCAAGCAGTGCGATGATGGCGATCAGATCGGCCGTCCAGCTAAAGATGAGGCCAGTGGCGAAAGTCGGGATGACTGCAGCCGCGACCCAGGTCGCGGCGAAGATGAGGTAGGGCGTTATCCGGAACAGCCATGACGCATTCTCGGCCAGCACCACTTCCTTGCGCACGAGCCGCAGAATGTCGCGGTAGGGCTGGATCATGGAGGGCCCCCGCCGGCGCAGCAACCGCGCCTTGATCAGACGGATAAAACCGGTCAGCAGCGGCGCGATCAGCACGACGAGCGCCATCTGAACGGCCTGGACGAGGAGAGCGGAGATCATGACCATAGCGCCAGCACCAGAAGCAGGAAGACGAGCGCGAGGAAGACCAGGCTCAGATAGCGCCGGATCGTCAGGAATTGCAGATGGTTGAGCTTTTCGGCGGCAAACCCGACGGCGCCGACGATCGGCAGGTAGAGCCCTTCCCAAATCAGGTCATGCGCCTCGACGGCAAAACGCGCCGGCCGAAGATCCCCCGGCGGCGGCATGTCCACCCTTTCGCGGGCGCGGAAAACCACCGTCCCGAAAACGCGCCGAACCGGCTGGGCAAAGCTGCCTGCCGTGTATTGCGTCGCCGGGTTGATTTCGGGAAAGCCGCAATCCCAGGCGGGCGCCCGGCGCAGCGCCCGCGAGGCGAAACGGTGGATGAGATAGGCCGTCGACGACGCTGAGAAGAGGGTGAACAGGAATACCAGAAGACCATTATAGGTACTGCGGCTCTCGGCGATCGGCACAATCGACAGCCATGGAATATCCGTCTGCATCGGCACCTGTTCCCCGATCAGCGACAGCGTTACGGGCGCGAGCGCATCGATGACGATCCCCGGCAGGATCCCCGCCAGAAGACACAGCGCGGCCAGCACGCACATCGCCGCGAGCGAGAAGCGATCGACCTCCACCGCCTTCTCGGCCACAATGGTGCGAGGACGACCGAGAAAGGTCACGCCGAATGTCTTGACGAAACAGGCAGCCGCCAGGGCAGCCGATAAAGCCAGCATGCCGCCCACCGCCGGCACCAGAATCTTCAAGCCCCATTGCGGCAGAACCGGGCTCTGCAGCATAGCCTGGAACGACAGCCACTCGGAAACAAAGCCATTGAATGGCGGCAGGGCCGAGATCGCGACGCAGCCGACGAGGAAAACGACGCTCGTGACCGGCATGCGATGGATAAGGCCGCCGAGCTTGTCCATGCTCCGCTCACCGGTCGCCGTCAGCACCGCGCCGGCGCCGAAGAAGAGCAAGCTCTTGAAGAATGAATGGTTGAGGACATGAAATAGCGCGGCAGTCAGCGCTAATGCTGCCGCCAGCCCCATACCGTTCGCCTTGAAGGCAAGCGCCAGCCCGAGGCTGACGAAGATCACCCCGATATTTTCGATGGTGCTGTAGGCGAGCAATCGTTTGAGATCGCTCTCCATCAGCGCCTGCAGGATGCCGAGCACGGCGCTCCCGCTGCCGATGATCAGCACGACGATACCCGACCACCAGGTCGGCATGCCGAGCAGATCGAAGACCACCCGGATGAAACCATAGACCGCGACCTTGGTCATGACGCCGCTCATCAAGGCGGAAACATGGCTTGGGGCTGCTGGATGCGCCAGCGGCAACCAGACATGCAGCGGCACGAGACCAGCCTTGGAACCGGCGCCGAGCAGCAGCAGGACAAGCGCGAGGCCGGCCACAAACGGACTGTGCGCCGATAACCGCATGGCTGCGAAGCTATAATCGCCGGCAGATCCTGCAAGCAGGCCGAATGCGAGCAACAGGGCAAGCGAGCCGGCGCTCGCCATGACGATGTAGACGTAGCCGGCCTTCCGGTTATCGGCATCGCGATGGTGGGCCATCACCAGCGCCCAGGAAGCAAGCGACATGAACTCCCAGGAGATGAGGAAGGTGAAGGCATCGTCTGCCAGGATCACCAGGTTCATGCCGGAGAGGAAGGCGGGAAAGAACGGCAGCACGCGATGCGGCGCATGTTCGTGACGGCCGTAACCGAGGGCGTAGAGAGCCGAAAGGGCACTGCCGAGATTGACGACGATTATGAAGAAGGCAGCGAGCGCATCGAGCCGGAAATGGCTTCCCAGCCACGGAAGGCCGATAGGAAGGGCAAGCAACGATGCTTCGGCGGAAGGATGCCCTCCGACAAGATATGCGAGGGCAGTGACAAAGGCGATGGCGGAGAAAGCCAGGCTCACACCGTAGACAACTGGCGTCGACCGGCTCGAATGAGTGAGCAGTACCGCCAAAACCGCCGTCCCAAGCAATGCCGCCGCGCATAACAATAGGACTGAAACCGATGTCACGAGTTCGTCCTCGCTGTGGACAAGGACGCCAACCGTTCCGTGGTTGCGCTCTCTGAGGGCTTGGTCTTCGCTTTAAGCCTGACCCCGCGCCCGCCATCCGTGCTAACGGCTCCCTCGTTGATCACCTCGACACCTGCACTGTCCAGCGCCGCCAGCAGACGCATCAGGGTGTCGACATTCCCGCGCACCACATCGGCACTCGCCTCCATTCTCTGGATCGTCGGAACCGAAACTCCCGTCAGTTCGGCCAACTGCCGCTGGTCGATACCGAGAATGGCCCTGGCGGCCCGCATCTGAGCTGCAGTGATCACGATTAAACATCGCTTATCTTGCGCACACTCTGACAGTTGAGGTCCATGATGTGCCTATTGATGTCTGAAATCAACATTCTGATGTCTAAGCAGAGGTTTTGATATGAACCATCGCGAAAAGATTGATCGCCGGTGAATGGCGTGCGGCCGGTCCGTGGAGCCGGATCAATGATCACTGAAGGCGCGGGGCTGGAGGCATCGCCCTCGGCGGGCGTAATCGACAGCTAATCGTATGTTCGTAGGGAGAAACTTACGAAGCCGGCTTGCCCAGCGCCTTTTCCATCGCCGGATACAGGCCTTCCTTCAGGCTGATGTCGTCGAAGGGGCCGACGCGCTTGTAGAGGATGGTACCGTCGGCGCTGACGAGGTAACTTTCCGGGATGCCGTAGACGCCCCAGTCGATCGCCGCCTTGCCGTTTGGATCGACGCCGATCGCTTGATAGGGATTGCCGAGTTCGCCAAGAAAGCGCAGGGCGTTCTCGTTCTTGTCCTTGTAATTGATGGCGACGATGTTCAGCCGGCCGTCTTTGGCGAGTTCCTTGAGAATAGGGTGTTCGTTGCGGCAGGGGATGCACCAGGAGGCGAAGACGTTGACAAGCGTCAGCTTGCCGTTGATCGCGGCGTCGGTCAGCGCCGGCAGGTTGGTGCCGTCGAGTGGCGGAAGGTTCAGCGACGGCGCCTTGGTGCCGATTAGGGCGGACGGGATTTCGGCGATGTTTTTGCCGTGGAAATCCTGGTCATAGAGCATCTTCGCGGCCGTCGCCGCAATGCCGGCGAACACGATCAGCGGCAGAAGCGCCAGGGCGTAGCGGCCAAGTCCTCGGGGCTTGCCGGTCGTTTTTTCCTGTGCGTCGTTCATTCGCCGTCCTTTGGCCGCGCCGAGCGGCGGCGGATGCCGGCGGCTTCGAGCGCTGCCAGTTCCCGTCGGCGCGCCCGGCCGTCGGCCCAGGTCCACAGGATGACGGCGAGTGTCACCAATGCGGCGATGCCATAGGATGCATAGACATAGAAGGCGTGCGTCACGACCTATTCCTCCCGGCTGGCCATGCGGGCGGCAAGACGGCGCTGGGCGGCGACGCGGCGGCGCCAGATCTCGTTTCTCATGGCCATGAGGTGCAGGGTGAAGAAGAGCAGCGTGAAGGCGGTCGCCATGACGAAGAGCGGGCGCAGGAATTCCGGATCGATCGCCGGGCCATCGAGGCGTATCACGCTTGCCGGCTGATGCAGCGTGTTCCACCAGTCGACGGAAAACTTGATGATCGGGATGTTGACGAAGCCCACGAGGATCAGCACGGCGGAGACGCGTGCGGCCCTCGAGGGATCGTCGATGGCGCGGCTCAGCGCAATGAGGCCGAGATACATCAGAAAGAGGATGAAGACAGAGGTCAGTCTGGCATCCCAGACCCACCAGGTGCCCCACATCGGCTTGCCCCAGAGCGAGCCGGTGATGAGCGCCAGCAGCGTAAAGGCGGCGCCGAGCGGGGCTGCGGCCTTGGCGGAAACATCAGCGAGCGGGTGGCGCCACACCAGCGTGCCGATCGCCGAGAAGCTCATGATCGTATAGCACATCATCGACAGCCACGCGGCGGGCACATGGATATACATGATGCGCACCGTCTCGCCCTGCTGGTAATCGCCTTCGGTCGCGAAGCTCAGATAAAGACCGACCGCAAAACAGAGAACGGTAATGCTGGCCATCCAGGGAATGATGCGCGCGGCCAGCGCCAGAAACCGCGTCGGGTTGGCGAGATCGCTGATTTTGCTGATGGCAAGGCTGGTTTGGCTCATGAGCGCTTCCTTACCTTGATCCGGCTTTTCCCGCAATCGAAAGGCATTCAATCCGACGTGTTTCGCAGCGCCAAGGCGGCGGCGGCGGGGCCGATGACCGCAAAGAACAGCGTCAGTGCGATCAATATGAGGAAGGGCGGCAGGAATGGCGCAGGATCCTCGACCGCGGCATAGGTGGCGCTGACACCGAAGATCAGCACGGGGATCGTCAAAGGCAATACGAGGATCGAGACCAGCAGACCGCCGCGGGGCAGGGCAACGGCGACGGCAGCCCCGACGGCGCCAATGAAGGTGATCGCCGGCGATCCGACGAAGAGCGTCAGCATGGTGGCGCCGATCGCCGTCTCGTCCATGTTCATGAACAGGCCGAGCAGCGGCGAAGCGATGACCAGCGGCAGGCTGGTCGCGGTCCAGTGGGCGAAGCATTTGAGGAGCACGGTGAGCACAAGTGGCGTTTCCTGCATCAGCATCAGGTCGAGCGACCCATCGTCGCGCTCGGCCTGGAACAGCCGGTCGAGGCCGAGAAGGGCGGCAAGCAGCGCGCCGATCCAGACAATGGCGGGGCCGATGCGCGAGAGCAGCTTGAGATCGGGTCCGACGCCGAAGGGGATGACGGCGACGATGGTCAGGAAGAACAGCACGCCGATCAGCGCGCCGCCGCCGGCGCGGATGGAAAGTTTCAGGTCGCGGAGAAAGAGGGTGGTCATCCCCACACTCCCTGATCCACGCCGGCAAAGCCCGTCATCTTCAATTCCTGCACATTCTGGAGCCCCAGTGGCTGATGAGTTGCCGCCAGCACGATGCCGCCTTTTGCCAGATGCGCTTCGATCAATCCGGCAAACAGCCGGTCGGCGCTGGCGTCGAGGGCCGCGGTGGGCTCGTCGAGGATCCAGATGGGGCGGTGGGCGACGAGCAGCTTGGCGAAGGCGAAGCGGCGTTGCTGGCCGGCGGAGAGATAGCCGAAGGGAAGGTGGGTGATCCCTAAGAGGCCGACGGCTTCGGCGGCGTCATCGACAGGGAGGCCGGCGGCGCCCGGGCTGCTGAGGAAGGACTGCCAGAATTCCAAATTCTCCGCAACCGTAAGTTCATTCTTCATCGCATTTCGATGGCCGAGGTAATGGCTGACCTCGCCCGGATGGCGGCCTTGCGGGCTCTCTTTATCGCGGAAGATGACAGTTCCCTTTTCGGGCTTAAGAAGACCGGCGGCAACGCGCAGCAAAGTGGATTTTCCCGATCCATTTTTGCCGGTCAGAACGAGGGCTTCTCCGGCCGTCAAGTGAAAGGAAATGTTTACGAAAATGAGATCCTCACCGCGCCTTGCAGCCAGATTTTCGGCGGTGAGTTGCATGCGTCTGCTCTTTCTTCGTTGCGGCTTTCGGAAGGCTCAAAAAATGTCTGGTTTTGGCAGTGCTCGGGTATGGCAAGTTTTTAGGAAATTATCTATAAGACCGGCAACCACGCCAGCGGTCGGCGTGAATTTCATCCTTGCGCCGAACTTGGAGCATCTGCTCCACGTGCGGACAGCGGAAATGGCCGTACCCGCATCCTGATGTGCATTAAGTGCATAGGCGTTCGCACGACTGTGTTGGCTATCAGAACGGGGTTTCTCGTGTCTAAATCTCTTGACAGTTTCAATTGTCGTTCCACGCTTTCCGTTGGTGGAAAGGAGTATGTCTATTACAGCCTGCCCAAGGCTGAGGCAAACGGTCTGGCCGGCGTATCGAAGCTTCCCTATTCGATGAAGGTGCTGCTCGAAAATCTGCTGCGCTTCGAAGACGGCCAGTCGGTGACCAAGGAGCACATCCTCGCCGTCGCCGCGTGGCTGAACAACAAGGGCGCTGTCGAAAACGAAATCGCCTATCGCCCGGCGCGCGTGCTAATGCAGGACTTCACCGGCGTTCCCGCCGTCGTCGATCTTGCCGCGATGCGCGACGCGATGGTGTCGCTCGGCGGCGATCCCGAGAAGATCAATCCGCTTGTTCCTGTCGACCTCGTCATCGACCACTCCGTCATCGTCGACGAGTTCGGCACGCCGCAGGCTTTCGCCAAGAATGTCGAGCTGGAATATCAGCGCAACGGCGAGCGCTACCGCTTCCTGAAGTGGGGCCAGCAGGCATTCAAGAATTTCCGCGTCGTTCCTCCGGGCACCGGCATCTGTCACCAGGTCAATCTCGAATATCTCGGCCAGACCGTCTGGACCAAGGAAGAGGACGGCGAGACGATCGCCTATCCCGATACCTGCGTCGGCACCGACAGCCACACGACGATGATCAATGGTCTCGGCGTTCTCGGCTGGGGTGTGGGCGGTATCGAGGCTGAAGCCGCCATGCTCGGCCAGCCGGTTTCGATGCTCCTGCCTGAAGTCATCGGCTTCAAGCTGACCGGCAAGCTCAAGGAAGGCGTCACCGCGACCGACCTCGTTCTGACCGTCGTGCAGATGCTGCGCAAGAAGGGCGTCGTTTCCAAGTTCGTCGAATTCTTCGGCCCCGGCATGGACAACATGCCGCTCGCTGACCGCGCGACAATCGGCAACATGGGTCCGGAATACGGCGCCACCTGCGGCTTCTTCCCGGTTGACGGCGAAACCATCAACTACCTCACCATGTCCGGCCGCACGCATGACCGCATCGCCCTCGTCGAAGCCTATTCGAAGGCCCAGGGCATGTGGCGCGAAGGCGACGGTTCCGACCTCGTCTTCACCGACACGCTGGAACTCGACCTCGGCGACGTCGTGCCGTCGATGGCCGGCCCGAAGCGTCCGGAAGGCCGCATCGCGCTTGAAAACATCGCTTCCGGCTTTGCCGGCTCGATGGATGCCGACTACAAGAAGCCCGGCCAGCTTGCCAACCGCTATGCGGTCGAAGGCACCGATTTCGATCTCGGCCACGGCGACGTCGCGATTGCCGCCATCACCTCCTGCACCAACACCTCCAACCCGTCGGTGCTGATCGCGGCCGGCCTTCTCGCCCGCAACGCCGTTGCCAAGGGACTGAAGACCAAGCCGTGGGTCAAGACCTCGCTGGCTCCGGGATCGCAGGTGGTCGGTGAATATCTCGCCAAGTCAGGTCTGCAGGCCGATCTCGACAAGCTCGGCTTCAATCTCGTCGGCTTCGGCTGCACCACCTGCATCGGCAATTCCGGCCCGCTGCCGGCGCCGATCTCGAAGACGATCAACGACAAGGGTCTGATCGTTTCCGGCGTGCTCTCCGGCAACCGCAACTTCGAAGGCCGCATCTCGCCCGACGTCCAAGCGAACTATCTTGCTTCGCCACCGCTTGTCGTCGCCTATGCTCTCGCCGGCACGGTGCAGAAGGACCTGACCAAGGAGCCGATCGGCGAAGACCAGAACGGCAAGCCCGTCTACCTCAAGGATATCTGGCCGACCTCGCACGAGGTGCAGGAGTTCATCCAGAAATACGTCACCCGCGAACTCTACGAAAGCAAATATGCCGATGTCTTCAAGGGCGACATCAACTGGCAGGCGGTTCAGGTTCCGCCGGGCCAGACCTATGCCTGGGACGACAACTCGACCTATGTCCAGAACCCACCCTACTTCGTCGGCATGGGCAAGAAGGGCACCGGCGTTGCCGACATCAAGGGCGCCCGCGTCCTCGGCCTGTTCGGTGACAAGATCACCACCGACCACATCTCTCCGGCCGGCTCGATCAAGGCGGCATCGCCGGCCGGCGCCTACCTCATCGGCCATGACGTCGCGGTTGCCGACTTCAACCAGTACGGCACGCGGCGCGGCAACCATGAGGTGATGATGCGCGGCACCTTTGCCAATATCCGCATCCGCAACCATATGCTCGGCCCGAACGGCAAGGAAGGCGGCTACACCATCCACTACCCGTCGAAGGAAGAGACTTCGATCTACGACGCCGCCATGCAGTACAAGGCAGAAGGCGTTCCGCTCGTCATCTTCGCCGGTGTCGAATACGGCAACGGCTCCTCGCGCGACTGGGCTGCCAAGGGCACCAACCTGCTCGGCGTCAAGGCTGTCATCGCCCAGAGCTTCGAGCGCATCCATCGCTCGAACCTGGTCGGCATGGGCGTCATCCCCTTCGTCTTCGAAGAGGGCACGACCTGGCAGAGCCTCGGCCTCAAGGGTGATGAGCTCGTCACCATCGAGGGGCTGGACAAGATCAAGCCGCGCGAGAGGAAGATCGCCAAGATTACCTATGGCGACGGCACTGTGAAGGAAGTTCCGCTGCTGTCGCGTGTCGATACGCTCGACGAGGTGATCTACCTCAACAATGGCGGCATTCTGCAGACGGTCCTGCGTGATCTCGCTGCCTGATTTTCAGGGCATGATGCCGAAAAGTGTGAGCGGTTTTCGGACGACATCATGCTCTTCTTCTTTGATGTAGATCCGGATTCAGATTTTAGGCCGGTCGGCCTAAAATCACCCGGGTCTAGGAGAGTGGATTGATAATGGCCGCCGGAGAGCGTTTCCGGCGGCTTTTCTTTGCTGCAAGAGTCTTTGCCGGAGGCTCACGATGATTTGTTTCAGCTGCGTTCCGGCCGAGCTACGGTCTCACCCGTTCGTGATTTTTCGTTTGGACCCGGAAGGATTATTCGTACGTTCATATCTCAGAGCCTTCGGTTCCAAACGCCGCCGGCGCTGAAAAAGAGGTGCAGGTGAATGTCCCCCCGTTTCTTGATTCCGCTGATCGTCGGCGTTGCTCTTGCAGGCTCGCTGCAGGCCGAAGACGGCAAGCCCAAAGGCGTCGTCGAGCTTTTCACGTCGCAGGGCTGCTCCTCCTGTCCTCCCGCTGATGCCGCCTTTCGCAAGCTGGTGAATCAGGGCGATGTCATCGCGCTCGCCTATCACATCGACTACTGGAATTATCTCGGCTGGGCCGATACGCTGAGCTCGAAGGAAAATACCGAGCGGCAGTACGGCTATGCCAGGACGATGGGTCGCAGCAACGTCTATACGCCGCAGGCGATCGTCAATGGCCGTGGCCATTTGGCCGGCGCCGATCTCACCGGCATCAACAGCAAGATCGACACCTACAGCAGCGAAGGCAACGGGCTGACCATCCCCGTCAGCGCGGCAATGCGCGGCGACGAGCTGGAGATCAAAATCGGCGCAGGGCAGGGAAAGGCCAATGTCGTGATGGTCTATTTCGACAAGGAAAAGACGATCGACGTCGAAAAAGGCGAAAACAGCGGCAAGAAGATCTCCTATCTGCACAGCGTCACCAATGTCGAAACCGTAGGCATGTGGGACGGCAAGGCGACCAGTCTGACGCTGCCGGCGAGCGTCCTGCAGCGGCCGCAGCTCGAGGGCTGCGCGATTCTGCTGCAGTCGGCAACGGCCGACGGCGATCCAGCAGCGATTCTCGGGGCGACCGTGGTGATGGCGGGAAAAAATATCTGATATTTCATCCGATTACGGGTGAAATGCCGGGCGGCCCGGCCGAGCGTATTCGGGGCTGGGGTTAAGGTCGATACGCTCCGCCGGGCCCTTTGGCGCGCTGGCGCCAAACCGGGATGCATAAATCCCCTGCAAATGAGGCGCTGTTTTGACTGAAATGCGGCGCTGGGGAGAAAGCACTGCTTCGTCCCCAGCGAAAGGTGCCTGGACGTGCGGCGCTGCGGTAGGCCGAATGTGAGGGGCCGCGCTCTTGCAATTTGCGGCGGCTCGGGCAAACTGTCACTCTCCTGTCACAAGCGGAGGCCTTGGAGACCTGATGACAGATCAGCCGGATTTGCGACACGGCGAAAGCCGCTCCGTCGACAATAGTTCCTCGGTCGTCGTCGATCTCAGGGAGTACAAGCAAAGCAAGGACCCGCTTCCGGTGACCTTCCACCGGCGCGAGCTGGACGCGATCCTCTGGATCTACGGCCGCATGGTCGGCGAGGGGGAATGGCGCGATTATGCCATCGACCATCTGAAGGACAGAGCAGTCTTTTCCGTCTTCAAGCGCTCCGGCGAGATGCCGCTCTTCCGGATCGAAAAGAACCCGAAGCTTGCCGCCAAGCAGGGCGCCTATTCTGTCATCAACGTCAACGGCATGATCCTGAAGCGCGGGCACGAGCTGAATCAGGTCCTCAAGGTGTTCGACAAGGCCTTGAAGCTTGTCGATAAATAATTCTCATCAGCCCGCAAACAGCGTACCGGGATAAATGGAGGGATCCGGATCGGTCCTCATGCCCTCGCCGAGGCTGCGCTGCATGAGCATCGTGTCCAGCCAGCGGCCGTGCTTGTAGCCGGTACCCTTCATCAGTCCGACCTCCACAAAACCTGCCTTCAGATGAAGCGCGATCGAGGCCGGGCTCGCGCCGCCGATGACGGCTACCATCTGACGAAAGCCAAGCCCGGTGCAGCGGTCGATCAGCTCGGCGATCAGTGCCTTGCCGATGCCGCGGCCGCGGGCTTCGGGTGCCAGGTAGATCGAATCCTCCACCATCCAGCGATAGGCAGGGCGGGTGCGGAAGGCCGACGCATAAGCGTAGCCCAGGAGTTTCCCGTCAGCATCGGTTGCGGCGATATAGGGATATTGCTGGCTGACGATCGCGGAAAACCGCTGGGCCATTTCGGCCTCGGAGGGCGGCGCAATCTCGTAGCTTGCAACGCCATTGAGGACCGAGTCGCGATAGATCTCCGTAATGGCGGTGATGTCGGTTTGGGAGGCGTCGCGCAGGAGGAAGGACATCGGGCGGCAGGTCCGTCGGAAGGAGCAGGCTCCTCTAAAACCACCCCTGAGAAACCGGTGCAACAAAAAAGGCGGCCGAAGCCGCCTTTTCGATCTATCAATGCGCCTGTTATCTGCGGTTACCCATGAACTGCAGCAGGAACATGAACAGGTTGAGGAAGTCGAGGTATAGCGTCAGTGCGCCCATGATCGCCTTGCGACCGGCGACAGCGACGTCATCCGCTTCATAGTAGAGTTCCTTGATCCGCTGCGTGTCGTAGGCGGTGAGACCTGCGAAGATCAGCACGCCGATCACCGAGATCGCGAACTGCAGCGCGGATGAAGCCAGGAAGATGTTGACGAGCGAGGCGATGATCAGGCCGAAGAGACCCATGATCAGGAACGAACCCATCGCCGACAGGTCACGCTTCGCCGTATAGCCGTAAAGAGACAGCGCGCCGAAGGAGGCGGCGGTGACGAAGAAGGTCTGAACGACGCTCTGGCCTGTATAGACCAGGAAGACCGACGAGAGCGACAGCCCTACCAAGGCGGCGTAGATCCAGAAGGTGGTCTGGGCGGCGGACACGCTCATCTGATGAATGCGGAAGCTCAGGAAGAAGACGACCGCAAGGGGGGCAAGGATCACGACCCAGCGCAACGGCGACTGGAACAGAAGCGCGCCAAACTGGGTGAGCTGGCCGTCCTGGACCGCGAAGTTGAATCCGAGATATGCTGCCACGCCGGTGATCGCCAGGCCCAGCGCCATCAGATTGTAGACCTTGAGCATATATGCGCGCAGGCCTTGATCAATCATCTCGCCGGTCTGGACGCGGCTTTGATAGTTACGAAGATCAGCCATAGTTTCCTCTTACAAGCTCCGAAGGAGATACGGTGTCGGGGTTTTCGACCCGGGCGCCGCTGCGGAGCTCCAGCATGCCTGCAGACAATATGAGGCTTTCGCCCTTTGCAAACAAGGGGCTTGCAAAGGCGCGGCCGGTTAAATCGCCGTAACGTGAAGTCGTGTCGACCGTGCTATCCGTCTAAAGCTCACGCAGCACCGGTGCGGCCTTCTGCCCGAGGATGCGCCAGGTGCCGATGAGGCCGATGCCGACGGTGAGCACGAGCGCGGTGACGAGCGTCAGTCCCGCCACATCGGGCAGGAAGGCAGACGGCAGTCGCATGATGCGGGCGACGATGAACCAGGCGGCGATACCGCCGGCAAAGAGTGCGAAGATCGCGGTGGCCAGCCCGAGGATCAGATATTCGTAGCTGAAGGCGCGAATCAGCATAGCGCGCGTGGCGCCGAGCGTCTTCAGCACCACCGCGTCGTGAGTGCGCGCCCTGTTGCCGGCGGCGAGCGCCCCGGCAAGGACAAGAATAGAGGCGACGAGCGCCACCGATGCGGCGGCGCGGATCGCTGTCGAAAGCTGGGCGACGAGCTGGTTGACGATATCGATCGCATCCTTGACGCGCACGCTGGTGATCGTCGGATAGGTGTGGGTGACGGATTTCAGGATGGCAGCATCTTCGGCCGGTGTTGAGGAGGGATCGGTTAGCGTCGCCAGCCAGGCATGCGGGGCGCCGCGGAACGTGTTCGGCGAGAAGACCATGACGAAATTGATCGACAGCGATTCCCACTCGACACGGCGCAGATTGGCGATCTTTGCAGTGATGTTGCGGCCGAGCACGTTGACGGTGACGGTATCGCCGATCTTGAGGCCGAGTTCATGCGCTTCTTCCGAGGAGAAGGAGACGAGCGGCTCGCCGCTGTAATCCTTGTCCCACCAGCTGCCTTCGGCGAGCGCGGCATTTTCGGGCAGCGTGTCGGCGTAGGTGATGCCGCGATCGCCGTTCAGCACCCAGCGGCCGGCGGCCGGCACATTCATCTTGGTGACATCCTCACCATTGAAGGCGACGATCCGGCCGCGCAGCATCGGCACCTCCATCAGCTTGCCCCTTGGCGCTTGCGCCTGGACGAGATTGCGGAAGGCATCGACCTCGGCACTCTGGATATCGACGAAGAAGAAGTTGGGTGCCCCCTCGTTCATGCGGCCGGTCAGCTGCTGGCGCAGGTTGCCGTCGATCAAGGTCAGGGTCACCAGCAATGCCAGGCCGAGGCCGAGCGAGAGGACGACCGAGGGCGTCAGCGCTCCGGGGCGGTGGATGTTGCCAATCGCGAGCCTGAGCGCCGGCGAGTGAACGCGCGGGCTGCGGCGCGCGAGCCAGGCGATCAAGGCGGCGACGAGGCGCAGGACGACGAAGGCGAAGATGATTGCGCCGACGAAGACGACGGCGATAAAACGATCATAGGCGGTGAGGATGGCAAGGCTGGCAAGGGCCGCCATGAAGACGGCGGCAAGCAGGATATAAGGCCAGGACGGCAGCCGGCGGGCTTCGAAGCCCTGCTCTCGGAAGAGCGCCGTTGCCGGCACTTCGCGGGCATGACCAAGCGGCAGAATGGCGAAGGCGAGCGTCGTCAGGATGCCGAACAGCGTCGCGAGCAGCAGGGCGCCGGGATAGAGGGTCGGCGCGGTTGAGACCGGCAGGAATTGCGCCAGGAACTGTGCCGCAAAGATCGGCGACAGGGCGCCGATGACGAGGCCGGCCAAGATGCCGCCAAGGGCGATGATGGCGATCTGAAAGAGATAGATCAGAACGACGACGGCGGCTGGAGCGCCGAGGCATTTGAAGGTGGCGATGGTGGTGCGCTTGGAATCGAGGAAAGCACGCACGGCATTGGCGACGCCGACGCCGCCGACGATCAGCGCGGTGAGGCCGACCAGCGTCAGGAATTGCGAGAAACGGGTGATATTTTCGGTGAGGGAGGGTGCTGCGCGATCACTGGTACGGATCGCCCAGCCGGCGGAGGGAAACTCCTTGGAGGCGCGGGCCTGGATGCCCGACATGGCGCCCTTATCTTCCAACCGGATCTTATAGGCGTGTTCGACCAGACTTCCGGTCTGGATCAGCCCCGACGCTTCGAGCGCCTGGCGGCTGACGAGCAGACGCGGCGCAAAACCGAAGCCTTCCGACAGCGCGTCGGGCTCGGTCTTCACCGTGCCGGTAATGCTGAGCTTGACATTGCCGAGCAGCAATTCGTCGCCGACCGCAAGGCCTAGCCGATCGAGAAGCAGCGGGGCGGCGACCGCGCCATAGGTGCCCCCTTGGCTGGAGAGCAGGGCTGCAAGCGGATAGTCCGGTTCGGCGACGAACCTGCCGTAGAGCGGATAGGCGTCGTCGACGGCCTTGACCTCGACCAGCGCCTGGTCGGAACCGTCGGGCTTGCGGGCCATCGAGCGAAGGCCGGTTGAAACCGAAATGGTTCCCAGGCCCTGAAGGAAGCTCATTTCCTGAGATGTCGCCTGGCGATTGTTGAGCTCGAAGCGGACGTCGCCCGCCAGCAGCTCCTGCCCTTGCGAGGCGATCGTGTCAGTGATCGACTGCGAAACGGAATTGACGGCGGCGATCGCACCGGTGCCGAGCGCGATGCACGCCAGGAAGATGTAGAAGCCACGAATGCCACCGCGCAGCTCGCGGAGCGCCAGGCGAAAAGCGAGCGCGACGCGTGGCGTGACCGTGCTCATGCGATTGCCGCCTCGCTGCGGCGGGCGGCGCTGTCGCCCTCGATCCTGCCGGAACGGACGCGGATCTGGCGCGAGCAGCGGTTTGCAAGCGAGACGTCGTGGGTGACGAGAAGCAGGGTCATGCCGCGTTCGGCCTGTTTGGCGAAGAGAAGGTCGGCGATCTGTCGGCCCGTTTCGGTATCGAGATTGCCTGTGGGCTCGTCGGCGATCAGCAAGGCGGGCGAGGGAGCGAGCGCTCTGGCAATCGCCACGCGCTGCTGCTCGCCGCCGGAAAGCTGGCCGGGATAGTGGTTCAGCCGTTCGCCGAGGCCGACCGAACTCAGTTCGCGATGGGCGATTTCGAAGGCGTTGCTGATATTGGCGAGCTCCAGCGGCACCGCGACGTTTTCCAGCGCCGTCATGTTGGCGATCAGGTGGAAGGACTGGAAGACGATGCCGATGTTGCGGCCGCGGAAATCGGCGACCTCATCCTCACTCAGGGCATGGAGCGGCGTGTCGTTGATATTGATTTCGCCGCTGTCGAGCTTTTCCAGTCCGGCAAGCACCATCAGCAGGGTGGATTTGCCGGAACCGGAAGGTCCGACGATGCCAACGGATTCGCCGGCAGCGATATCGAGATCGATGCCCTTCAGAACATGGACGGAGGCGGCCGCACTGCCAAGGGTGAGATCGGCGCCCTTCAACTCGATGATGGTTTTTGCCAACAGAAATCGACCTATATTAATCTCTAACGCAATGGCCGCATCACGGCACCTCGCCAATCTAGGGAAGCCAGAATGAGATTTAAAGTTGCCGCGCTTCAATTCACCGTCATCGCGGTGTCGCTGATCTTTGCCGTTGGAGTCAATGCGCGGACGATCAATCTCGTCGGATTCGGGGACAGCCTGATGGCGGGTTATCAGCTGCCGCCCGGCAAGGGCTTTCCGGAAAAGCTGCAGGCGGCTTTGAAGGCCAAGGGGCTCGACGTTTCCATTGCCAATGCCGGGGTTTCGGGCGATACCACGACAGGTGGGCTTGCCCGGGTCGACTGGTCGGTCCCCGACGGCACCGATGGCGTTATCCTCGAGCTCGGCGCCAATGATGCGCTGCGCGGTATTCCGCCGGAAGAGAGCGAGAAAAACCTCGATCAGATGATTGCCCGGCTCAAGGCGCGCGGCATAGCGGTGCTGCTTGTCGGCATGATGGCGCCGCCGAACATGGGAGCGGATTATGCGGCGCGCTTCAATCCGATTTATCGGAAACTTTCCGACAAATATGGAGTTCCACTTTATGCCTTCTTCCTCGACGGGGTTGCGCTCGATGCGGGGCTGAAGCTCGATGACGGCATGCATCCAAACGCGAGAGGTGTCGACGTCATGGTCGAGAAAATGGAAGCTGATGTCACAAATTTCATCGATACGATTTCTTCTGTGAAGAATTAGGGGCTTGCACGGCCATTGATTGCGTGATTCCGTGTAAGCACCTGCAAAAGATTCGGGGAGTGCTCGTTATGCCGAGACTGTTTACCGCCCTCGAAATTCCGCGCAATGCGGCAATGAGCCTTTCATTGCTGCGCGGTGGCCTCCCCGGAGCACGATGGATCGATGTGGAAAATTACCACATCACGCTGCGCTTCATCGGTGATGTCGACGGCCGAACGGCCGATGAAATCGTTGAACGCCTCGACCGGATCGATCGGCCGGAATTTCAGTTCCGGCTCGAAGGCATCGGGTCCTTCGGCTCGAAGAAGCCGCATTCGGTCTGGGCGGGCGTTTCTCAGTCGCCTGAGATGTACGCCCTGCAGGCTGAGATCGAACGGATCTGCCAGCGCATCGGCCTGCCGCCGGATCCGCGCAAATTCACGCCGCACGTGACGCTGGCCCGGCTGAAATCCTCGCGGCTCGACGATGTCGTGCAATATCTGAGTGGGCGTGGCAACTTCCACACCGCGACCTTCACGGCGCCGCGTTTCGTGCTGCTTTCATCGCGCGAATCGGTCGGCGGCGGGCCCTATCTCACCGAGGAAGTGTTCCCGCTGCACGAAGTACGTTCGGGGACCAGCGTTTCGAGCAGGCTGCTGCAGCCGGTCAAGAGCTTGGTATAGAGCAGCTCGAAACCTTCCGGACCGCCATCATAGGGGTCGGCAATGTCCTCCCCGTTCCCAGCGCGATATCGCCGAACAGCTGGATGCTCGCCTCGGGAGGGGCGATCCTGTTGAGTTCCGCAACATTGTCGCGGTCCATGGCGACGATCAGATCGACACTGACGAAATCGATCGAACGGATGCGCCGGGCGCGTTGCCCTGCTATGTCGATGCCATGGTTGCGGGCAACAGCGATCGAACGGCAGTCGGGCGGTTCACCTTCATCTCAGCCGCCGGTGCCGGCGGAATCGATCGTGAAACGATCGGTCAGCCTCGCCTCGGCGGCAAGGTGGGTAAAAATTCCCTCCGCAAGCGGAGAACGGCATATATTGCCCATGCAAACGAAAAGGATGCTGATGTCTTTCATCGGTGACCTGCTGACAGATGAGAGGACCATGGCATGAAACAGGAAAGACTGGAACGGGCGGCGGCCGAGGCACGACTGGCTGAGCTTTCAGGCTGGGCGCTCAACGATGCGGCCTCTTCAATCTCGAAAACGTTCAAGTTTTCAAATTTCATCGAGGCCTTCGGCTTCATGACGCAGGCAGCGATTACGGCCGAGAAACTCAACCACCATCCCGAATGGTTCAACGTCTATTCCCGGGTGGATGTGACGCTGAACACGCATGATGCCGGCGGGCTGACGGAACTGGATTTCAAGCTCGCCAGGGCGATGGACAAGGCGGCGGCACGCGGTGCCGTTTGAAACGAGCGCTGATTGAAAGCCGAAGCGCCATCACCATATGTTCGCATGGACGAAAGGATGTCAGGAATGGACGAGGTCAAATTCGGGGAAATCCTGCTGCCGGGCGACGAGGACACCCAGAGCCGGCGGGAGGAAACCGTACGGCAGAAGTTCTGGCCGACCTTCCGCCGGGCCGTGCGCCAGATTCCCTTTTCGCGCGACGTCGTCGCAGGTTTCTACTGTGCGCTCGATCCGCAGACGCCGACCAAGGTGCGCGGCGTGCTGCTGGCCGCGCTGGCATACTTCGTCATGCCGATAGACATGATCCCGGATATTTTCGCTGTTATCGGCTTTTCTGACGACATCGCCGTGCTTTCCGCCGCCTTCGCCATGGTGCGCGGTCATATCCGGCCGAACCATTACGACGCAGCGGACCGCGTCCTTGCCGACCGGCCTGCGGATACGATGAAAACGATTTGAAGGCCGCGGCGCGGTTCACCTGAGTTCCTGCTCGAGCATCTTGCGAAGCTTTCCAAACGCAAGCCGAATACGTGATTTCACCGTGCCGAGCGGCAGCCCGGTCGCTTCGGCTATCTCAGAATGCGATTGGCCGAGAAAGAAGGCTGCACGCAGCATATCGCGCTGTTCTTCGGACAGTTGCTCGACAGCGGCGCGCAGCTTGGCATCGCGATCGCCATTGGCGATGATTTCATCGGCACCGATCTCAGCCGGTGGCAGCAGGGTCGGGTCCGTTTCGTCGAAAGTGCGGGTGCTGGTGCGGCGCCGCAGATCGATGCGGCGGTTGCGGGCGATGCGAAAAAGCCAGGTCGACAGAGAAGATCGCGTCGCATCGTAGAGATAGGCCTTGTGCCAGAGCACGATCATGATCTCCTGGACCAGCTCTTCGGCCTCGCCTGATGTCATCTTCTGGCGCATCAGCCAGCTCTTCAGGCGCGGCGCGAAATAGTCGAACAGGATAGAAAAGGCCTGCTGGTCGCGATCATCCGCGACGGCCTTTGCGAGGGCAGCGAAACGCTGTCTTTCCTCGGCATCCATGTCGTCTCACCAGCCCCCTGCGGCGAAAATTTCGTCCCGGATTTCCAAAGTCTTAATGAGGTACAGCGGATTTTTGAAAGGTCAAACTGTTGCCTGAATCTTTGTGTCTTAAGTTCAGCCGAACGGCCAGTCGGTGCCATCGGCGCACCGGCATCGCAGCCGATTTCGGCAAGGGGCAAAGGTGGTAGTCGAGCTGAAATGACACAGGCACATACAAATCGCAGCTATTGTTGACCATTTGGTAACCTGAATTAAGTCAAAATAAAGCAGATCGTGATTATGCGGCGCCCGCTATGATCGCTTCGGGCCTTGAATCGCAAGAACCGGCAGGAATCCATGTTTGTAAGAAGTATCGTATCCGCCCTCGCCCTCACCCTGACAATGGCCGGAGTGGCGGCAGCGCAGCAGGCCGCGCCGACCCGCATTCAGCAGTTCCAGGCATGGGGCGCCTATTCCTATAAGTCGGGCAATAGCACCGTGTGCTACGTGCTGTCCGTTCCAACGGCAAAGCAGCCAGCAAGCGTCGACCATGGCGACAATTTCTTCATCGTTTCGCAGCGGCCCGGCCAGAACATCTCCTACGAGCCGCAGGCGATGATGGGCTACACGGTGAAGGAAAATTCGAAGATCAATGTCGTCATCGACAACAAGACCTTCGTCATGTTTACCAAGGACAAGGCGGGCTGGGTCGAGAATGCTGCCCAGGAGCCGGCCCTCGTCGCGGCGATGAAGACCGGCCATTCGATGACCGTCAATGCGGTTTCGCGCAAAGGCACCGGCACGTCCTACAGCTATTCGCTGTCGGGCATCTCGGCTGCGCTCAAGCAGATCGAAAGCTGCAAGTAAGCGGGACTTTCAGTCACAAAGTTTCAAGAGCCGGCCTTGTGCCGGCTCTTGCCGTTTAGGTCTCTGCTGTATGCATGTCGTTTTTCCAAAACCGCTTCACACTTTTGAGCGACATGCATTAGTGACGCGCGGGCAAAATAATGCTAAAGGCCGCGCAAACAGCGGACAGATCGCGATATCAGTCGCCGTCCGCCATCAATTTCTGCCAATGTGCCGTCATGCCTCCGCAAGTCTTCCGGATCAGATCCCGAAGTCCGCGGCTTGCGGAACGGTTACGTGTTCGAATTCGGGGTCAGAAGCCTATGTCCGTCATGGATGCGATCGTCATCAACAAACCTCAGGCCGCGCGCCCGTCTTCCGGCGCCGAGAAGCCGTCGTTGATCGGGCTCTCCCGGGAGGAAATGGCGGCGGCGCTCCGGGAAAAAGGCGTGCCCGAAAAGCAGATCAAGATGCGCGTCTCGCAGCTCTGGAATTGGATCTATGTGCGCGGCGTCTCCGATTTCGACTATATGACCAATATCGCCAAGGATCTGCGTGAAATGCTGAAGACGCATTTCACCATCGCGCGTCCGGAAATCGTCGAGGAGCAGGTCTCGAACGACGGCACGCGCAAATGGCTGCTGCGTTTTCCCGCGCGGGGCGCGGGCCGCCCGGTCGAGATCGAGGCCGTCTACATTCCGGAAGAGGGCCGCGGCACGCTCTGCATCTCAAGCCAGGTCGGCTGCACGCTGACCTGTTCCTTCTGTCATACCGGTACACAGCGCCTGGTGCGCAACCTGACGGCGGAGGAAATTCTGTCGCAGTTGCTGCTCGCTCGCGACCGGCTCGGCGACTTCCCGGATCGTGAAGCGCCGCAAGGCACGATCATGCCTGCCGAGGGCCGCAAGGTCAGCAATATCGTCATGATGGGCATGGGCGAGCCGCTCTATAATTTCGACAGCGTCAAGCAAGCGCTGCTGATCGCCACGGATGGCGACGGCCTGTCGCTGTCCAAACGCCGCGTGACGCTTTCCACCTCCGGCGTCGTGCCGGAAATCTTCCGCACCGGCGAGGAGATCGGCGTCATGCTGGCGATCTCGCTGCATGCGGTGCGCGACGACCTGCGCGATATTCTGGTGCCGATCAACAAGAAGTACCCGCTGAAGGAACTGATCGACGCCTGCAAGGCCTATCCGGGCCTTTCCAATGCCCGGCGCATCACCTTCGAATATGTGATGCTGAAGGACGTCAACGACAGCCTCGAAGACGCGAAGGGTTTGATCAAGCTCCTGAAAGGCGTGCCGGCGAAGATCAACCTCATTCCGTTCAATCCCTGGCCCGGCACCAATTACCAGTGTTCGGATTGGGAGCAGATCGAAAAGTTCGCCGATTTCATCAATTCGGCCGGTTACGCTTCGCCGATCCGCACACCGCGCGGCCGCGACATCCTTGCCGCCTGCGGCCAGCTGAAATCGGAATCCGAACGCATGCGCAAGACCGAGCGCCTGGCCTTCGAGGCAATGATGATCGCCAATCACGGCGCCGACGACTGATCAGCAAGTTTGATCCTCGCTACAATTCTCCTGCATTGATTTAAGCATGCGCTTTTCCTAATAGTGCCGCCAAAATCATTCAGGAGGACATCCATGCGCCCGATTTTGCTCGCTCTTGCCGCCACTTTGGCCCTTTCCCTGCCCGCCAAGGCCGATAATGTGACCGTTGCCGTCACTGCGATCGTCGAGCATCCCGCGCTCGATGCCGCCCGCAAGGGCGTTCTCGACGTGCTGATGTCGGCGGGCTACAAGGAAGGCGAGAACCTGAAATTCATGTTCGAATCGGCGCAGGGCAATCCGGCGACGGCAGCCCAGATTGCCCGTCAGTTCGCCGGCGACGAGCCCAACGTGATCGTCCCCATTTCCACGCCGTCGGCCCAGGCCGTCGTCTCGGCGACGCGCGACATTCCTGTCGTCTTCACGGCCGTCTCCGATCCGCTCGGCGCCCAGCTCGTCAAGAACATGGACAAGCCGGGCGGCAACGTCACCGGCCTTTCCGACATGTCGCCCGTCGGCGAGCACCTGGCGCTGATCAAGGAAATCCTGCCGAAGGTGAAGACGATCGGCTATCTCTACAACTCCGGCGAGGCGAATTCGGTTTCGCTGCTCGCCGTGCTGAAGGCCGAAGCCGAAAAGGCCGGCCTGACGGTGGTCGAATCGGCCGCGACCAAATCGGCCGAGGTTCAGGGTGCCGCCCGCGCCCTCGTCGGCCGCGCCGATGCCATCTATATTCCGACCGACAACACGATCATCTCCGCGCTCGAGGGCGCCGTTGCGGTTGCCGAAGAGAGCAAGTTGCCGCTCTTCACCGCCGATACGGATTCGGTTTCGCGCGGTTCGATCGCCGCGCTCGGCTTCAATTATTACGACGTCGGCAAGCAGACGGGCGAGATCGTCGTGCGCGTCCTGAAGGGCGAAAACCCGGGCGACATCGCGGTCAAGACCGCCGCCGGCAGCGATCTCGTCGTCAACAAGGCGGCTGCGGCCAAGATGGGCGTCACCCTGCCCGAGAGCGTGCTTTCGCGCGCCAACAAGGTCATCGAATAAGCGCTCATCGTCGCATCAACCATTCACATTCAGCCGCTCCCGTTTGCACGGGGGCGGCTGAAGTATTGAAAGGCTGCGGTTTCGCGACGGGCGGAACGAAAACAAAAGGGGCTGAAAGCCTTGAGCCAAATCGCATTCTGGGGGGCCGTCGAGCTCGGCCTGGTCTATTCCTTCGTCGCCCTCGGCGTCTATCTCGCCTTCCGCGTCCTCGATTTTCCTGACCTCACGGTAGACGGTTCCTTTCCGCTCGGCGCGGCGGTTACCGCGGTGCTGATCATTGCCGGCGTCAATGCCTGGCTCGCGGCGCTGATTGCGATGGCGGCGGGTGCGGCGGCCGGCATGGTGACGGCGCTGCTCAACGTGCGCTTCAAGATCCTCAACCTGCTCGCCTCGATCCTGACGATGATCGCGCTGTTTTCGGTCAATCTGCGGGTGATGGGAAAACCGAACGTCGCCCTCATCAATGCCGATACGATGATCAGCCCGTTTTTCGGCCATGGCCTGCGTGATTTCTACGTGCGGCCGCTCTTCGTCGGCGTTCTGGTTATTGTCGCGCTGATCATTGTCTGGCGCTTCCTCGAAAGCGATGCCGGGCTTGCGATGCGCGCCACCGGCGCCAATGCCCGCATGGCCCGCGCCCAGGGCGTCGACACCAGCCGGCAGATCTATCTCGGCATGGCGATCTCGAACGCGCTGGTGGCGTTCGGTGGCGCCTTGTTTGCCCAAACCAACGGATTTGCCGACGTCACTTCGGGCGTCGGCACGATCGTCGTCGGTCTTGCCGCCGTCATCATCGGCGAGACGCTGCTCGGACGCCGGGGCCTGCTGATCGCCCTCGTCGGCTGCGTGCTCGGCTCGATCCTCTATCGCATCGCCATCCAGCTGGCGCTGTCGAGCGACGTCATCGGCCTGCAGGCCTCCGATCTCAATTTCGTGACGGCGGTGCTCGTCACCTTCGCGCTCATTCTCCCCCGTCTTCGCCGAGGTGCCGCATCGTGATCAGCGTCAAGGATATCAAGGTCGTCTTCGGACGCGGCACGCCGCTGCAGAAGCAGGCTCTGAACGGCGTCAGCCTGACCATCGAACAAGGCTCCTTCGTCACCGTCATCGGCTCCAACGGCGCCGGCAAATCGACGCTGCTCGGCGTGCTCGCCGGCGATGTCATCCCGAGTGAGGGACAGGTGCTGATCGGCAAGAGCGAGGTGACGCGCAAATCGACGGCAGCGCGCGCCGGCCTGGTGGCGCGCGTCTTCCAGGATCCGCTGACTGGCAGCTGCGGCTCGTTGTCGATCGAAGAGAATCTTGCTCTGGCGGCCCGGCGCGGCGAAAAGCGCGGGCTTGTGCCGGCGCTTGGCGGCAAACGTCGGGACTATTTCAAGGAGCGGATCGCCGAGCTTAATCTCGGGCTGGAAAATCGGCTGAAGGATCGCATGGATCTGCTCTCGGGCGGGCAGCGGCAGGCCGTGTCGCTCGTCATGGCGACACTTGCAGGCTCCGAGGTGCTCCTGCTCGACGAACATACGGCGGCGCTCGATCCCGGCATGGCTGAGTTCGTGATGAACCTCACGCAGAAGATCGTTGCCGAGCGCAAGCTGACGACGATGATGGTAACGCATTCCATGCGCCAAGCGCTGGATTACGGCCATCGCACGATCATGCTTCATGGCGGCGAGATCGTTCTCGACGTGGCGGGTGACAGCAGGAAGGACCTGCAGGTCGAAGATCTGATCGCCATGTTCCGCAAGATGCGCGGCCAGACACTCGATGATGACGCTTTGCTGATCGGCTGAGCCGATCGGCGAAGCCGATAGCGGCCTATCGCGCTTGGGTGAGCAGGATTTTGGCGGCGAAGACCGAGAAGACGCCGGCGAAGGTATAGTCCATGCCGCGCAGAACCTTCTTGTTGTTCTGCAGCCAGGACGCCAGCCAATCGGCGGCGAGGATCACGCTGGCATTGACCGGCATGCCGATCAGGATGAAGCAAAATCCGAGAAACAGCAGTTTCTGCGTAACGGCGGGATCGCCGGCGCTGACGAATTGCGGCAGGAAGGTCATGAAGAAAATGATGACCTTGGGGTTTAGAAGATTGACCCAGAAGCCGGATGAGATGTTGGCAAACGCGGTCCCCTTCTGCGTCTCGACCTTGGCGACCGTAAGTTTCGATCCGAAGCGGATCGCCTGTACTGCGAGCCAGAACAGATAGGCCGCGCCGCCGGTCTTCAGGATCAGGAAAGCCGTTGGTGAGGCAGTGATCAGCGCCGAGATGCCGAAGGCGACCAGCATGGTGTGGACGACGATGCCGAGGCTGGTGCCGACGATGACGAAGAGGGCAGACTTCTTTCCTTGGGCCAGCGCGCGGCTGATCGACAGCGTCATGTCGGGGCCGGGCGTCGCGGCAAGGAGGAGCGTCGCGGCGGCAAAGGCCAGAAGTGTTGGCAGGCTGGGCACGAAATCCATGGCACTCTCTGCAAGCCGGAAAAAACCTGACGATCTCTAATCCGGCTTTCAGAAAATTACCAATCAAACCTCCTGATGGCGACGATCACTTCTGCTCCAGGAAGGCCTTGAATTTGTCGGCATAGTCCTTGTGCCAGCGCGACAGCGGCGGGCGGTTCTCGATGATGTCGCCGGCCGCCCAGGCCATGCGGCGTTCATCGACCGGGCGGGTGACGTCGTTGTCCGGGCAGAGGATATAGAAATCGCCGCGTTCCAGGCTCTCGACCATGAAGTCGACGGTCTGTTCCGGTGTCCAGGCGCCAGCCGGCTTTTCCGCGCGGTCACCCTTGGTGAGGCCAGTGAAGACGAAGCCGGGGATCAGCAGGTGCGCCGAGATTTTTGACCCCGCGGTGTTGCGAAGCTCGTGTTCGAGCGCTTCGGTAAAGACTTTAACGCCAGCCTTGGAGATATTGTAGGCGGGATTGCCCGGTGGCGTGGTGATGCCCTGCTTGGAGCCGGTATTGATGATCAGGCCGGGCTCGCCATGGGACAGCATCTTCGGCCCGAAGACGCGTGTGCCGTTGACGACGCCCATCAGGTTGACGGCGAGGATATGGTCCCAATTGGCCTGCGGGCTGAAGATCGAGGTTTCCGGACCGATACCGGCATTGTTCATCAACACGTGGACGCGGCCAAAACGCTGGAGCACGGCGCGTTCAAGCGCCTCCAGGGAGTCGCGGCTGGCGACGTCGGTCTCGACCGCCATCACATCCTCTTCGCCGGCAATGGCCTTGAGTTCGTCGGCGGCGTTAGCCAGCCGGTCGCCGCCGAGATCGGCGATGACGACGCTCATGCCGCGCCCGGCAAAGTACTTCGCCGCCGCAAGCCCGATGCCGGAAGCGCCGCCGGTGATGACGGCAACATTGGACTTCTTGAAAATGTCTTGAATATTCGTCACGGGGACAGCCCCTCCTCGAGCGTTGTTCGCACGCAGCCGAATATGGGCGCCGCTTTCGCAGTGTCAAACGCTATCGGCGCCTCAGCGATCGCACTTGCCCTTGCGTCACGCGCCAATCTCGCTAAAAGTGCCGCGACACCGGGTTTTCGCCGGCCTTATGCAACGGACCTCATCATCATGGCATCATACAAAGACGTGAAGAAAGTCGTGCTCGCCTATTCCGGCGGCCTCGACACCTCGATCATCCTGAAGTGGCTGCAGACGGAACTCGGCGCCGAAGTCGTCACCTTCACCGCCGATCTCGGCCAGGGCGAGGAGCTGGAGCCGGCGCGCAAGAAGGCCGAGATGCTCGGCATCAAGGAGATCTACATCGAGGACGTCCGCGAGGAATTCGTCCGCGATTTCGTCTTCCCGATGTTCCGTGCCAACGCCGTTTACGAGGGCGTCTATCTGCTCGGCACCTCGATCGCCCGTCCGCTGATCTCAAAGCATCTGATCGATATCGCCCACAAGACCGGCGCCGATGCGATCGCCCACGGCGCGACCGGCAAGGGCAACGATCAGGTTCGCTTCGAGCTCTCCGCCTATGCCCTGAACCCCGACATCAAGATCATCGCGCCCTGGCGCGATTGGGCGTTCAAGAGCCGCACGGAGCTGCTGGCCTTTGCTGAACAGCACCAGATCCCGGTCGCCAAGGACAAGAAGGGTGAAGCTCCCTTCTCTGTCGACGCCAACCTTCTGCATTCATCTTCCGAGGGCAAGGTTCTCGAGGACCCTGCTCAGGAGGCACCGGAATATGTGCATATGCGCACGATCTCCCCGGAAGCAGCGCCCGACAAGGCGACGACAATCAAGGTCGGCTTCCGCAAGGGCGATGCCGTGTCGATCAACGGTGTCGAGATGTCGCCGGCGACGCTGCTCGCCACGCTCAACACCTACGGCCGCGACAACGGCATCGGCCGTCTCGATCTCGTCGAGAACCGCTTCGTCGGCATGAAGTCGCGCGGCGTTTACGAAACGCCCGGCGGCACGATCCTGCTCTCTGCGCATCGCGCTATTGAATCGATTACGCTCGACCGGGGTGCCGCCCATCTCAAGGATGAGATCATGCCGCGTTACGCCGAGCTGATCTATTACGGTTTCTGGTTCTCGCCGGAGCGCGAGATGCTGCAAGCGCTGATCGACAAGAGCCAGGAGCATGTCGAAGGCGAAGTGACGCTGAAGCTCTACAAGGGCAACGTCATGGTCATCGGCCGCGAGAGCGAAAAGTCCCTCTACTCCGACAAGCTCGTCACTTTCGAGGACGACCAGGGCGCCTACGATCAGAAGGACGCGGCCGGCTTCATCAAGCTCAACGCACTGCGCCTGCGCACGCTCGGAAAGCGCAACCTCGCGAAGTAATCGCGGAATTCGTCTTCGGACGGACATCGGCCCGCCGGCATCGCCGCGCGGGCTTTTTATTGAATGAGTGGCAAGCGCGCCAATACCTCTCGGGGCATCCAAGATGACCGGATTGCCCCAACGACGCTCATCAATCGTCGCTGTTCGCGCGCCATCGCCTGCGTCCAGGTCTTGCCGATACCCTCTCCGCCAACGGTCAACAACTCCAGTTGACATGATCGTAAAATGGTGTCACTAGCAGCGACATTAATACATCATGAGAGACATAATGTCCCAACAGTCGCCCACACGAAAGTACAGTTCCCCCTTACGGGAATCGCAGGCCCAGGAAACACGGGAGCGCATCCTGCGCGCCACCTCAGACCTTCTCAACGGCAATGCGTTCGCGGACATTTCCATGGACGATGTTGCGCGGTCTGCCGGAGTGGAGAGGCGAACGGTGTTTCGGCATTTTGCAACGAAGGAAGCGCTGTTCGACGCGTTCTGGGTCTACATTAACCAGAACATGAATGCGGCGACCCTGCCAACGACCCTGGAGGAGCTTCTTCGCTCGCCCCTCGACGCCTTTCCGCAGTTCGACAAGAACGAAGGTATCATTCGCGCCAGCCTTCATACGCCCACGGGTCACGCCATGCGGATGCGGACGGTCAAGACACGGCGCGTTGCGTTCCGGACGTGCCTCGAAGACGCCAATCTGGATATAAATTCCAAGAGCGCCCGCAAGGTCGAGGCGCTCTTCCACCTTCTCTACAGCGCCAGCGCCTGGGAAACGCTTAAAGACTACGGCGGATTGACGGGGAAGGACGCGGGACGGGTCGCGTCCTGGGCGATGCAGGCGCTGTTGAAGGCTGCCGAGACTGACGAGAACTGATCACACACATGCCGGCAAGAGCCGGCCCGACGATGGAGCCGATAATGGATCAAGCATTCAAGACACGAGAGACCGCGGACGTCCTTTGGGTCATTCGCGACAAGGTGCAGTTCATGGGCGAAGTGCCGGAGAAGGGCTTGTCGATCCTGGAGGTGACCGTGCCTCCCGGTTCCGGTACGCCGCCGCACAAGCACGAATCCGTGGAGATATTCCGGGTCCTGAGCGGTGAGATCACTTTCACGGTGTTCGACAGCGTACCTCCCTCGCAGATGGTCGCGCGGACCGGCGACGTTCTCACCCTGCGGTCCTTCCAGCCGCACAATTATGCCAACACCGGAAGCCTTCCCGCCCAGATGATCGCAGTCGTGGAAGATTCGATGAGCCACTTCTTCCGCGACATCGGCCAGAGCGAAGTTCCGCCGGATGGCCCCCCTTCGGCGGAGGAAATCGGCGCGGTATTGGCGGCGTGCCAGAGGCACGGAATTGAGGTCCTGGGCACCTGATGGGTGACCGGGCGACGTCGCATCCGTCGCCCGGCCGACGGCGACCCGTTGCGGAAGCGCCCCGGACGCGGCACCGGGCTCGAGCCCGGCCGATGCCAACCGGACGGTGATGACGACATGCAGATTGCGATTGGAGCGGTTCAGCTTCTCACGGAGCGCAGAACCGCTCTGACCTTTTCATGGCCGTGTCATCGCCCTTGACGGATGCCTGCCATCGCTTAGTCTGCTCCGGTCATTCTTCGGAGCATGTCCATGACGCAGTCCCTGCTCTTCGGCGCCTTTCTGGCGGCGCTGTTCTATGTGCTCATACCAGGCCCCGCCTTTCTGCAACTGCTCGGCATCGGCGCCGGGCAGGGGCGCAAGGCCGGCGCCTTGTTCATGATGGGGCATCTGGTCGGGGATCTCATCTGGTCGTCGCTGGCGCTGATTGCGATCGTCGGCGCCAAGACGATCGGAACCTTCGTCTTCGATCTGCTCGGGCTCGCCTGCGGTTTCTACCTCGCCTGGATCGGCTGGGGCGCCGTCAATGCCAAGCCAAAAGCGGATGGGCAGGCGCTTGTCGTGATCGAGCGGCCGTTCCGGCGTGGCCTGATTTTCGGGGTCACCAACCCGAAGGGGTACCCGGTGGCGCTTGCCACCTTCACGGCGCTGGTCGCGGGCTCGGCCGGTGCACTCGATTTCGAGGCGCTGCCGGTGCTTCTCGCTGTGTCCTTCCTGGGTTTCGTGACCGCCGACATCATCCTGATCGGCGTCATTGGCGCGGGTGCGGTGCGGCGCTTCTATCGCGCCCATGAGCGGCTGATCGTGCGCTCGTCCGGCGTCCTGTTCATGGGCTTTGCCGCCCAGGCGCTATGGCACGCCACGCCCGGTCTCATCGGTTGGCGCAAGGCCTAACTGCGATCATGCATTCAAGAAACTGACGATCGATTTCAGCGTCTGAACCTCATGAGGATCGCCGATCGACATGGCGACCTGCAGCTGGTTCTTGTAATAATCGAGGAAATTGAAACTCGTGCCGTCGGTGACGCCGGAGAGATCGATGATATTGCCTAGCGGATCGATCGCATGCATCGGCAGCGGTTCCGAAATCGCGGCGTAAGTGTTCTGGTCGATCAGGCCGCTATCGAAGCTTTGGCGGGCGTAGTTGCGCAGCTCGCCGGGGCTGACCGCGGTGAAATCCGGCCCTTGGTCGAGATTATCTTCGATGTGGAACGAGACCGGAGCCGGAGCCTTGGTCTCGATTTGAATATCGGCTGTCTTCGAATTTCTTGCGTTATTAGGGTTGTTTTTAAATAGCAAACTCTGAGAAGACCGCAGGGAAAAAATTTCCATGGCGCATGTCCCCTGGCAGGAAAGATCACCGGGAAACTAGCGCTTGTGGGTGATTCGCGTCAATCGTTAACAAACGGTTAATTTTCAACTGTGAAATCTTGCCCACCGGCTGACGTGCGTCAGATCGCCGAATGAGACAAAAGCCCATCGCGACGACATACCAATTCCGTGACGGCTCTCCTATATTGACCATCCCGCATACCAAAAGGAATTCTCCGATGGCTTCTCCCCACGATTTCAATCCGGCGCTCATCAACTGGGACGCTCTCCACGGCCTGCCACGGTTCGATGCCATCGATGACGGCGATTTTTCCGCCGCTTTCGACGCCGCACTCGCCGCGCACGAGCAGGAGATCGACGAGATTGCCGGAAACAGTGATGCGCCGACATTCGACAATACGGTGGTGGCGCTGGAGATTGCCGGCGATGCGCTGTCGCGCGTCTCGGCGTTGTTCTGGAACAAGGCCGGCGCCCATACCAACGAGGTCATCCAGGCGCTGGAGCGGGAGATCTCGCCGAAGCTGTCGCGCCACTATTCGAAGATCGGCATGAATGCCCCGCTTTTTGCCCGCATCGACACGCTCTGGGAGAAGCGCGAAAGCCTCGGCCTGACGCTCGAACAGACACGCGTGCTCGAACGCCATTGGAAGGGCTTCGTCAAGTCGGGCGCCAAGCTCGAAAAGGCCGAGCAGGAGAAACTTGCCGCGATCAACGAAAGGCTTGCCGGCCTCGGCACCCGATTCGGCCAGAACGTGCTGGCCGACGAAAAGGCCTGGGCGCTCATGCTTTCCGACGGCGCCGAGCTTGCCGGGCTGCCGGAATTCCTGCGCGACGCGATGGCGGCGGCGGCGCGCGATCGCGGCGAGGAGGGCAAATATGCTGTGACGCTGTCGCGCTCGATCATCGAGCCGTTCCTGACCTTTTCGGAGCGCCGAGATCTGCGCGAACAGGCTTTTAATGCGTGGGTGGCGCGCGGCGCGAACGGCGGGGAAACCGACAACCGCGCCGTCATCAAGGAAACGCTGGCGCTGCGCCATCAGGTGGCGAAGCTGCTCGGCTACGGCAATTTCGCCGAGCTGAAACTCGACAACACGATGGCGAAGACGGCAGATGCGGTGAACGGCCTTTTGAAAGCCGTCTGGGCGCGGGCGGTCAAACGTGCCGGCGAGGAAGAGATCGACATCGCGGCGCTGATCGCCGAGGAGGGCCGGAACCACGAGGTGATGCCCTGGGACTGGCGCCACTACGCCGAAAAGATCCGAGCCCGGAAGTTCGATTTTTCCGAGGCCGAGCTCAAGCCCTATCTGCAGCTCGAAAAGATCATCGACGCCTGCTTCGATGTGGCCGGCCGGCTGTTCGGCATTCGCGCGGTCGAGAAGAAGGGTGTCGCGGCCTATCACCCCGACGTCAGGGTGTTCGAAATCAGGGATCGGGACGACAGGCTGGTCGCCCTCTTCCTCGGCGACTATTTCGCTCGTAGTTCGAAACGCTCAGGCGCCTGGATGAGCTCACTGCAATCGCAGCACAAGCTGCAACTGAAGAACGGCCGCCGCGGCGAGTTGCCGATCATCTACAATGTCTGCAATTTCGCCAAACCCGCCGAGGGCAAGCCGGCGCTGCTGTCGCTCGACGACGCCCGCACGCTGTTTCATGAATTCGGCCATGCGCTGCACGGCATGCTTTCAAACGTCACCTATCCCTCGGTTTCCGGCACCGGCGTCTCGCGGGATTTCGTGGAGTTGCCCTCGCAGCTCTACGAGCATTGGCTGACGGTTCCCGCCATCCTCAAGGAATATGCCGTGCATTTCGAGACAGGCGAGCCGATGCCGCAGGCGCTCCTCGACAAGGTGCTGGCGGCCCGCACCTTCAATGCCGGTTTCAACACCGTCGAATTCACCTCGTCGGCGCTCGTCGATATGGCGTTTCACACGCGACAGGCCGTCGACGATCCGATGGCGGTGCAGGCGGAGGTGCTGGCCGAGATCGGCATGCCGAAGTCGATCGTCATGCGCCATGCCACACCGCACTTTCAGCACATCTTCTCCGGCGGTTATTCGGCCGGCTATTATTCCTACATGTGGTCGGAAGTTCTCGACGCCGATGCCTTCGCCGCCTTCGAGGAGACGGGCGACGCTTTCAACGGCGAGATGGCGCGCAAGCTCAAGGAAAATATCTATTCCACCGGCGGTTCGGTTGATCCCGAGGATGCCTATAAGGGCTTCCGCGGCAAGCTGCCGAGGCCGGATGCTATGCTGGTCAAAAAGGGACTCGCCACCTTCGAGGAATTGACAGGCAGCGACGCTTAAGACAGTTTGATGACAGAGAAGCGAGCGGCATGGCGGCAGCCATGCCGCAGCTTTCGCGCGCGACCCCCTTTCGCAATCGCGAAAAAACCGGTAAGAGCGCGCCAAACGTAAATGGCGCGTCCACTTGGCGTAGCGCCCCAGCCTCAGAGATTATGACATATGGCACTTCGCAACATCGCGATCATCGCGCACGTTGACCATGGCAAGACCACTCTCGTTGACGAGCTTCTGAAACAGTCCGGCTCCTTCCGCGAGAACCAGCGCGTCATGGAACGCGTGATGGATTCCAACGACATCGAAAAAGAGCGCGGCATCACCATTCTCGCCAAGGCGACCTCCATCGAATGGAAGGACACGCGCATCAACATCGTCGACACGCCCGGCCACGCCGACTTCGGTGGTGAAGTCGAGCGCATTCTCTCGATGGTGGACGGCGCGATCGTTCTCGTGGACGCTGCCGAGGGCCCGATGCCGCAGACCAAGTTCGTTGTCGGCAAGGCCCTGAAGGTCGGCCTGCGTCCGATCGTTGCCATCAACAAGATCGACCGTCCCGACGCCCGCGCCGACGAAGTCGTCAACGAAGTCTTCGACCTTTTCGCCGCCCTCGATGCGACCGACGAGCAGCTCGACTTCCCGATCCTTTACGGTTCCGGCCGCGCCGGCTGGATGAACTACGATCCGGCAGGCCCGAGCGACGAAGGCCTCGCACCGCTGCTCGACCTCGTCGTCAAGCACGTGCCCGAGCCGAAGGTTGAGGAAGGTCCGTTCCGGATGATCGGCACGATCCTCGAAGCCAACAACTTCCTCGGCCGCATCATCACCGGCCGCATCGCGTCCGGTTCGATCAAGCCGAACCAGGCCGTCAAGGTTCTCGGCCAGGACGGCAAGCTGATCGAACAGGGCCGTATTTCCAAGATCCTCGCCTTCCGCGGCATCGAGCGCCAGCCGATCGAGGAAGCGCATGCGGGCGACATCGTCGCCATTGCCGGCCTTTCCAAGGGTACGGTCGCCGACACCTTCTGCGATCCGTCGGTGACGGAAGCCCTGAAGGCGCAGCCGATCGACCCGCCGACCGTCACCATGTCCTTCATCGTCAATGACTCGCCGCTTGCCGGCACCGAAGGCGACAAGGTGACGAGCCGTGTCATCCGCGACCGCCTGTTCAAGGAAGCCGAAGGCAACGTCGCCCTCAAGATCGAGGAAAGCGCCGATAAAGATTCGTTCTTCGTCTCCGGCCGTGGCGAACTCCAGCTCGCCGTTCTGATCGAAAACATGCGCCGCGAAGGCTTCGAGCTTGCCGTTTCGCGTCCGCGCGTCGTCATGCACAAGGACGAGAGCGGCCAGCTCCTGGAGCCGATCGAGGAAGTTCTGATCGACGTCGATGAAGAACATTCCGGCGTCGTCGTGCAGAAGATGTCCGAGCGCAAGGCAGAGATGGTCGAGCTTCGCCCGTCGGGCGGCAACCGCGTCCGTCTGGTGTTTTACGCGCCGACCCGCGGCCTGATCGGCTATCAGTCGGAACTGCTGACGGATACGCGTGGTACGGCGATCATGAACCGCCTGTTCCACAGCTACCAGCCCTACAAGGGTGAGATCGGCGGCCGCGTCAACGGCGTGCTGCTCGCCAACGAAGCCGGTGAAGCCGTTGCTTACGCCCTGTTCAACCTGGAAGACCGCGGCCCGATGATCATCGACGCCGGCGAAAAGGTCTATATGGGCATGATCATCGGCATTCACACGCGTGACAACGACCTCGAAGTCAACGTGCTGAAGGGCAAGAAGCTGACCAACATCCGCGCCGCCGGCAAGGACGAAGCCGTCAAGCTGACCCCGCCGATCCGCATGACGCTGGAGCGCGCGCTCTCATGGATCCAGGAAGACGAACTCGTCGAGGTCACGCCGAAGTCCATTCGCCTGCGGAAGATGTATCTCGACGCCAACGACCGCAAACGGTTCGAAAAGACCAAGGCGGCTCTCTAAGAGCCCAGTCGTTCCCCCTTTCAAACCCCGGCCTTCGAGCCGGGGTTTTTTATTGTGCGCTGCGCTGATTCCGACTTGTGACAATCGTTAAAAAAGCGTTAAATTTTATCCGTCGTCCACATATCAAGTCTGTGGGCAATCGATCACGATGCGCTCGCCGCATATGGTTAATTGCCTGCGGCAGGACCAGAGTAAACGTTATGAAGACGTTGTCGATCGATGTCCGGCGGGCCGAACCGCACGATGCCCGAGCCATTTCGGAAACGCACAGGCTCGCCTGGCAACACACCTATGCGGGCATCATTCCGCATCGCGCGCTGACGCAGATGATCGAGCGACGCGGCGAAAATTGGTGGCGCAAGGCAACACGCGGACCCGCGACGTTGCTGGTTCTCGATGTGGCAGGGACAGTCGCCGGTTATGCGACGCTCGGTCTCAACCGTGCCCGCGCCCTGCCGCAGGAAGGTGAAATCTACGAGCTTTATCTTCGCCCCGAATATCAGGGAATCGGTCTCGGCCACATGCTGTTCGGCGAGGCGCGCCGGCTGTTGAAGTCGCTCGGCTGCAACGGGCTGGTCGTCTGGTGCCTTGAAGAAAACGAGGCCGCCAGCCGCTTCTACCGCCATCATGGCGGGACCGATTTCTGCGAAGGCATGGAAAATTTCGATCACAAGCAGTTGAAGAAGATCGGTTTCATCTGGAACTGATCGGCCTGCTCGAGCGTCGCACACCTCTCCTCTAAAGTTTTTGCGGCATCACGCCTGTGTCATCACGCATCGGTGATCTGCCGTGTTGCGTTGCGAGATGAAACTGATTATCTGGCTTCGAGCAATTCAACCCCGCGGGAGTATCCTATGCGCATCGACGCCATTTCAATCGGTAATAATCCACCTGAAGACGTCAACGTTATCGTCGAGGTTCCTGTTGGCGGTCATCCGATCAAGTATGAAATGGACAAGGATGCCGGCACGCTGGTCGTTGATCGTTTCCTCTACACGCCGATGACCTATCCGGGCAATTACGGTTTCGTACCACACACGCTGTCTGAAGATGGCGACCCGATCGACGTGCTGATCGCCAGCACCCGACCGCTGGTTCCGGGCTGCGTCATCAACGTGCGTCCGATCGGCGTCCTGAAGATGGAAGACAATTCCGGCAAGGACGAGAAGATCATTGCCGTGCCGTCGCCGAAGCTGACGCTGCGCTACGAGAAGGTGAAGGACTTTACCGATCTTCCGGAGATCACGCTGAAGCAGATCGAGCATTTCTTCGAGCACTACAAGGACCTGGAGCCCGGCAAGTGGGTGAAGATCTTCGGCTGGGGCGATTCCAAGGAAGCCGGCCAGCTCATCATCGAGGCCGTCGAGCGGGCCAAGAAGGCGAAGGGCTGAACCCTCAGCCCAATAACGCTTCGAGCTTTTTTACCAAATCCTCCGGGTCGCCCTCAATCCGGAGGATTTTTTTACGCGCCGTCTCGCCGGAGACGAGGCTGATGCTGGATTTCGGAATGCGCAGCGACCGGGCGATCAGAAGGATCAGCGCCTTGTTGGCCTTGCCCTTCTCGGGCACTGATGTGACGCGCGCCTTCAACAGGGTCTCGCCGTCGCCATCCGCTTCGACGCCATCGATCGCGTCACGCCCGCCATTCGGCGTCAACCGAACGGCCAGGCGCAGCTGATCGCCGGAAAATCTCCAGGGAGGGCTCAAGCGACCAGCGGGTATAGCGTAGTCCAAAGGAAGGTACGCAGGAAGAAGATGATCACCAGCAGGATGATCGGAGAAATATCGATGCCGCCGAGATTCGGAAGCAGACGGCGGATCGGCTTCAGCGCGGGTTCGGTGACATTGTAGAGGAACATGCCGACCGAATTGACGAACTGGTTGCTGGAATTGATGACGTTAAACGCATAGAGCCAGGAGAAAACGGCACTGGCAATCAGGATCCAGGTGTAAATATTCAAAACCAAATCAATGGTTTGAAACAAGGCAAACATCGTCGTCTCCAATTGGTTGTTGACAGACATGTAGACATTGGCGACTAAACGGGCAAGTGCCGTGTCGAAACGCATGGCAGATCATGTTTAACGGGCGGCCTCGCAGCCATTCCGGCGCGCCCGCTTCCTCGGACAGGGCCCCATGTCGTTTTCGCCTACCGGAGACCGTTTCGCCGCGTTTCGGCATTCGTCCTACACGCGTTTCTTCTTCGCGCGCTTTCTGCTTTCCTTCTCGCAACAGATCGTCAGCGTTGCCGTCGGCTGGCAGATGTACGACCAGACCGGCAAGGCGATCTATCTCGGCCTGATCGGGCTCGTACAGTTCCTGCCGTCGCTGCTGCTCATTCTCGTGACCGGTTCGATCGCCGATCGGCACAATCGCCGGGCCATCGCCGCTCTTTGCTCTCTGGTGAGCGCGCTCTGCACGCTGGCGCTGCTCGTCATGACGGCGACGGGAACCTTCGCGCCCTGGCCGGTCTTTGCGGTGCTTCTGATTTTCGGGATCGAGCGCGCCTTCATGTCGCCGGCGGTGCAGTCTCTCGCACCCAACCTCGTGCCCGAGCGCGCCCTTTCCAATGCGATCGCCTGGAATTCATCGTCCTGGCAGCTTGCGGCGATCACCGGGCCTGTAATCGGCGGCCTGCTCTATGGGGTCAGTGCGACGACCGCCTATACGGTGGCGGTCATCTTTTCCGTCCTCGGGGCGGCTCTCCTCTTCATGATCCCGAAGCCGGAACAGAAGACGACGGGTGAGGCGAAGAGCTGGGCGATGATCCTCGGCGGCTTCAGTTTCATCCGCGCCGAAAAAGTCGTGCTCGGCGCGATCTCGCTCGATCTCTTCGCCGTTCTGCTCGGCGGCGCCACGGCGCTGATGCCGATTTTCGCCCGCGATATTCTGACGCTTGGCCCTTGGGGCCTTGGACTGCTACGGGCAGCACCGGGGCTCGGCGCCATCGTCATGGCGATCTTCCTCGCCGCCTATCCGCTGAAACACCGCGCCGGCCTCTATATGTTCATCGGCGTCGCTCTGTTCGGTGTCGGCACCATCATCTTCGGCGCCTCGTCCAATACAGAAATTTCGATCGCAGCGCTGGCGCTGATGGGCGCGGCCGACATGGTGTCGGTCTATGTGCGCGAGAGCTTGATCGCGCTCTGGACGCCGGATCAGCTGCGCGGGCGGGTCAATGCGGTCAACATGGTCTTCGTCGGCGCTTCCAACGAACTTGGAGAGTTCAGGGCGGGCACGATGGCATCGGTCTTCGGCGCGGTGCCGGCAGTCGTCATCGGCGGGCTCGGAACACTGGCGGTCGCGGCGATCTGGGCTTCAAGTTTCCCGAAGCTGCGCAGGATCGACACGCTCGACGCGCCCGCCTGACCACTAAACGGGATTATGCTCGCAGAGCGATAGACGGTGTCGCCTTCGCCGACTTTCCCTCGAAGACGAGATCGAGGAATTCTGTCAGCCAGGCTCTCAGCGGCGCGTCGAACAGCATGCGGCCTTCGAGGTGTTCGCGGCCCTGCTGGGCGTTCGGCAGAATGAAGCGATGCGCGCCGTGCACGACCCAGCGATGCATCATCACTCGGGTGAGTTCGGCATGGAACTGCAGGCCCCAGGCGTTGCCGTCGTAATGGAAGGCCTGGTTCGGGTAGGCATCGCCTTCGGCGAGCAGATCGGCGCCGTGTGGCAGCTCGAAACCTTCGCGGTGAAAATGATAGACCATCTTCGGCCAGTGCATCAGCAGGCGGCCTTTCTCGGTCGGGTGCAGCGGGTACCAGCCGATCTCCGTCGAGCCGTCGGCATTCGGCTGTACCTTGCCGCCGAGATGACGCACCAGCATCTGGGCCCCGAGGCAGATACCGAGAAAAGGGCGTTTTTCCCGTAGCGGAACCTCGATCCAGTCGATCTCCTTCTTGACGAAGTCATCCGGATCGTTTGCGCTCATCGGTCCGCCGAAGACGACGGCGCCGGCATGGTCTGCGAGCGTCGTCGGAAGCGGATCACCGAGGACCGGGCGACGGACATCGAGGCAGTAGCCTTTTTCGACCAGCAATTGCCCGACACGGCCGGCACTAGACCGCTCCTGATGCAGGACGATAAGGATCGGGCGCCGGTCGCGGCCCGGATTTTGCTCAGTCGGCATCATCTTGCGCAACCTGGATATCCGTGACCCTGGCGGCCGCCTCCTGCCGCTTCTGAATGCGTTCGCGTGAGGAGACGCCGAGCAGATCGGCGATACGCCAGATGACATGGTCTTCCATCTCGCTGCGCTCGCCATCGGCGTAAACGATGTCCCAGAGAATGCCGATCAGCTCCAGCCGTTGCTCGGTATCGAGATGGCGTTTCAGGTCGGCGGTGAAGCGATAATAGTCGACGGCGGAGCTTTCGGCTTCGAGGCCGGCGGCCATCAAAGCATCGAGCTGCTTGCTGTCGAGCGAATACTGCTCCTTCAAGAGCTTGCGCAGCCGCTTCTTTTCACTAGCCTTGATCTGACCGTCGGCTTCCATCACCTGCATGCAGAGTGCTGCCACTGCGATGCGCGGGTCATCGGGGGCAAAACCTTTCTTTGGACGATCGGCGGTGAGCTTCTGGAAGAATGCCTGAAAGCGTTCGAACATGCGGGTTTCGTTCCGTGTCAGAAAAGGCGAAGCCGTGTCTTGGGTTCCGGTTCCGTCCTGGGATCGCGAACGCCGGGATCATCCGGCAATCCGCCGAAAAAGGGCTTTGTTTCGTTCGGTGCTGGCGCTTTGTCGCTGGCGGTGGATTCGGCCGGTTTCGGCTTTGCCGGTGCCGGTGACTGTGCCGGCGCCGGGCGCACGGCCTCGGCGATCGTCGCGGCGCGTTCCAGTTCGATGATGCGATGATCGTTGACCGGGCTCTCTGGCCTGACGTCACGCAGCGGCGGCAGGGTCTTCAGAGCCGTTTCGATCGAGGCGGGCGCCGACCCTTCTTCGAGCGGCCCCTCGATCTGACCGAAGGGCGCCTTCCATTCGAAGGCGTCGAGACGACCCGTGACCGGCGACACCGGCAGCCATTTGTCGGAGACGAAACCATCCGCCACCCAGGCGGGATCGCGCGGGGCTTTCAGTGCCTGGGCCAGCCAGTGGCGCACGCGGCCCTGGTCGCCGGTCTCGGCTTCCTCTATGTCGGCGAGCAGCAGAAAGGCGGCTTCTCGCGGTTCAATACGCGCCGCCGCTTCCGCCTTGGCGCGCGCCTTGGCGAATTCCTGCGCGTCGAGCGCCGCCTGGGCGACGACGAGAAGAGATTCGACATTGTTCGGGCGCATCGCTTCCAGGCGTTCGGCGCGCTTCAGCCGGTCGAGCGTGGAATCGCCGCTGCGGGCTCTGACATAGGTCTGGCCGATCTCGGGATGAGGCGCCGATTTCCACACCTGTTCGAGGATCGAAGCGGCCTTGCGCAGACCGCCTTCGCGGAACAGTGCCTTTGCGGCAATGAGAGCGGCCGGAACGAAATCGGCGGCGAACTTCAGCGCCTGCAGGGCGTCGTCGCGGGCGCCGGCCGGGTTGCCTTCCAGCTTCTCGGCGGCGCGTGCCGTCAGGAGCACGGCGTGCAGGCGGTTGGCCTCGGGTTTTTCGACGACGCGGGCGGCCTTCTGCTGTTCGAGCAGTCGGATCGCATCGTCCCAGCGGCCAGCCTGGCTGCGATATTCGAGGGTCGCCTGGGCGGCCCAAGGCAGATAAGGTGCATTGTCGGCGGCCTTTTCGGCGTATTGGCGGGCGGCCTCGTTGGCTCCGAGGCGGCGGGCTTCGAGATAGAGGCCGCGCAGGCCAAGCTCCCGCGTTTCCGGGTCGTTGGCCATGGCTTCGAACTTGGCGCGCGCCTCATCATGGCGGCCTTCGATCAGTGCGGCCTGGGCCTCGAGCAGATTGATCAGCGGCTCCTGATCGGCGCGGATGAGGCCACGCGAACGAGCCGCCATCTTGCGGGCGAGCAATGCATTGCCGGCGCCGGCAGCGATTAGGCCGGTCGACAGCGCCTGATAGCCGCGGTCGCGCTTGCGGGCGCGGAAATAGCGGGTCACCGAATGCGGCGAAGTCCAAATCAACCGGACGAACCACCACGCGATCATCACGGCGGCGATGAGGGCGATGATCGCGCTGACGGCGACGATCAGTTTCGTCTGGTAGATCTGGCCTTCCCAGATCAGCGAGATGTCGCCGGGACGATCGGCGAACCAGGAAAAGCCATAGGCGAGAAGCAGGACGAGCAGGGCGAAGATGACAAGCCTGGTCATGGTCTCACCCTTCCTTGCCGGCGCCGGCGACCGCCTTCGACAGCGCCCCGCCAACCAGCTCCTCGACACGGATGCGCGCCTCCAGAGACTGCTTGAAGGCAGCGGAGGCCTGCTTGCCGGCAGCCGGCAGATTGTTCCATTCGGCGGAAGCGCCGGGCAGATCGCCGTTCTTCACCTTGTCCTCCAGGCGGGCGGCGATCGCCTCAACGCTTTCGCCTTCGATATTGCCGACGGGTCGGACCGTCACCAGTGATTTTGCGCTCGCCATCAGCCGATCCGACCAGCTCTGGTTTGGATCCGGCTGATTGATCGATTCGATGATGGCGTTGGCAACGTCGGGAACCTGACGCATCAGCTCGGCGCGTGAGGGAACGCCGGTCTCGGCAAAAGCGCGCAGATCCGTAACGGCAGGATCGTCGGGTGCGACGCCAGCGAAGGTATCCAGCTCGGCCAGGAACGGCCCGCCGCGATCGATCGCTGCCTTCAGGGCGGCTGCCGCGATCGCCCGCGCGACGGCAACATCCTCGCGCGGCTCGTTGAGCTTCTTTTCGGCCTCGGCCAGGCGCTTGGCGATATCGGCATCGCTGCTCGTCTGCTGGTCGGAGGACTGGGCAAGCATCGAGCGCAGCTGATCGACCTGACTGCTGAGCTCCGCAACCTTCTGGTTGAGAGCCTCGACATTTGCCGGATCCGCCGATGGCCCCGCCGCGGAGTTCTTCGCAGCCGTTTCCAGCGCGGCGATCCGCGTCTCAAGCGCGCCGTCGCCCGTGTTTGCGGGATTGGCGGCAAGGTTGGCGACGGTCTGTTTCAAGCCGTCGATCTCGCCGGAGAGATCGGCCACCTCGGGCGAGGTGGTCTCAGGCGCGGAGGAACCCGGGAGGTAACCGGCATATTGAATGACGCCTGCGCCAAGCAGCGCCACGAGGCCGCCGAAAATGCCGGCGGCGATAAGACCGGAGGTGCCGGCGCCCCGCGGCGCGGGCTGTTCGGCAGGGGGCGTGAAGGAAGGTTCGGCGACTGCCGGCGTCTCCTCCTCCGGCTCCGATTCGGGCTTGCTTTCAGGTTGAGGCTGCGACGCCGCTTCGGTTTCCGGCGCCGGGCCAAGATCCGCAGGGGGGCTGTCGGCGTCGCCGGCATCGTTGTTCACCGGCTTTGTGGTATCGGCTTCGGAGGCGAAGTCCTGTGCATCGAGGTCGATCGTGACCGGCTCATCGGCGCTCTTCGAATGGCGTGGCGGGTTTCCCGATACCATGAGGTCCTCTTTATCCTGCATTGCAACGAAACTAGACAGTGATGCCAATTAAGGGAAGAGGTTAGATCAAATTTGGGCGGTTTGGGCCTTTCCTGGTCAGATTGAAGCATTCTGTTGGCTCAAACGGAGTCGGAGGGTCGACCGGCCGGCGCGCGTCGTAGCCAAGCTCCACGGCCAAGCCGGCCGGTCGATCAGCCGGCCCGTTTCAGCCAACCCTCCCGCAGATTTGCGTGGCAAATCTGCAAGACTTTGGAAGCGCCGGACGCACTTGTCGCTTCGCCACGGCGAAGCGGTGCGGCCGGTGGGCCGGGCATGTTTCCGCCAGGATCAGAGGCGATCGGCTCGGACGTACCTTGGGGTATGCCCGTCGCCAATCGCCTCTGCCCTGACGAAAACCTGCTCCGGCAGAATGCTTCAATCTGACCAGGAAAGGCTCAAAAGCCTTCAAAGCAGCGACAAAAGACTTTGCTCATCCGGCATGGATGAAATCGCCACAGTTTTTTTCAGGGACATCGGAATGGCCTGCGCCACCGTTTCGCTCAGGCAGAGAAGGCGGATTTCGCGGTGTCCCGACAGGGCTGATCGCAGCTCCGCCAGGCGAAAAAAATCTTCCACCGTCTGCCGGGAATAGAAGAGAACGGCGTTAGGGCGGCCGCCGGAAAAGACAGCTTCGATCTCGGCCGGGCTCGGAGCAACCGGCGTCATGCGATAGCATTCGGCGACCGAAAAGCGGATGCCGAGTTGGCGCAATCTTGTTTCGAAGGTTTCGGCGCGCGGCAGTCCGGCGAGGTAGAGCAACTCCTCCGCTCCCTGCGTGGCGATGAGATCGGCGAGATCGCGGCCGTTGCCTGCGGACGCGGCGACCGAACGGAAGCCGAGTCCGCGCGCCTCTTGCGCCGTCATCTCGCCGACCGCAAAAAGCGGGCGGACAAGATGCGGACGAAGTTTCTCGCCGAGCGCGGATGCGACCCTGACGGCTTCGGCGCTGGTCACCGCGATCGCGCCGCTGGTGGCTTCGAGCGCGGCCGCGGCTGCGGCACTGTCGTGCTGTGGCCGGCGCAGCGGCAGCAGCAGAGGCTCGTGGCCCATATCGCGCAGACGTTGTGCTGTTCTTGTCGCTGAATGCGCGGGGCGGGTGACAAGCACACGCATGGCTGCTTCAGTGCCAGTCGTCGAAGAAGGTGCTGCCGGCTCTTGCGCGCACATCCTGGCCGGCGCGGGTGCCGAGTGCGGCCGCATCGCGGCGGTGGCCGTCCGTCGTCACCGCATGCTGGCTGCGGCCGTCTGGCGTGAGGATCAGGCCGGAGAAGCGGATCAGGTCGCCCTCGCAGACGGCATAGCCGGCGATCGGCGTGCGGCAGGAGCCGTCGAGAGCAGCGAGGAAGGCGCGCTCGCAGGAGACGGTGTCGAAGGTCGCGGCATCGTTGACCGATGCCAGCAGCTCGTCGATCCTCGTATCGCCGATCCGGCTCTCGATGCAGATTGCCCCTTGGGCGGGCGCCGGCGGGAAGGCGTCGGGGTCGAGGATATCGGTCAGCGCTTCGACCTTGCCGAGGCGCTTGAGGCCGGCAAGCGCCAGCAGCGTCGCGTCCACCTGACCTTCTTCGAGCTTGCGCAGCCGGGTTTCGACCGAACCGCGGAAGACTATGACGTTGATGTCGGGTCGCATGCGGCGGATCAGCGCCTGGCGGCGCAGTGACGAGGAGCCGACGGTGGCGCCATGCGGCAGGTCGATCAGTTTGGGTGCGGTGCGGCCGATGACGGCGTCGCGGATATCCTCGCGCGGCAGAAAGGCGGACAGATGCAGGCCGTCCGGCAGGTGCGTCGGCATGTCCTTGGCGGAGTGCACGGCGAAATCCAGCTCGCCTGAGACGAGCTTCTGTTCGAGCTCCTCGGTGAAGAGGCCTTTGCCGCCGATTTCAGCCAGCGGCCGGTCGGTGATGCGATCGCCCTTGGTCGACAGCACGACGATCTCGAACATCTCTTCAGGCAGGTGATGCGCCGCCATCAGCCTGTCGCGGGCCTCATGCGCCTGGGCAAGCGCCAGCGGGCTGCCCCGCGTGCCGATCCGGAAAGGTTTTGTTTGCATCCGCTCTGTTCCGTTGTTACCGGAGTTCTCGTAAACGGGTTTCGGCCCCATCGCAATGAACGAACAGGCCTTATGGTTCCCTTTCTGCGCATCCTTGGCATCGAGACGAGCTGCGACGAGACCGCCGCGGCGATCGTCGAGCGCGATGCGGAGGGCCATTCCAGGATACTCTCCGACGTCGTGCTTTCCCAGCTCGACGAGCACAGCGCCTATGGCGGCGTCGTGCCGGAGATCGCCGCGCGCGCCCATGTCGAGGCGCTGGACGAGTTGATCGAGGAGGCGCTGAAGCGCGCCAATGTGTCGCTGGCTGATGTCGACGCCATCGCCGCCACGTCAGGCCCGGGGCTGATCGGCGGGCTGCTTGTGGGATTGATGACCGGCAAGGCGATTGCAAGGGCGGCCGGCAAGCCGCTCTATGCGGTCAACCATCTCGAAGGCCATGCGCTGACGGCGCGGCTGACCGACGGGCTTTCCTTTCCCTATCTGATGCTGCTCGTCTCCGGCGGCCATACCCAGCTCATCCTGGTGCGCGGCGTCGGAGATTATGAGCGCTGGGGCACGACGATCGACGACGCGCTCGGCGAAGCCTTCGACAAGACGGCAAAACTGCTCGGCCTGCCCTATCCCGGCGGCCCGGCAGTGGAACGCATGGCGCGGGACGGCAACGCCGATCGCTTCGATTTTCCGCGGCCACTGGTCGGCGACGCGCGGCTGGATTTCTCCTTCTCCGGTCTGAAGACGGCGGTGCGGCAGGCGGCGCAGGAGATCGCGCCGCTCAGCGATCAGGACGTGGCGGATATCTGCGCTTCGTTCCAGCGGGCGATTTCACGCACGCTGAAGGACCGCATCGGCCGCGGCCTGCAGCGTTTCAAGGCCGAGTTTCCGGTCAACCAGGAAAAACCGGCGCTCGTCGTTGCCGGCGGTGTCGCCGCCAATCTCGAACTGCGGGCGACGCTGCAGGGTCTTTGCGACAAGAACGGCTTCCGCTTCATCGCGCCGCCGCTGAGCCTCTGCACCGACAATGCCGTGATGATTGCCTGGGCAGGGCTGGAGCGGATGGCGACGGGTGCGGTCCCGGATGCACTCGACGTCCAGCCGCGCTCGCGCTGGCCGCTCGATGCCAATGCGGAAAGGCTGATCGGCTTTGGAAAGAGAGGAGCCAAGGCATGAGCGAAAGGATCGCCGTCGTCGGATCGGGCGCTTTCGGCACGGCGCTTGCCGCCGTCATCGCCCTTGCCGGTCGCAGCACAGTGACGCTCGTCGGGCGCAATCCATCGCTGATGGCCGATCTGAAGAGCGAACGTCTGCATGATGCCGTGCTGCCCGGCATTGTTCTGCCGGAATCGCTCGAATTTGCCGCCGAGGCGGAGGCGATCGCCGGCGCCTCCATCGTGCTTTTTGCGATGCCCTCGCAGGCGCAGGCGGATGCGGCGCGGCATTATGGCCCATATCTGTCGAAAGACGCCATTGTCGTCACCTGTGCCAAGGGCATCGAGCGGGCGACCGGCAAGCTGTTGACCGACATGCTGGAGCGGGAACTGCCGGACCATCCGATCGCGGTGCTCTCGGGTCCGGGCTTTGCTGCCGATATCGCCAAGGGCCTGCCGACGGCGATGGCAATCGCGGCGGCGGATATGGAGACTGCCGAGCGGCTCGCCCAGGCGATATCAGGTCGGACCTTCCGGCTCTATGCCTCCAGCGACCGCATCGGCGTGCAGCTCGGCGGTGCGCTCAAGAATGTGCTGGCGATCGCCTGCGGCATCGTCGAAGGCCGCGGCATCGGCGAATCCGCCCGTGCGGCGCTGATTGCCCGCGGGCTCGCGGAAATGTCACGCTTCGTCGTCGCCAAAGGCGGGAAGGCGGATACGGTGCGCGGGCTATCCGGTCTCGGCGATCTGGTGCTGACGGGAACGAGCCATCAATCGCGCAACCTGCGCTTCGGCATTGCGCTCGGGCGCGGGGAAAAGGCCGATCCGCTGCAGGGCGCGCTGGTGGAAGGCGCGCTTGCCGCCTCGGTCGCCTCGCGGCTTGCCGCGGAGCTTTCGATCAGCATGCCGATCACCGACGCCGTTTCCGCCATCATCGACGGCAGGCTCGATATATCGGACGCCATCGAGCAGTTGATGACGCGTCCAATCACCACCGAATAGGAGAATAGACATGCTTTTCGCCCTGCTCTGCAAGGACAAGCCGGGACATCTGAACGTTCGTTTGGAGACGCGGCCGACGCATCTTGCCTATCTCGACAAGCTCAATGCCGAAGGCAAGCTTTCCATGGCCGGGCCTTTCCTTGACGACGAGGGCAAAGCCTGCGGCAGCCTGGTGCTTGTCAAGGCGGAGACGGCGCAAGAGGCAAAGGCGCTGGCCGACGCCGACCCTTACGCCATGGCCGGTTTGTTCGAAAGCGTCGATATCAAGCCCTTCAACTGGGTCTTCAACAAGCCGGAGGCGTGAGCATGGCGCATTGGCTCTATAAATCCGAACCTGCCTCCTGGTCCTGGGAGCAGCAAAAGGCCGCCGGCGAAAAGGGCACGGAATGGACCGGCGTGCGCAACTATCTGGCGCGCAACAACATGCGGGCGATGCAGATCGGCGACAAAGGGTTCTTCTACCATTCCAATGACGGGCTGGAGATCGTCGGCATCGTCGAAGTCGCAGCGCTGTCGCATCCCGACCCCACCGCAAAAGGCGATCCGAAGTGGGATTGCGTCGATATCCGCGCCGTCATGGACATGCCGAAGCCGGTGACGTTGAAGGATATCAAGGCGAACGAGAAGCTCACCAAGATGTCGCTCGTCACCTCCATGCGCCTTTCCGTGCAGCCGGTCACCGACGATGAGTGGGCCGAAGTCTGCCGCATGGGCGGGCTCGACAATCCCCCGCGTTGAAAACCGATCCGGAAGCCTTCATCCGCGCCAATACCAGTCTGATGGCGCCGCCGCATGTGCCGGAAATTTCGCTCCATCTGGCCAGCGAGGCGCATGAGCTCTGGCTGAAGACGGAGGAAGAGCTGGAAGCGATCGGTCTGCCGCCGCCTTTCTGGGCTTTCGCCTGGGCGGGCGGGCAGGGACTGGCGCGCTACATTCTCGATTATCCGGAAATGGTGCGCGGCAAGCGCGTGCTGGATTTTGCCAGCGGCTCCGGCCTCGTCGGGATTGCGGCGATGATGGCCGGTGCGCGTGAGGTGACGGCCGCCGATATCGATCCCTGGGCGGAGACGGCGATCCGGCTGAACGCCAGGGCCAACGGCGTTTTTCTCGGATTTACCGGCGCCGATCTGATCGGACAGGATATCGCCGCCGATGTCGTGCTTGCCGGCGACGTCTTCTACGACCGTGTCTTCGCCGATGCGCTCGTTCCCTGGCTGACGAGGCTGACGGGGGAAGGCATATTGGTTCTGGTCGGCGATCCCGGGAGAAGCTATCTGCCACGGGAACAGCTGGAATTCTGTGCGGCCTATCAGGTGCCGGTGACGCGGGCGCTGGAGGACAGCGAAATCAAGAAGACGACGGTCTGGCGCTTCGGCTCAAGATCTTAAGGCCGGATCACGCAGACATTGGCCTCGTAGCTGCAGGGATCGTCCTGGACGCCGACGTCGATGACCTTCGCATTCGGCGCCTGGGGCGCGAGCCGTGCGCCCGGATAATACCCATAGCCATAGCCATTGCCGCCGACATAAGTCCCGCCATCGATCTGATAGGCATAGGAGCCGGCATAGGTGTCGCCGCTGCCGCCACCCGGCGGCTGGGGCGCGAAGATAACCAGGCTGCTGCGGGCAACGCGATTTGTCGCCGGGGACGAAAACTGCTTCAGGAACGGCATACGCTCCCTGCCGGGTCGGCGAATATAGGCGCTGTCGAAACGGATGCCGCGATCGCGCCAGCCGAGGCGTTGGCCGAGAAGCAAGCCATTGTGCAAGACGTGGCGGTGGCCAAGGAAGCGATGATCGGCAAAGCGATGATCGAAACGGCGCTCGCCGGCGGCGGCAGGCAAGGCGACAAGCGCGGAGAGCCCAAGCAGGGCGACTGCAGACAGACTGCGAAACATGGATGTCGGCCTCCGGAATTCCCGATCGTTAACAAATCGTTAATGCCAGATTGCGCCAAAAGCCGCTGCTTGTCCATGCGCCTGGAAGGAACGGCATAAATATTAAGCCGAGTTTCGTTGGGGCGGTTCAGCCTCTTCGCCGAGGCGCAGAACCGCCCTTAACCTTTTGTTCTTACGGAATTCCGGGTGGAAGGCCGCTTCGCACCTTTCTGGAGCTTCTCCCGCCCGCAAACTTCGCGGCAACCCGAATCGATTAAATTAATAGCGCACAGCGATTGTGCTTGTCGTCGGGCTTTCCGGTGAGTAAACGTCGCAATTGATGCAACGCACACAGAGAATTTTGTCATTCGTGTGGTTGACTGAGCATGCTCCGAAATCCGGGAGCGCAGAGAAGCCGCCGCGAGGTTCTGATGGCGAACGTGACAAATAACCGGCCCCTGTCGCCGCATTTGCAAGTCTACAAACTTATTCCCACCATGGTCATGTCCATCGTCCACCGCATCACCGGCGGTGCGCTCTATGTCGGCACGCTGCTGGTCGCCTGGTGGCTGATCGCGGCGGCAAGCGGCCAAGCGTCGTATGACTGGGCCAATTGGGTGCTCGGAAGCCTTCTCGGCAAGCTGGTGCTGCTCGGTTATACCTGGGCGCTGCTGCACCACATGCTCGGCGGTTTGCGCCATCTCATGTGGGATCTCGGCTACGGCTTCGAGAAGGAAGTCTCGACCAAACTCGCCATCGCCAACATCATCGGGTCGCTCTGTCTGACCGTGCTGGTCTGGGTGATCGGCTTCCTCATTCGCTTCTGAAGGTCCTCTCATGGATATGCGCACCCCCCTCGGCAAGGTTCGCGGGCTCGGCCCCGCCAAGGAAGGCACGAGCCATTTCTGGCGTCAGCGGCTGACCGCGGTCTCCAATATTCCGTTGATCCTCTTCTTCGTAATCTTCATGATCACCTATGCCGGCGCGCCCTATGCGGACGTGGTTCGCGCCCTGTCGAACCCCTTTGTCGCCGTTGTCATGGGATTGATGGTGATATCGGGCGTCATCCATATGAAGCTCGGCATGCAGGTCATCATCGAAGACTACGTGCATGGCGAATTCGGCAAGATCGCTCTGCTGATGCTGAACACCTTCTTTGCGATCGTGATCGCCAGCCTCTGTCTCTTCGCCATTCTGAAAATCGCATTCGTAGGATAAGCTCGATATGGCACCGACCTCACCCGCCCAGAATGGCAAAGCCTACAAATATGTCGACCACTCCTATGACGTGATCGTCGTCGGCGCCGGCGGCGCGGGTCTGCGCGCCACCCTCGGCATGGCCGAGCAGGGTTTCCGCACCGCCTGCATCACCAAGGTGTTCCCGACCCGCTCGCACACGGTTGCGGCCCAGGGCGGCATCGCCGCCTCGCTGCGCAACATGACACCGGATAGCTGGCAGTGGCATCTCTATGATACGGTCAAGGGTTCCGACTGGCTCGGCGACGTCGACGCCATGCAGTATCTCACCATGGAAGCGCCGAAGGCGGTCTATGAGCTCGAGCATTACGGCGTGCCGTTCTCGCGCAACGAGGAAGGCAAGATCTACCAGCGCCCCTTCGGCGGCCACATGCAGAATTACGGCGAAGGCCCGCCAGTCCAGCGCACCTGCGCCGTTGCCGACCGCACCGGCCACGCCATCCTGCATACGCTCTACGGTCAGTCGCTGCGCAACAATGCCGAATTCTTTATCGAATATTTCGCGCTCGACCTGATCATGTCTGAGGACGGCAGCCGCTGCACCGGTGTCGTCGCCTGGTGCCTCGATGACGGTACGATCCATCGCTTCGCCGCCAAGATGGTGGTGCTGGCGACCGGCGGCTACGGCCGCGCCTATTTCTCGGCAACCTCGGCCCACACCTGCACCGGCGACGGCGGCGGCATGGTGGCACGCGCCGGCCTGCCGCTGCAGGACATGGAATTCGTGCAGTTCCACCCGACCGGAATCTACGGTTCGGGCTGTCTGATCACGGAAGGCGCGCGCGGCGAAGGTGGTTACCTCGTCAACTCCGAGGGTGAACGCTTCATGGAGCGTTATGCGCCTTCGGCCAAGGATCTTGCCTCGCGCGATGTCGTTTCGCGCTGCATGACGCTGGAGATCCGCGAAGGCCGCGGCGTCGGCAAGAACAAGGATCACATCTTCCTGCATCTCGACCACCTCGATCCGGCCGTTCTGCATGAGCGCCTGCCGGGGATTTCCGAGAGCGCCAAGATCTTCGCCGGCGTCGACGTCACGCGCGAGCCCATCCCGGTTCTGCCGACCGTTCACTACAATATGGGCGGCATTCCCACCAATTACTGGGGCGAAGTGCTGAACGCCGATGGCGCCAATCCGGAGCGGATCATTCCCGGCCTGATGGCGGTCGGTGAAGCCGGCTGCGCCTCGGTGCACGGCGCCAACCGCCTCGGCTCCAACTCGCTGATCGACCTCGTGGTCTTCGGCCGCGCCGCCGCGATCCGCGCCGGCGAAGTCATCGACCGCGCGGCGCCCATCCCGCATCTCAACGTCGCGGCCTGCGACAAGATCATGGACCGCTTCGACGGCCTGCGTCACGCCAGCGGCGGCACGCCGACGGCTGTGCTGCGCGAGAAGATGCAGCGCGCCATGCAGGAAGATGCGGCCGTGTTCCGCACGCAGGAATCGCTGGAATCCGGTTGCCGGCGCATTTCGGCGATCTGGGGCGAGATGCAGGACATCAAGGTCACCGACCGTTCGATGGTCTGGAACTCCGACCTGGTGGAAACGCTCGAACTGCAGAACCTGATGGCCAACGCCATCACGACGATCTACGGCGCCGAGGCCCGCAAGGAGAGCCGCGGTTCGCACGCTCGCGAGGATTATACCGAGGGTGCATTCGCCGGCCGCGACGACGTCAACTGGCGTAAGCATACGCTTGCCTGGGTGAACGAGGCAGGCGACGTCAAGCTCGACTATCGCCCTGTTCACACCGAGCTCATCGCCGAAGGCATCGATCCGCATAAGATCGAGCCAAAAGCTCGCGTGTACTGATTTCAAGAGGAACCGGATATGGTTGAACTCGCTCTCCCCAAGAATTCTCAGATGCGCGAAGGCAAGGTCTGGCCGAAGCCGGCGGGTGCGACCAACACCCGCGAGTTCCGCGTCTACCGCTGGAGCCCGGACGATGGCCAGAACCCGTCGATCGACACCTTCTACATCGATGTCGACGATTGCGGCCCGATGGTGCTCGACGGTCTGCTCTACATCAAGAACAAGATCGACCCGACGCTGACCTTGCGCCGCTCCTGTCGCGAGGGCATCTGCGGTTCCTGCGCGATGAACATCGACGGCACCAACACGCTTGCCTGCACCAAGGGCCTCGACGATATTACCGGCGCGGTGAAGATCTATCCGCTACCGCATCTGCCCGTCGTCAAGGATCTGGTGCCCGATCTCAGTAACTTCTACGCCCAGCATCGCTCAATCGAGCCCTGGCTGAAGACGGTGTCGCCGTCTCCGGCCAAGGAATGGAAGCAGAGCCATGAGGACCGGCAGAAGCTCGACGGCCTTTATGAATGCATCCTCTGCGCCTGTTGCTCGACCTCCTGTCCGAGCTATTGGTGGAACGGCGACCGTTATCTCGGTCCGGCCGTTCTGCTGCAGGCCTATCGCTGGCTGATCGACTCCAGAGACGAGGCGACCGGCGAACGTCTCGACAATCTCGAGGACCCGTTCCGCCTCTACCGCTGCCATACGATCATGAACTGCGCGCAGACCTGCCCGAAGGGCCTCAACCCGGCCAAGGCGATCGCCGAAATCAAGAAGATGATGGTCGAGCGCCGGGTCTGATCGGCATGCATGCCACCGGCGGATTGGACGGCTTCGATCCCGCAGCCGTCGCGGAGATCAGGTCGCGGCTCGCCTCGGTTCGCGAGCAGGGCATCCGCATCGGTCTGGCGATCGAAAGCGGCAGCCGCGCCTGGGGCTTTCCGTCTCCCGACAGCGATTATGATTGCCGCTTTATCTATATTGCGGGCGGCGATTCTCGATCTCGTGCATGTTAAGAAGCGGACCCGTGAGATGGGTGAAGGTCTGCCGCCGGAGCCGGTGCGGTTATTTCTGCGCAGCTCGTTCGAGCACTATTCCGAGACATTGCGGGAGTTTGGCAGAAATCCTGACAGAGATGAGCGTGCGCAACACCTTGCTGACAAATTCTATGTGCAGGAAGTTTTGCAGCAGGGCAGTTGAACTGTATCGTTTTTCGGTTAGGTGTTGTCACGGGCAATTTCTGCAACCCGACTTGATTAACCAAAGCGAATTACGATAATCGAACTTGTCTCACGCCCGTTCTTTGCGGCGATAGCCGAATTCAGGAGTATGATGATGCAGTTGCGATATGCGATGACAGGTCTGGTGGTGGCTCTCGCGCTAGCCGGTTGTCAGCGTACGGCATATGATTACAGCTCCAACTCGAACGCCGGACCGGCGCCGTTGACGGCGCAGCCTGTCCCGTCCGTCCAGGGCGGTCAGCTTCCGCCGCCGACCGGCAGCTCGCAGTTCCCGGCCGCGCCGACGGCGACGGCACCGATGCCTGGGGCACAGTCCGGCGCCATGGCTGCGAATGCGCTCGACGTCACCAAGGAATCAATGGTCGGAAGCTGGCGCGTCAATGGCAGCTGCGATATGTTCCTGACGCTCACCAATCTCGGCAGCGGGTCGCGTGGCGGCACGCGCGGTTGCGTCGGCGAGCTGACTGCGATGGGCTCCTGGGAGGTCGCGGGCAAGCAGGTGCTGCTCAAGGATCGTTCGGGCAACCAGATCGGCAGCGTCTACAAGACAGCCGACAATCGCTTCCAGGGCCAGACGAATACCGGTCAGCAGATCAGCCTCAGCCGGTAAACCAACCGCGCGGTAAACGATCCGGCGGCGCGCCGCTGATGACTGACAGGCGGACGTGCCCTCATGCAGCCAATGCCAGATTATACGCTCAGCGTTTGCGAACAGCTTAAATCGCTGACGCTTGCCGGTGCGTTGCAGGTCGATTCCGCCCAGATGGACGTGGCCAAAAGCCTGGATCGGGTGCTTGCCGGGCTGAAGCAGTTGCGGCCGGCGGCCAAAGCGAGCGCGCTCGGCTGGCTGTTTGCCAAGAAGAAGAAAGCCGCCGACGGCATCAAGGGGCTTTACATTCACGGCAGCGTCGGACGCGGCAAGACCATGCTGATGGACATGTTCTTTGCCATGGCGCCGTGCAGGAAGAAGCGCAGGGCGCATTTCCACGAATTCATGGCGGATGTGCACAACCGTATCGCGGCACACCGGCTGAAGCTCAAGAACGGCGAGACGAAGCAGGCCGATCCGATGCCGCCGGTCGCCGCAGCCCTCTACGAGGAAGCGGAACTGCTCTGCTTCGATGAATTCACCGTCACCGACATTGCCGACGCGATGATCCTGTCGCGGTTGTTTTCCGAACTCTTCGCGCGGGGATGCGTGCTGGTCGCGACCTCGAATGTCGAGCCGGACAATCTCTACAAGGATGGGCTCAATCGCGGCCTGTTCCTGCCCTTCGTCGCTCTGCTCAAGCAGCATGTCGATGTCGTCACGCTGGATTCGCCGACCGACTACCGGATGGAGAAGCAGAATAGCCAACCGGTCTATCTCGTGCCGATCAGCGAACATAACGACATGGCGATGGAGGCGTCCTGGACGCAGGCGCTGCATGGGCGCAAGGCGAAGCCGCTCGATATTCCGATGAAGGGCCGCTCCATCCATGTGCCGCTTGCCGCCGACCGCATGGCGCGCTTCTCTTTCGCGGATCTCTGCGACAAGCCGCTCGGGGCCGCCGACTTCCTGGCCATCGCCGAACACTTCGATACGATCTTTCTCGATCACGTTCCCTTGCTCGGGCCGGAAAAGCGGAACCAGATCAAGCGTTTCATCATTCTGGTCGATACGCTCTATGATCATGCCGTGCGGCTTTACATATCCGCGGCGGCGTTGCCGGAGAACCTGCTCGTCCATCGCCGGGGCACCGAAGGCTTTGAATTCGATCGCACGGCGTCGCGACTGTTCGAGATGCGGAGCGCCGAATATCTTGCGCTGCACCATGAAAAGCGGGCCGCGGAGTAACAATCCAGTGACAAAACATCTTACGTTTACGTAAGAATTTTTGTATCTAAACGATTGAAAACGCTGCATCAAAATTAATGGATTGCCATTTTTAGCCTTTAGGTCTATGCGATTGCGTCATTGAGCGGCCTTGCAGCGTCGTTCGACGAATTTGATCGCAAAGGAAACAGCGAAATGGCGCGTAATAAGATCGCACTCATTGGTTCTGGCATGATTGGTGGCACGTTGGCGCATCTGGCCGGCCTGAAGGAACTGGGCGATATCGTCCTCTTCGACATTGCCGACGGCATTCCCCAGGGCAAGGGTCTCGACATCGCACAGTCCTCTCCGGTCGAAGGCTTCGACGCCAATCTGACCGGCGCCAGCGATTATTCGGCGATCGAGGGTGCCGACGTCTGCATCGTCACTGCCGGCGTTCCGCGCAAGCCGGGCATGAGCCGCGACGATCTTCTCGGCATCAACCTCAAGGTCATGGAGCAGGTCGGCGCCGGCATCAAGAAATACGCGCCGAACGCCTTCGTCATCTGCATCACCAACCCGCTCGACGCCATGGTCTGGGCGCTGCAGAAGTTTTCGGGTCTTCCCGCCAACAAGGTCGTCGGCATGGCCGGTGTTCTCGACTCCTCGCGCTTCCGTCTCTTCCTCGCCAGAGAATTCAACGTCTCCGTTCAGGATGTGACCGCCTTCGTTCTCGGCGGCCACGGCGATACGATGGTGCCGCTCGCCCGCTACTCCACGGTCGGCGGCATTCCGCTCACCGACCTCGTCACCATGGGCTGGGTCACCAAGGAGCGCCTCGAAGAGATCATCCAGCGCACCCGTGATGGCGGCGCCGAGATCGTCGGCCTGCTGAAGACAGGTTCCGCTTATTATGCGCCGGCTGCCTCGGCAATCGAAATGGCCGAATCCTACCTCAAGGACAAGAAGCGCGTCCTGCCTTGCGCCGCCCATCTGACCGGCCAGTACGGTGTCAAGGACATGTATGTCGGTGTACCCACCGTCATCGGCGCCGGCGGCGTCGAGCGCGTCATCGAGATCGACCTCAACAAGACCGAGAAGGAAGCCTTCGACAAGTCTGTCGGCGCCGTCGCCGGTCTTTGCGAGGCCTGCATCAACATCGCGCCTGCCCTGAAGTAATCGGCGCTGAAGTAATCGAAACAGGGATAGACCCATGAACATTCATGAATATCAGGCCAAGGCTCTGCTGAAGGGCTATGGCGCGCCGGTTGCCGAGGGTGTGGCAATTCTCAAGGTTGAAGAAGCCGAGGCGGCTGCCAAGTCGCTTCCCGGCCCGCTTTACGTGGTCAAGAGCCAGATCCATGCGGGCGGCCGCGGCAAGGGCAAGTTCAAGGAACTGTCGCCGGAAGCCAAGGGCGGCGTACGTCTCGCCAAGTCGATCGAAGACGTCGTTGCCAACGTCAAGGAGATGCTCGGCAACACGCTGGTGACCGCGCAGACCGGCGAAGCCGGCAAGCAGGTCAATCGCCTCTATATCGAGGACGGCGCCGACATCGAGCGCGAACTCTACTGCTCGCTGCTGGTCGACCGCTCGGTCGGCAAGGTCGCCTTCGTCGTCTCCACTGAAGGCGGCATGGACATCGAGGCCGTCGCCCACGATACGCCCGAGAAGATCCAGACGATCGCCATCGATCCGGAAGCCGGCGTGACGGCTGCCGACGTCGCCAAGATCTCCGCCGCTCTCAAGCTCGAAGGTGCTGCCGCAGAAGACGCCAAGTCGCTCTTCCCGCTGCTCTACAAGGCCTTCAACGAGAAGGACATGTCGCTTCTCGAAATCAATCCGCTGATCGTCATGAAGAATGGCCATCTGCGCGTTCTCGACGCCAAGATGTCCTTCGACGGCAATGCGCTCTTCCGTCACGACGACGTCCGGGCGCTGCGCGACGAGACCGAAGAAGATGCCAAGGAAATCGAGGCCTCCAAGTGGGACCTCGCTTACGTCGCGCTCGACGGCAATATCGGCTGCATGGTCAACGGCGCGGGCCTCGCCATGGCGACGATGGACATCATCAAGCTATACGGCAAGGAGCCGGCCAACTTCTGCGACGTCGGCGGCGGCGCCGGCAAGGAGAAGGTCGCTGCGGCGTTCAAGATCATCACCGCAGACCCGAAGGTCGAGGGCATTCTCGTCAACATCTTCGGCGGCATCATGAAGTGCGACGTCATCGCTGAAGGCGTCATTGCCGCGGTCAAGGAAGTCGGTCTCAAGGTTCCGCTCGTCGTGCGCCTTGAAGGCACCAATGTCGAGCTCGGCAAGAAGATCCTGAACGAGTCGGGTCTCGCGATCACGGCGGCTGACGACTTGGACGATGCGGCCAAGAAGATCGTCGCGGCGATCAACGGCTAATTTTGAGGGATCGGAAAGAATGTCTATTCTCGTCAATAAAGACACCAAGGTCCTCGTTCAGGGTCTGACCGGCAAGACCGGCACGTTCCACACCGAACAGGCGCTCGCTTATTACGGCACCCAGATGGTCGGCGGCATCCACCCGAAGAAGGGCGGCGAAACCTGGACCGGCGCGAAGGGCGAAAGCCTGCCGATCTTTGCAACCGTTGCCGAGGGCAAGGAAAAGACCGGCGCCGACGCCACCGTCATCTACGTTCCGCCGGCGGGCGCTGCCGATGCGATCATCGAAGCGATCGACGCCGAGATCCCGTTCATCACCTGCATCACCGAAGGCATTCCGGTCATGGACATGGTGCGCGTGAAGGCTCGCCTCGACCGCTCCAAGTCGCGCCTGCTTGGGCCGAACTGCCCGGGCATCCTGACGCCGGAAGAATGCAAGATCGGCATCATGCCGGGCTCGATCTTCCGCAAGGGTTCGGTCGGCATCGTGTCCCGCTCGGGCACGCTGACCTATGAGGCCGTCTTCCAGACCTCCAATGAAGGCCTCGGCCAGACGACGGCCGTCGGCATCGGCGGCGACCCGGTCAAGGGCACCGAGTTCATCGATGTGCTGGAGATGTTCCTCGCCGACGAAGCCACGACTTCGATCATCATGATCGGCGAAATCGGCGGCTCCGCCGAAGAAGACGCAGCCCAGTTCCTGAAGGATGAGGCCAAGAAGGGCCGCAAGAAACCGATGGCCGGCTTCATCGCAGGCCGCACGGCACCGAAGGGCCGCACCATGGGCCATGCCGGCGCCGTGGTATCCGGCGGCAAGGGCGACGCTGAATCGAAGATCGCGGCGATGGAATCGGCTGGCATCAAGGTGTCTCCGTCTCCGGCCCGCCTCGGCAAGACGCTGGTGGAAGTCCTGAAGGGCTGAAGCCACCTGTAGACCGGGCGGAGGAACGGCATCTGCGCCTTCCGCCCGGCTCGCATGCGAGAGCAGCAGATGCGCCGCGGACAGGCGGCGATCGGAATGCGGCAGCCGGCGATCGATCCGGCAAATTCATCAAGTCAGGAGGCGGACCGAAGCGTCCGCATATCACCATGGCACGGCAAGAAGCCAACGAGCAATTTCAGATCACCTCGTTTCTGGATGGCGCCAACGCGGCCTATATCGAGCAGCTCTATGCGCGCTACGAAGAGGATCCGGCGTCGGTCGACGATCAATGGCGCGCTTTCTTCAAGGCGCTGGAAGACGATCCTGCCGATGTGAAAAAGGCGGCCAAGGGAGCCTCCTGGCGCAGGAAGAACTGGCCTCTGGCAGCCGGCGGCGATCTGGTATCGGCGCTCGACGGCGACTGGGGCATCGTCGAGAAGGTGATCGAGACGAAGGTGAAGGCCAAGGCCGTAGCCGAGGGCAAGCCCGCCGACGGCACCGACGTGTTGCAGGCGACGCGCGATTCCGTCCGCGCCATCATGATGATCCGCGCCTACCGCATGCGCGGCCACCTGCATGCCAAGCTCGACCCGCTCGGAATCGCCGCCGCCGTCGACGATTTTCGCGAGCTGTCGCCGGAAAATTACGGCTTCACATCAGCCGATTACGATCGCAAGATCTTCATCGACAACGTGCTCGGCCTGGAGTACGCCACCATCCGCGAGATGATCGAGATCCTCGAGCGCACCTACTGCTCGACGCTCGGCGTCGAATTCATGCATATCTCCAACCCGGAAGAGAAGGCCTGGATCCAGGAACGCATCGAAGGCCCCGACAAGGGTGTGGCCTTCACGCCTGAGGGCAAGAAGGCGATCCTTTCCAAACTCGTCGAAGCCGAAGGCTACGAACAGTTCCTCGACGTCAAGTTCAAGGGCACCAAGCGCTTCGGCCTCGACGGCGGCGAATCGCTGATCCCGGCGCTGGAACAGATCCTGAAGCGCGGCGGTCATCTCGGCCTCAAGGAAGCCGTGTTCGGCATGGCCCATCGCGGCCGCCTCAACGTGCTCTCCCAGGTCATGGGCAAGCCGCACCGCGCCATCTTCCACGAATTCAAAGGCGGTTCCTACGCACCCGATGAAGTCGAAGGCTCCGGCGACGTCAAGTACCATCTCGGTGCATCCTCGGACCGCGAATTCGACGGCAACAAGGTACACGTGTCGCTGACGGCAAACCCGTCGCATCTCGAAATCGTCGATCCCGTCGTCATGGGCAAGGCTCGCGCCAAGCAGGACATGAGCGCCACGGTGTGGGAAGGCGACATCATTCCGCTTTCCGAACGCTCCAAGGTTCTGCCGCTGCTGATCCACGGCGATGCGGCCTTCGCCGGCCAGGGCGTCATTGCCGAAATCCTCGGTCTTTCCGGTCTGCGCGGCCACCGTGTTGCCGGCACCATGCACGTGATCATCAACAATCAGATCGGTTTCACGACGAACCCGGCCTTTTCGCGCTCGTCGCCCTATCCGTCCGACGTCGCCAAGATGATCGAAGCACCGATCCTGCACGTCAACGGCGACGATCCGGAAGCGGTCGTCTACGCAGCCAAGATCGCGACCGAATTCCGCATGAAGTTCCACAAGCCTGTGGTGCTCGACATGTTCTGCTATCGCCGCTACGGCCACAATGAAGGCGACGAGCCGTCCTTCACGCAGCCGAAGATGTACAAGGTCATTCGCGCCCATAAGACCGTGCTGCAGCTCTATGCGGCGCGCCTTGTCGCCGAGGGCCTGCTCACCGAAGGCGAAGTCGAGAAGATGAAGGCCGACTGGCGCGCGCATCTCGAGCAGGAGTTCGACGCCGGCCAGCACTACAAGCCTAATAAGGCCGACTGGCTGGATGGGGAGTGGTCGGGCCTGCGCACGGCCGACAACGCCGACGAACAGCGCCGCGGCAAGACCGCGGTGCCGATGAAGACGCTGAAGGAGATCGGCCGCAAGCTCTCGGAAATCCCGGCGGGCTTCAATGCGCACCGCACGATCCAGCGTTTCATGGAAAACCGGGCCAACATGATCGCCACCGGCGAAGGCCTCGACTGGGCGATGGCCGAAGCGCTCGCCTTTGGCGCGCTCTGCTTGGAAGGCCACAAGATCCGCCTGTCGGGTCAGGATTGCGAACGCGGCACCTTCTCGCAGCGTCATTCGGTTCTCTACGATCAGGAGACCGAGGAACGCTACATTCCGCTGGCCAATCTTTCGCCGACACAGGCCCGCTACGAAGTCATCAACTCGATGCTTTCGGAAGAGGCCGTGCTCGGTTTCGAATATGGCTACTCGCTCGCCCGCCCGAATGCGCTGACGCTCTGGGAAGCGCAGTTCGGCGATTTCGCCAACGGCGCGCAGGTCGTCTTCGACCAGTTCATCTCGTCGGGCGAACGCAAGTGGCTGCGCATGTCCGGACTCGTCTGCCTGCTGCCGCACGGCTATGAAGGCCAGGGTCCGGAGCACTCCTCGGCTCGCCTGGAGCGCTTCCTGCAGCTCTGCGCGGAAGACAACATGCAGGTCGCCAACGTCACGACGCCGGCGAACTACTTCCATATCCTGCGCCGGCAGCTGAAGCGCGACTTCCGTAAGCCGCTGATCCTGATGACGCCGAAGTCGCTGCTGCGTCACAAGCGGGCCGTTTCGACGCTTGCCGAACTGGCCGGCGAATCCGCCTTCCACCGCCTGCTGTGGGATGATGCCGAGGTTATCAAGGACGGCCCGATCAAGCTGCAGAAGGACAACAAGATCCGCCGTGTCGTCATGTGCTCCGGCAAGGTCTATTACGACCTTCTGGAAGAGCGTGAAAAGCGCGGTATCGACGACATCTATCTGCTGCGCGTCGAGCAGCTCTATCCGTTCCCGGCAAAGGCGCTGATCAACGAGCTGTCGCGCTTCCGCAATGCCGAGATGGTCTGGTGCCAGGAAGAGCCGAAGAACATGGGCGCATGGTCGTTCATCGACCCGTTCCTCGAGTGGGTACTTGCCCATATCGACGCCAAATATCAGCGCGTCCGCTATACCGGCCGTCCGGCCGCCGCCTCGCCGGCGACGGGCCTGATGTCCAAGCATCTATCGCAGCTTGCCGCATTCCTCGAGGATGCATTGGGCGGCTAAATCAAGGGGGGCGCAATGGCTTACTTCTTTTTGAGACTGCTGCCGCCGCGCCCCACTTTTCCGCATGACGGGACGGGGGAAGAAATGGCGGCGATGAAACGCCATGTCGAATATTGGCATCGGCAGGCCCTTGCGGGATCGGCAATTGTCGTCGGTCCGGTGTTCGAGGGTCAAGGCGCCTTCGGCATGGCAGTCGTCGAAGTGGAGGATCAGCCGGCGGCGCAAGCTCTTGTCGACGGCGATCCGATCATCGCTTCCGGTTTCGGTTTCCGTTTCGATGTCTTGCCGATGCCCTCGATCATTTTGCGGCCGCCCGCCGTCTGAAACGCATAAACGAAAACACACGAAATCAGGATTTGAACAATGGCCACAGAAATCCGCGTTCCAACTCTCGGTGAATCCGTCAGCGAGGCAACCGTCGGCACCTGGTTCAAGAAGGTCGGCGACGCCATCAAGGCCGACGAGCCGATTCTGGAGCTTGAAACCGACAAGGTGACCATCGAAGTTCCCGCGCCCGCCTCCGGTACGCTGTCGGAAATCGTCGCCGCCGCCGGCGAGACCGTCGGTCTCGGTGCACTGCTCGGCCAGATCGCCGAAGGCGCCGGTGCTGCCGCCGCCGCGCAGGCTGCCGCCGCACCGGTCGCCGCTCCCGCTCAGCCGGCCCCTGCTGCTGCTGCCGCACCGGTTGCCACCGCCGCATCCTCGTCGAGCGCTTCCGTCTCCACCATGCCGCCGGCACCGGCAGCTGCGAAGATGCTTGCCGAAAGCAATCTTTCCGCCGATCAGGTCGACGGCAGCGGCAAACGTGGTCAGGTGCTGAAGGGCGACGTCATTGCCGCCGTTGCCAAGGGCATTTCCGCTCCCGCCGCGGCACCGGCTGCAGCGCCTGCGGCTGCACGTGGCCCGTCGACGGTCGAGGATGCCTCGCGCGAAGAGCGCGTGAAGATGACGCGCCTGCGCCAGACGATCGCCAAGCGCCTCAAGGACGCCCAGAACACCGCCGCCATGCTGACCACCTATAACGAGGTGGACATGAAGGCAGTCATGGACCTGCGCAACAAGTACAAGGACATTTTCGAGAAGAAACACGGCGTCAAGCTCGGCTTCATGGGCTTCTTCACCAAGGCGGTGACGCATGCGCTGAAGGAGCTGCCGGCAGTCAATGCCGAAATCGACGGGACCGACGTCATCTACAAGAACTACTGCCATGTCGGCATGGCGGTCGGCACCGACAAGGGCCTCGTGGTTCCTGTTATCCGCGACGCCGACCAGATGTCGATCGCCGAAGTCGAGAAGGAACTCGGCCGTCTTGCCAAGGCGGCCCGTGACGGATCGCTTGCTATGGCCGACATGCAGGGAGGCACCTTCACCATCACCAACGGCGGCGTCTACGGCTCGCTGATGTCTTCACCGATCCTCAACGCGCCGCAGTCCGGCATTCTCGGCATGCACAAGATCCAGGAGCGGCCGGTTGCGATCGGCGGCCAGGTGGTCATCCGTCCGATGATGTATCTGGCGCTGTCCTACGATCATCGCATCGTCGACGGCAAGGAGGCTGTCACCTTCCTCGTCCGCGTCAAGGAGAGCCTCGAAGATCCGGAACGCCTGGTTCTCGATCTCTAAGGAGCGCTTTCGATGCGGAACCGGATATTGCGAGCGGCGCGGCTTCTTCTTTGCGCTGCCGCCGCGCATGCCCCGGTCCCCGCATCGGCCGCCGGCTGGGATGTCAGCAAGGCCAGCAGCAATTTCGGACTCGTGGCGCTTGATGCTGCCGAACTCTCCAGCCGGTCGATCGATGTGGTCCATATGGGCGATGTCGAGCTGACCTCGGGTCGCATCGTCGCCGCTGATCCGCTTGCCCAGCCGGATCGTGCGGCGCTTGCAAGAACGGTGGCGCCGGGCGACTATCCGGTGACGCTCTACCATGCCTTCGGGCGCATCGCGGCGGCCAGCATGCGGTTTGCCGAGGGCAGGCCCGATCACTGGGAACTGGCCGTCGTGCCCGGCCAAGACCCGGCGACACTGAAGGACGACGAGATCTTCGGCTATCCCGTCGATGCCGGCGTCGGCTGTTATATGGACGCCGATACGCTGGCGCTGATCGATGAGCGGGAAACGCAGGTCCAGGCGCAGAAGCCGGACGCCGATATCAATTATTACGATGACGTGCTGGCGTCGGAGCTTGACGCCAACAAGCGCCACTATGCATTGCACCAGCCGGTTGCCGGCAAGAAGGGCAATGTTGCGGTGTTTTGGAGCGGCTGGGGTGATGGTGTCTATCCTGTCTTCTGGGGCCTCGACAAGGACGGTTGCCCGCTGGTGCTGTTGACGGATTTTGGCATAATCCAGAATGCCGACGGGCGGAGAGAGCCGAAGGTGCAATGAGCGGGACGATCAGGATCATGGCAGGGCGGCGAGGTGCGGCTGCAATTGCGGCCGTGGCGGTTTTCGCCGTCCCGGTTGCCGGGTTCGCCGTCGACTGCAAACAGGAGCAGGCCGTCTACGTCGACCGTGACGGCGCCTATGAACTGCGCTTCGCGCCGCTGAACTCGGCGTCGGCGGCCGCCAGCAACCAGTTCAAGGTCAGCGCCCTCAAGACGGCCGTGGTGATGGAAGGCTATATCATGCCGTCGGAGGATCCGGTGCGCGCCATCGGCATCCTGATGTTCAACTGTCCGGAAGGCGATGTGACCGGCGCCGATCTCGATGCCTGCACGGTCTGGCAGGGCGCCGTCTATGGCATGGACGCCAAGGGCGAGATCGACAACCTGCTGCCGGAGGGCGCTGCTGCCGCCGAAAAGCTGGTGCTTCCCGGTCTTGGTCCCGCCATTCGCGAATCCAGCGCCTGGGGCGAGGGCAAGGCCTCGGTGGCGCCTTGGGACGTGCTGACATTCAAGGAGTGTGCGACATGAGCGATACACCTGTTGTTCTCGTCACCGGCGGAAGCCGGGGCATCGGCGCGGCGGTCTGCCGGCTTGCTGCGCGCGGGGGTTGGCGCGTCGCGGTGAATTACGCCACGAGCCATGAAGCGGCGGATGCCGTCGTTACCGCGATCATCGAAAGCGGCGGCGAGGCTGTGGCAATTAAGGGCGATGTCGGCAAGGCCGCGGATATCGCCGCGATGTTTTCGGCGGTTGATCGTCAGTTCGGGCGGCTCGACGGGCTGGTCAACAATGCCGGCATCGTCGATTATCCGCAACGAGTCGACGAGATGTCGGTCGAGCGGATCGAGCGCATGCTCCGCGTCAATGTGACCGGCTCGATCCTCTGCGCCGCCGAGGCCGTGCGCCGCATGTCGCGCCGACATGGTGGGCAGGGTGGGGCGATCGTCAACGTCTCCTCGATGGCGGCAGTCCTCGGTTCGGCGACGCAGTATGTCGATTATGCGGCATCGAAAGCGGCGATCGACACCTTCACCATCGGGCTTGCGCGCGAAGTTGCCGGGGAAGGGATTCGCGTCAATGCCGTCAGGCCCGGCATCATCGAAACCGATCTCCATGCATCGGGTGGCTTGCCGGACCGGGCGCGCGAAATGGCGCCATCGGTCCCGATGCAGCGGGCCGGCCTGCCGGAGGAGGTGGCGGATGCAATTCTCTATCTGCTTTCACCTTCAGCGTCCTATGTCACCGGATCGATCCTCAATGTGAGCGGCGGCCGTTAGAAAGACAGGGCGGAATCAATATGAGCTACATCTTCGAATTCCTCGGCCTGATGGCCGTCTTCTCTATTTTCATCGTCGTGCCGGGCGCCGATTTCGCTGTCATCCTGCGCCAAAGCATCATGCATGGGCGCCGCGCCGCCATCATGACCGGGCTCGGCATGGGCTTCTCGCTGCTCTTTCATATCAGCTACACGATCCTTGGCCTCGGCCTGATCGTCTCCAAGTCGCTGATGCTGTTTGCGATGATTAAATGGGCGGGTGTCGGCTATCTCGTCTATCTCGGCATCAAGTCGTTCCGCGAACCGGGATTCAATGTGCAGGAGATCGCCGTCACGGCCGACGAGCGCAAGTCGGCCTCGATGCTGTCATGCCTCGGCATGGGGTTCATCACCAATGCGCTGAACCCGAAGCCGGTGCTGTTCTTCCTGTCCTTGTTTTCGACGCTCGTCCACCACGACACGCCAGCACTGATCCAGTTCTCCTATGGTATCGGCATGGCGACGGCGCTGGTCGCCTGGTTTGCCGGCGTCTCCTATTTCTTCACGGTCAAGACGATCCGAGACCGCTTCATCGCCAGCGGCAAATGGTTCAACCGCATCACCGGAGCGGCACTCGTCGCCTTCGGCTTCCGCCTCGCGCTGTCGCGCGCAGCCGACTAAACGAAAAATCCAAAGGGAAAGAAGCAATGTCCTACGATGTGATCATTATCGGAACCGGTCCGGGCGGCTATGTCTGCGCCGTCAAGGCAGCCCAGCTCGGCCTCAAGGTCGCCGTCGTCGAAAAGCGCGCGACCTATGGCGGCACCTGTCTGAACGTCGGCTGCATTCCGTCGAAGGCGCTGCTGCATGCTTCCGAAATGTTCCATCAGGCCGGCCATGGATTAACCGCGCTTGGCATCGACGTGTCGGCGCCGACGCTCAACCTCGCCAATATGATGGCGCACAAGGATGCGACGGTGAAGTCGAATGTCGACGGCGTCGCCTTCCTGTTCAAAAAGAACAAGATCGACGCTTTCAAGGGTACCGGCAAGATCGTTTCGGCCGGCAAGGTTTCCATCACCGCCGAGGACGGGACCGCGCAGGAAATCGAAGGCAAGAACATCGTCATCGCGACCGGTTCGGATGTCGCCGGCATTCCGGGCGTGCAGGTCGAAATCGATGAAAAGACCATCATCTCGTCGACAGGCGGCATTGCGTTGGAAAAGGTGCCGGAAACGTTGATCGTCGTCGGCGGTGGCGTCATCGGCCTCGAACTCGGCTCGGTCTGGTCGCGTCTCGGCGCCAAGGTCACCGTCGTCGAATATCTCGACACCATTCTCGGCGGCATGGACGGCGAGGTCTCCAAGCAGTTCCAGCGCATGCTCGCCAAGCAGGGCATCGATTTCAACCTCAGCGCCAAGGTCACCGGCGTCGAAAAGGGCGATAAGGGCGCCAAGGTCACGTTCGAGCCGGTCAAGGGCGGCGACACGGTGACGCTCGACGCTGAAGTCGTGCTGATCGCCACCGGCCGCAAGCCCTATACCGCAGGTCTCGGCCTGGAAGAGGCAGGTGTTGTGCTCGACAATCGCGGCCGCGTCGAGATCGACGGCCACTTCAAGACCAATGTCGCCGGCATCTATGCGATCGGCGACGTGGTGAAGGGGCCGATGCTGGCGCACAAGGCCGAAGACGAGGGCGTGGCGCTTGCCGAAATCCTTGCCGGTCAGCATGGCCACGTCAATTATGAGGTCATCCCGAGCGTCGTTTATACCCAGCCGGAGATCGCTTCGGTCGGCAAGACTGAGGAGGAACTGAAGGCGGCAGGCATCGCCTACAAGGTCGGCAAGTTCCCGTTCACCGCAAACGGCCGCGCCCGTGCGATGCTGGCGACCGACGGCTTCGTCAAGATCCTCGCCGACAAGGAGACCGACCGCGTGCTCGGCGGCCATATCGTCGGCTTCGGCGCCGGCGAGATGATCCACGAGATCGCCGTGCTGATGGAATTCGGCGGCTCGTCGGAAGATCTCGGCCGCAGCTGCCATGCACATCCGACGATGTCTGAAGCCGTCAAGGAGGCTGCACTCGCGACCTTCTTCAAGCCGATCCATATGTAATCTTACATCTTCGTAATGAAGCGCGCAGCCGCTTGCCGAGAGGCAAGCGGCTGTTTTAGTTGATCGCAGAGTTCGACCATCCGGGGGAGATCAGCAATGCAGCAGCCGTCCATCCCGAGTTACAGTCTCAGCCAGCGTTTCCTCCACTGGGCGGTGGCGCTGCTGATCTTCTTCAATCTGCTGTTTCCCGACGGGATGAATATATGGCACCGGCTCGTTCGCAGGGGCGAGGTGCCGACGCCCGAGCAGATTGCCTCGGCCAATATCCATACCTATGTCGGCATCGCCATTCTGCTGCTTGCCGTCCTCAGGCTCTGTCTGCGCTTTATGCAGGGTGCGCCGCCTGAGGCTTCGCAGGAGCCGGCGATCGTTCGTCTCGGGGCAAAACTCGCCCATGCCGGGCTTTATATCCTGCTCTTCGCGATGCCGCTTTCGGGCATCGCCGCTTACTATTTCGGCATCAATCCCGCCGGCTTCGTTCACGCGGATGTCTTGAAGGTCATTCTTTGGGGGCTGATCGCGGCCCACGTCGCAGGCGGGCTCGTCCATCAGTTCTATTATAAAAGCAATGTGCTGCGCCGCATGACGCTCGGCTGACCGACAACGAGTTCAGTTCACGGCGGTAACGGTGAAGCCCTGCTTGCGCAGCAATTCGATGACGCCGCCCTCGCCGGGCAGATGCAGGGCACCGACGGCCATGAAGACGTTTCCGTCGTCGAGAATGGGTGCGGCGCGTTCTGCCATGACCTTGTTTCGATCGAGGATGACCCGCTGTTCGAAGGCGGCATAGTCGCTGCTTTCGCCTTCGGTCTCCGGTGTCACGGTCTTCAGCATCGGCATGGTCAGGCCGATATCGCCGGAGAGGTAGAGATCGGTCATCGTTTCGACCACATCATTCATCTTGGCTCCGAGTTCCAGCGTCTCGATCAGCGACTTCATATGGAATTCGACCGGCAGATCAGCCATGGCCTGGATCTGCTCGGCAAGGGTTTCCAGCCCCTTGACCTCCTTGCCCTCGGCAACGGCGTCGGTGGCGATTTTCTGGTCGAGAAACTGCACGCCCCTGGCCTTGCGGGCGAGTTCGCAGGCCGGAAGGGCAACGGCGCTGGAGATCATCCATGGCCGCATGCGGGAGACGGCGCTGAGCGGGATGCCGCGCTGCTTGAGGCCGGCCTCCAGGCGCTTGTAGTCCTCGGCAGAGAGCAGCTTGTCGATCGTCGTGCCGTCGGTGAACATCGTCAGTTCCGGCCGCGCGAGCAGGGCGGCGGTTGCCTTTCGTTCATCGAGGATCTCGTCGGATTCGATGATGATCGTGTTGGCTGCGTCGTGGGCCGCCTGGGCGCGCGGCGGCAGGGCGAGCACACGGGGATCGGTCACATGCATGCTGCCGAGCAGCCATGAAGGGGCAAGTCCGGGCTTTTCGATCTTCCAGAAGATGCCCTTGCCGTTCGGCGTTGCTTCGGCTTCCTTGACCGCCTCGGCGTATCGGGCGGGGTCGCTCTGCTGCAAGTCGACCATCAGATTGCGGCCGGTGCAGGCAGTGTCTTCGGCCGCCGCCGGCCTTGCGGCGAGGAGGGCGACAAACAGAGCCGCAACAAGCAGCATGTGGAAGGCCGCAATCAGCCAGAGCAGCAGATTGCCGGGTGCTAAGAGGAAAAAAGCCCGGCGGCTGATTGAAGTCGTCATCATGGTATTCCCCACATGCCCTATCGCTTCTGCTCTACGCTCAGCTTGCGCATAATCCTTTAAGAGAATGCGTTAACGAAAAATTAGCGCGTCGATTCAGGCCGGATTCATGGGCGCTGAGCTTGTCGACAATATGGGATGCCCTCGTCACAAGCGCTGCGCATTCTGGACGAGATCCATCAAGCGCGCGGATGGGCTCGATCATACACCTCAAGCAACCGCGATGCATCGACGCCGGTATAGACCTGCGTTGTCGAAAGGCTGGCGTGGCCGAGCAGTTCCTGGATGGTGCGCAGATCGCCGCCGCCAGCAAGCAGATGGGTGGCGAAGGAGTGGCGGAGCGCATGCGGCGTCGCCGTCTCCGGCAGGCCGAAGGCGCCGCGCAGCTTCTGCATGGCGCGCTGGATGATCGCCGCCTGCAGCTTGCCGCCGCGGGCGCCGCGAAACAGCGGCTCACCGCTTTCGAGATAATAGGGACAGAGGGCGCGATATTTTTCGACCGCATCGAAAACGACGGGCAGAAGCGGCACCAGCCGTGTCTTGTTGCCTTTGCCGGTGATGCGCAGCGCTGTGGCGCCCTTCGGCAGGTCGGCGGGAACGAGACCCAGCGCTTCGGAAATGCGCAGGCCACAGCCGTAGAGCAGAGTCATGACAGCCGCATCGCGCGCGGCGATCCAGGGTTCGTCATGCAGTTGGGCTTCATCGCTGACGATGGTGATCGCCTGCGTATCCGACAGGGGTTTGGGCAGCGACTTCGGCTGTTTCGGCGAACGGATCGCACCGGCGCCGGCGGCATTGACCAAGCCCTTCTTTTCCAGGTGACGCAACAGCGAACGAAGGCCGGCGAGATTGCGGCCGAGCGAACGGGCGCCGGAGCCTTGCCTGCGCCGGGCAGCCAGGAAGGCGCGGAAATCGGCGGGACGCAATTCCCTGATGTCGGCGAGGGTCGCCGGGCCGGCAAGATGACCGGTCAGGAAGGTCAGAAACTGGCGGGTGTCGCGCTCATATGCATCGAGCGTATGCTCGGAAAGGCGGCGTTCACGAGCGAGGTTTTCGAGCCACGCAGCGCGTTCCGCCATCAGGCGCGGGTCGGCGATTACAAGCAGTTCATTCACGTTGCTGGCCTTGAATTTGCCTTCAAGTCCGCCAATTTGAAGCAGGAACGGTTATGGAATTGCTAATGCCGGCCAAGCCTTTGTCATCCTTCGATCATATTGTACTGCGATAGCTTACAGCCCATAGACAGGATCTTTCATGGCACGGCGCGATTCCATGACGGCTTTCGGACAACTCGCGGAAGCGATCGCTCTCGTTTCACAGGGAAAGCCCGGTCACATCGTCGACACGCTGATTGCCGAACGCGGCCAGAGGATCGTGAAACATCCGCTCTGGCCGGTCATGCGACCGTTCGTATACACGCTTCTGCGCTACAACAAGGCGATCGAATTCGCCAATGCGGTGGCCAAGATGCCGGGGTTCCAGTCGTTCGAATATCTGAGCGACGTGCTGAAGCTCGACATCGGCGTCGCCAATGGCGAACGCATTCCTGATAGCGGCGGCTTCATCCTCGTCAGCAATCACCCCACAGGCATTGCCGACGGCGTAGCCGTTTTCGACCTCCTGAAAACGCGCCGACCCGATATGATGTTCTTTGCCAATCGCGATGCGATCCGCGTCAACCCGCGTTTTGCCGAGATGGTCATCCCCGTCGAATGGCGGGAGGAGCACAAGAGCAAGCTCAAGGCGCGCGAGACGCTACAATTGACGAACCACGCAGTACGGGAAGGCAAGGCGACGGTGCTCTTTCCATCGGGCCGCATCGCCTATTGGGCCAATGGCCGGCTCAATGAACGCCCCTGGAAGACGTCGGCGGTCGGGCTGGCGCGCAAATACAATCTGCCGATTCTCCCCGTCCACATGACGGCGCGCAATTCCGGCCTGTTCTACTGGCTGGCAAAGTGGTCGACGGAGCTTCGCGACATGACGGTTTTCCACGAACTCTTGAACAAACGCGGCGACCGTTTCGATTTCGTGATCGGCAATCTCATTCCCGCCGAACATCTCGACGGCGATGTCAACGAGGTGACGAAGGCGCTGGAGAAACATACGGTCCACGACATGGCCCGCGATGGGGACGCGACCTTCGTGCCGGTCGGCGGGCCGGCTGCGGCGATGCCGTGCGAGATGTCGGTTCTGGCCGTCTAGAATCGTGACGATCGATATTCGCATCTTCCATGATGGGTTGCCGGAGGCAATGGCGGGGCTTGCGCACCAAGCCCAACAGGAAGGCCATCTCCATATCGGCCGGCTTATCGATGACTGGGCAGCTGGCGGCATCCGCTTCACGCGTGACGGCGAAAGGCTGCTCGGCGCTTTTGAGGGCGAAACACTCGTTGCTGTCGGAGGCGTGACCATCGAACCCGCCCGGCCGGAAGCGCTGCGGATGCGGCGTTTCTACGTTCGCCCCGCAATGCGCGGTCGCGGCGTCGGGCGGATGCTTGCTCTGGCGCTTCTGGATCACGCGCGGCGCTTCTGCCGCTGTGTCACTGTCCATGCGGGAAATGATGGTGCGATGAGGTTTTGGGAGTCGCTCGAGTTTCGTCCCCTTGACCAGGATGGCTATACCCTTGTCCTAGACCTGCGCGGTTGAGGCGAGACCGCACACCATTATGCGCCGATCTCCTGGAGGCGGACGGCCTGGCGGGCCAAGAGCCGCTCGACATCGGCAATGTCGAGCGCCGAAAGCCTGGGCCCCGGCTTGCGCAAGGCGGCGGATTTGATCACGCCGCGCTTGGCAAGCACGTATTTGCGGCAGGCAAGACCGACGCCCTGCTGCTGTTCATAGCGAGCGAGCGGCAGATAGGCATCGAAGATTTCGTGGGCGCGCTCGGGATTGCCGGCGCTATAGGCTTCGACGACGCCGACCATCATCTCGGGATAACAGAAGCCGGTCATGGCGCCGTCGGCGCCGCGGCCCATCTCCTCCGGCAGGAAAAGCCCGCCATTGCCGCAGAGGATGGAGATGCGCCGCATGCCGCCCTTGTCGCTGGCTGCGCGAAGCGCGGTGATTTTCGACAGGCCCGGCCAATCCTCGTGTTTAAGCATGACGCAATTCGGCACCTCTCTGACGATGCGCTCGATGACCGCGGGTGCGATCGTCACATTGGTGGTAAGCGGATAGTCCTGCAGCGCGAAAGGCGTATCACCCAGGGTTTCACCAACCGACTGGTAGAAGGCGAAGACCTGATCGTCGGTCCTGATGGTCCAGGGCGGCGCAACCATGACGCCGGCGGCACCTTCGCCCATGACGACCTTGGCGAGCTCGCTCATCGGGGCAAGCCCGGGCGCCGACACGCCGACGACCACCGGCAGGCGTCCGTCAAGGCGCTTCAGTACACGCTCGACCACGATCCGCGATTCCTCGGCGGTCAGCTTCGGAGCCTCGCCGAGCTGGCCGAGCACCGTCAGGCCGGTGACGCCGGCGCCTTCATAAAACTCGACCATGCTGTCGATGCTTTGGAGATCAAGCGTGCCGTCGTCGGCAAAGGGAGTTACAGCGATAACGTAGACGCCTTTGGCATTCTCGCTCAGTCTGGCCATTCATGCTCTCCGATTCAGCTGTCGAACAATCTTCCGGCAAACTAGGCGGCCAATTGCTTGCCCGGCAACCTTTTCGTCAAGGCGCGGTTCATCTTGGCGAGCCTTCGTTATCCACATTGTCGCCAGTCGAGCCATCTCTTCTTTGCGGTTCCAATTCCATCGATTTGCGGGCATGGTCTCGCGCGATGAGCATAGATTCGTCCGATCTCTTTGGCACGCTTTTCGAAGCACCGCCCGTGAACCGAACGGTTCCGGTGCTGGTGCCGATGCCGGCGCCGAAACCCTATTCCTACTCGGTGCCGGAGGGCATGGCGGTCGAGCCCGGCTCGGTCGTGCAGGTACCGCTCGGGCCGCGGCAGGTGATCGGCGTCGTCTGGGACGGCGGCGAAGATGGCGTCGATCCGAAGAAGCTGCGGCCGATCAGCCATGTCTTCGATTGCCCGCCGCTTTCCAAGGAGATGCGGGATTTCATCGATTGGGTGGCGAGCTACACGCTCTCCCCGCCCGGCCTCGTGGCACGCATGGCGCTCAGGGCGCCGAATGCCTTCGAGCCTGAGCCGATGGTGGAGGGGCTGAAATTCGTCGGCGGCGAACCTGAGCGGATGACACCGGCGCGTGCTCGCGTGCTTGCGGCCGCTTTCGACGGCCTGTCATGGACGCGCAGCGGTCTGGCGCATGCGGCCGGCGTTTCGACGAGCGTCGTCGATGGGCTGATCACGCTCGGCATTTTCGAGACGGTGTTCCTGCCGCCGCCGCCCGTTGTGGCGATGCCGGATCCCGGCTTTGCCGCCGCACGCCTCGAAGGGCCGCAGAAAGAGGCGGCGGCGGAGATCGTCTCCGACGTCCGCAGGGGCGAATTTTCGGTGTCGCTGATCGACGGGGTGACCGGCTCCGGCAAGACCGAAGTCTATTTCGAGGCGATCGCCGAGACGCTGAAGCGCGGCAGGCAAGTGCTGATCTTGCTGCCGGAGATCGCGCTGACGGCGAGTTTCCTCGAGCGTTTTCAGGATCGCTTCGGGGCAAAGCCGGCCGAATGGCATTCCGACCTCGCCCCGCGCATGCGCGAAAAGGTCTGGCGCCAGGCGGTGACCGGGGAAGTGCGGGTCGTGGCCGGCGCCCGATCGGCGCTCTTCCTGCCTTTCGAAGACCTTGGTCTCATCATCGTCGACGAGGAGCATGATCCTGCCTACAAGCAGGAAGATCGGGTCTTCTATAATGCCCGCGACATGGCCGTGGTGCGCGGCCGTATCGGTGATTTTCCCGTCATCCTGGTGTCGGCGACGCCGTCGGTCGAAAGCCAGGTCAACGGGCAGAACGGCCGCTACAGCACCGTCCACCTGCCCACGCGTTTCGGCGACGCGGCGCTGCCCGATCTGCATCTCATCGATATGCGCAGGCACGCGCCGGAGCGCGGTGGCTTCCTGTCGCCGGTGCTGATCCGGGCGATCGGCAAGACCGTGGAGAGGCGCGAACAGGCGCTGCTTTTTCTCAATCGGCGCGGTTATGCACCGCTGACGCTCTGCCGGGTCTGCGGTCACCGCTTCCAATGCCCGCAATGTTCGAGCTGGCTGGTCGAGCATCGCTTCCGCAAGCAGCTGCAGTGCCATCAATGCGGCCATGCCGAGCGCACCCCGGAGGCCTGTCCGGAGTGCGGCACGCTCGACCATCTCGTCGCCTGCGGGCCTGGCGTCGAACGCATCGCCGAAGAGGTGGAGCGACATTTCCCAGAGGCGCGGACAATCGTTCTGTCCTCGGATATCATGGGCGGTGTGAAGCGGCTGCGGCTGGAGCTTGATGCAATCGCCAAGGGCGAGGCCGATATCGTCATCGGCACACAGCTCGTCGCCAAGGGGCATAATTTTCCGCTGATGACGCTGGTCGGCATCGTCGATGCCGATCTCGGCCTTGCCAATGGTGACCCGCGCGCGGCCGAGCGCACGTTTCAACTTCTGTCGCAGGTGACGGGCCGCGCCGGACGCACCGGTCTCAAAAGCCACGGGTTGCTGCAGACCTACCAGCCGCAGCATCCCGTGATGCAGGCGATTGTATCAGGCGATTCCGACGCCTTTTACGAGCGCGAGATCACCGAGCGCGAACGCGCCGCACTACCGCCCTTCGGCCGGCTGGCTTCGATCATCGTATCGGCAGAAACGCGCCACGACGCCGAGAACCATGCGCGCGGCATGCGCAACGCAGCACCCCAGGTCTCCGGCATCTCAGTGCTCGGCCCGGCGGAAGCGCCCCTCGCCTTGGTGCGCGGCCGCCACCGCTTCCGCCTTTTGGTCCACGGACGGCGCAACTCCGACATCCAGGCGTTTTTGCGGGCGATGCTGTCGCAGTCGCCGAAGGAGCGCGGATCAGTGCAGGTGCAGCTCGATATCGATCCCCAGAGCTTTCTGTAGATCGTTCCGCACGCTGCGTTTCCGGATGCGGCCGATCATGGCATAAACGCAGAATCAGCGGATGATTTGGGGTCGAGGCATGGAATTTGAGTTTCCCACGGAATTTGGCGAGCAGCTTGCCTTCGGCGCAGCCGCCTTCACGGCCATCGCCGGCTTCGTCATCATGTTTGCGCCCGGTCTTGCGATGAGGATCTTCGGCCTGGCGCCGCGCGGCGAGCGGCGTGAAGGTTTCAGCGAGGTCCGATCGACAGGCGGCTTCTATCTCGGTTTTGGTCTCGGTTCCGTCGTGCTGGCGCAGCCGCTGATTTATACGGCATTCGGCGCAGCGTTCGCCATGGCCGCGTTCGCCCGCATCGTCTCCATCCTGTCAGATAAGGGGAGTACTTATCTCAACTATTTACTTCTGGTTGTGCAAACAGTTATCGCGGCACTGCCGCTGCTGTATGTTTTCGGCTTCTTCCAAACATGATTTTCGCCGTCGGCGGCGGCTTGCGCGGCCCGCTTTCAGGCCATTGCGCAATTTTGCGAACAGAAATTCATGCGAAAGGCGTATTCGGGCATTACGCGTGTTGCGAGTCCGAACATCCTATGTTAGACGGACCCCGAATTTCGGAAGAAGCAAGAGGCTTCTCTTGTGATTTCTGGGGGAAATCAAAACGAATTCAAGATCATAGGTTCGGCGCCCGCCGAGAGCCGGATTTTGGATTGAAATCAGGGAAATTTGTGCCAGTGGCAGACACGTCCCAGCTTACTTCTGGTGTTGCCGAGCGCTATGCCTCGTCGCTTTTCGAGCTGGCGCTCGAACACGGCGCCGTCGACAGCGTAGCCGCCGATCTTGACCGTTTCCAGGCGATGCTGGATGAGAGCGCTGAACTGAAGCGCTTCGTCGCAAGCCCGGTTTTCTCCGCTGAAGATCAGCTGAAGGCGATTGTCGCCATCAGCGAGAGAGCCGGCATCAGCGGCTTCTTCGCCAATTTTCTGAAGGTCGTGGCGCGCAACCGCCGCCTGTTTGCCCTGCCGGGGATGATCAGGGCCTTCCGCCTCATCGCGGCGAATAATCGCGGTGAAATCTCCGCCGAGGTCACCTCGGCGCATGCGCTCTCCCAAGCGCAGGAAACCGAATTGAAGGCGGCACTCAAGAGCGTCACCGGCAAAGACGTGACGATGGCCGTCACGGTTGATCCGTCAATTCTTGGTGGTCTGATCGTGAAGGTCGGGTCCCGTCAGATTGATACGTCTCTTCGTACCAAACTCTCTACCCTTAAGCTCGCATTGAAAGAGGTTGGCTGATGGATATCCGCGCCGCGGAAATTTCCGCAATTCTCAAAGACCAGATCAAAAATTTCGGCAAAGAGGCGGAAGTCTCGGAAGTCGGCCAGGTTCTCTCCGTCGGTGACGGTATCGCTCGCGTTTACGGGCTGGACAATGTCCAGGCTGGTGAAATGGTCGAGTTCCCCGGCGGCATCCGCGGCATGGCCCTGAACCTTGAATCCGACAATGTCGGCGTCGTTATTTTCGGTAACGACCGCGACATCAAGGAAGGCGACACTGTCAAGCGGACCGGTGCCATCGTCGACGTTCCCGTTGGTCCCGAACTGCTCGGCCGTGTCGTCGACGCGCTCGGCAACCCGATCGACGGTAAAGGCCCGATCAATGCGACGCGCCGTTCGCGCGTCGACATCAAGGCTCCCGGCATCATCCCGCGCAAGTCGGTCCATGAGCCGATGTCGACCGGCCTCAAGGCCATCGATGCGCTGATTCCGGTCGGCCGCGGCCAGCGCGAACTCGTCATCGGCGACCGCCAGACCGGCAAGACCGCCATCCTTCTCGATGCCTTCCTCAACCAGAAGGCCATTCACGACAATGGTCCGGAGGGCGAAAAGCTTTACTGCGTTTACGTCGCTATCGGCCAGAAGCGTTCGACCGTCGCCCAGTTCGTCAAGGTGCTCGAAGAGCGCGGCGCGCTGAAATACTCGATCATCGTCGCCGCCACCGCTTCCGACCCGGCGCCGATGCAGTACCTGGCCCCGTTTGCCGGCTGCGCCATGGGCGAATATTTCCGCGACAACGGCATGCATGCGCTGATTGGTTACGACGACCTGTCGAAGCAGGCCGTGTCCTACCGCCAGATGTCGCTGTTGCTGCGTCGCCCGCCGGGCCGCGAAGCCTATCCGGGCGATGTTTTCTATCTGCACTCTCGCCTGCTCGAGCGCGCTGCGAAGATGAACGACGACATGGGTGCCGGTTCGCTGACCGCTCTTCCGGTCATCGAAACGCAGGGCAACGACGTTTCGGCCTTCATTCCGACCAACGTGATCTCGATCACCGACGGCCAGATCTTCCTTGAAACCGACCTGTTCTACCAGGGTATCCGTCCTGCCGTGAACGTCGGCCTGTCGGTTTCCCGCGTCGGTTCCTCGGCTCAGATCAAGGCGATGAAGCAGGTCGCAGGCTCGATCAAGGGCGAGCTCGCCCAGTACCGCGAAATGGCCGCCTTCGCCCAGTTCGGTTCGGATCTTGACGCTGCGACGCAGCGCCTGCTGAACCGTGGCGCTCGCCTGACCGAGCTCCTGAAGCAGCCGCAGTTCTCGCCGCTGAAGACGGAAGAGCAGGTCGCTGTGATCTTCGCAGGCGTCAATGGTTACCTCGACAAGCTGCCGGTCGCATCGGTCGGCAAGTTCGAACAGGGCCTGTTGTCCTATCTGCGTTCGGAAGGCTCCGCCATCCTCGACGCAATCCGCACGGAAAAGGCTATCAGCGACGACACCAGGGGCAAGCTCACCGCTGCTCTCGACAGCTTCGCCAAGTCTTTCCAGTAATCGGGCCAGGTTAGGACGGATAACGGATGCCTTCACTTAAGGATCTGAAAAATCGGATCGCCTCCGTCAAGGCGACGCAGAAGATCACCAAGGCGATGAAGATGGTCGCCGCGGCGAAGCTTCGGCGTGCGCAGGAGGCGGCCGAGGCCGCCCGGCCTTACTCGCAGCGTATGAACGCGGTCCTTGCGAATATCGCCAAGGCCGTTACCGATGCGGACGGGGCGCCGGTCTTGATGACCGGCACCGGCGAGGACCAGGTGCACCTGCTCGTGGTCTGCACGGCCGAACGCGGCCTGTGCGGCGGTTTCAACTCGCAGATTGCCCGCTTCGCCCGCGACCATGTCCGCAAATTGGTCGCCGAAGGCAAGACGGTGAAGATCTTCACGATCGGCAAGAAGGGTTATGACATTCTGCGCCGCGAATTCGCGTCACTGATTGTCGAGCGCAAGGAATTGCGCGAGGTCAAGAAGATCGGTTTCGAGAATGCCGACCAGATCGGCAAGCGGATCATCGAGATGTTCGAGGCCGGCGAATTCGACGTCTGCACGCTGTTCTATTCCGAGTTCAAGTCGGTGATAAGCCAGGTTCCGACCGCGCAGCAGCTCATCCCCGCCAAGGCCCCGGAAGCCGTCGTCGAGGATGAGGAGCATGCTGGCGCCGTCTACGAATACGAGCCGGATCCGGCGTCGATCCTCGACGATCTGATCCCGCGCAACATCTCGGTCCAGATCTTCCGCGCTCTCCTCGAGAATGTCGCGGGCGAAATGGGCGCCAAGATGAGCGCCATGGACAATGCGACGCGCAATGCTGGTGAGATGATCAACAAGCTGACGCTGAGCTACAACCGCCAGCGTCAGGCGCAGATCACCAAGGAACTGATTGAAATCATTTCGGGCGCGGAAGCGCTCTGAGTTAGGAAAAGAGGGTAAGAAAATGGCTGAGGCAGCTACCCGTTCTGTCGGCAAAGTCACCCAGGTTATCGGCGCCGTCGTCGACGTCGCTTTCGAAGGCGAACTGCCGGCGATCCTGAACGCGCTCGAAACCGATAACAACGGCAACCGCCTTGTTCTCGAAGTCGCTCAGCATCTGGGCGAAAACGAAGTCCGTACCATCGCCATGGACTCGAGCGAGGGTCTCGTCCGCGGCCAGCAGGTCGTCGATACCGGTGCCCCGATCTCGGTTCCTGTCGGCGATGAGACGCTTGGCCGCATTATGAACGTCATCGGCGAACCGGTCGACGAAGCAGGCCCGCTCAACACCGCCCACAAGCGCGCCATCCACCAGGACGCGCCGGCTTACGTCGAGCAGTCGACGGAAGCGCAGATCCTCGTTACCGGCATCAAGGTCGTCGACCTTCTCGCCCCTTACGCAAAGGGCGGCAAGATCGGCCTGTTCGGCGGCGCCGGCGTCGGCAAGACGGTTCTCATCATGGAACTGATCAACAACGTCGCCAAGGCGCACGGTGGTTACTCGGTCTTCGCAGGCGTGGGTGAGCGTACCCGCGAAGGCAACGACCTCTACCACGAAATGATCGAATCAGGCGTCAACAAGCATGGCGGTGGCGAGGGCTCGAAGGCTGCGCTCGTTTACGGCCAGATGAACGAACCGCCGGGCGCGCGTGCTCGCGTCGCTCTGACCGGTCTGACCGTCGCAGAACATTTCCGCGACCAGGGCCAGGACGTTCTGTTCTTCGTCGACAACATCTTCCGTTTCACGCAGGCGGGTTCCGAAGTGTCGGCTCTGCTCGGCCGTATTCCTTCGGCCGTGGGTTATCAGCCGACGCTCGCAACCGACATGGGTCAGATGCAGGAACGCATCACCACCACGACCACGGGCTCGATCACCTCGGTCCAGGCCATCTACGTTCCGGCCGACGACTTGACCGACCCGGCGCCGGCGACCTCGTTCGCCCACCTTGACGCAACGACGGTTCTGTCGCGTTCGATTGCTGAAAAGGGCATCTACCCGGCCGTCGACCCGCTCGACTCCACCTCGCGCATGCTCGACCCGTTGGTCGTCGGCGAAGAGCATTACGAAGTCGCCCGTAAGGTCCAGTCGACGCTGCAGCGATACAAGGCCCTGCAGGACATCATCGCCATTCTGGGCATGGATGAACTGTCCGAAGAGGACAAGGTTGCCGTCGCCCGTGCCCGCAAGATCGAGCGCTTCCTGTCGCAGCCGTTCTTCGTTGCCGAAGTCTTCACCGGCTCGCCGGGCAAGCTCGTTGCTCTCGAAGACACGATCAAGGGCTTCAAGGGCCTCGTTAACGGCGAATACGACAATCTGCCGGAAGCCGCCTTCTATATGGTCGGCTCGATCGATGAAGCCGTCGAGAAGGCCAAGAAGCTCGCCGCCGCTTGATGAGCGACGCTCAGGACGAGATATTCTGCTGCGACTCCCTCAAGCGAGTCGTGGCGGAGCTGCCAGAGCCGGCCGCGCCGACCGTCTACCGCGCCGATAACGGCGTGACGATGATGGTTGTCGGGCTGGTTCAGACCGAGGAAGGCCTCGGATATCTCGATCAGGCGATACTGCACTGCCCGTTCTGCGGGACCAAATTGCAAGCTGCAAAAGCCATAGCCGAGAAGGTAAGTCACTGATGGCTGACAATTTCAACTTTGAGCTCGTTTCGCCGGAGCGCCTGCTGCTGTCGGAGATGGTGACCGAAGTCGTCATTCCCGCAACCGAAGGCGAGATGACGGTTATGGCGCATCATGCGCCGACCATGACAACGATCAAGCCGGGTATCGTGAGCGTCCGCTCCGGCTCCGGCAGAAAGCAGGACTATGTGGTGTTCGGTGGTTTTGCCGATATCCTGCCGACAGGCTGCACATTGCTTGCCGAGTCCGCCGTTCCGGTTGAAGAGCTCAACAAGGATGAGCTGACCCGCCGCATCGAAGCTGCCAAGAAGGAACTCGAGGATGCCGTGCATCATGAGCACAAGTCCAAGCTTGAGCACTTCATCCTGGAACTGACGCATCTTAGCGGCATCGTCCAGCAGGATTGATCACAGCGACAGCATCAATGAAAGGCGGCCGCGAGGCCGCTTTTCTTGTTTCTGCCGTCTTTGAGCGCGACGATCGAAGCGCATCAACGAAAGTGAAGAGAGAGCAGGCGATCAAAGCCGCTTTTGCCGGTTTACGACGGTGAGGCGACACTTGCAGTGCCGCGCGACTTCAAAGCGCGCGCAAAAGCGCTGCGGCCCTTGATACGCCTATCGTGCTTTCTTTGTTTTACGACTGCATCTTCGTGGCCGCACATTGTGCGCGCGAGGCTTGGAACCGGGCAGACTCTCATTAGAAGCCGGTACCGCCGCGTAGCTCGATGACCAGCGTCTTGAACAGGATTTTCAGGTCGAGCAGCAGGCTGAAATTCCTGACGTAATAGATATCGCAGGCGATCCGGGCCCGGGCTTGCAGCGGCCGTGCCGTCGGTCCGCGCCAGCCCCGTGTCTGCGCGAGGCCGGTGATGCCGGGGCGCATGACGTGGCGATGGTGGTAGTTCGGCACCAATTCTTCGTAAAGCCTGCCGGCTGCGCGCATGTTGATGGCATGGCAGCGCGGACCGACCAGGGACATGTCGCCCCTGAGGACGTTCAGAAGTTGCGGCAGCTCGTCAATGTTTGTCCTGCGGAGCAGAGCGCCGATGCCGGTCACCCGCCTGTCGCCCTTGACGGTCTGCTGGATGCCGCTGGGATCGCAAGCGTCGGTGTGCATCGAGCGGAACTTGAAGACGGTGATCTTTCGGCCGTTCATGCCCCAACGGATCTGACGGAAGAATACGGGGCCGCCATCGTCGAGTTTGATGAAAATAGCGATTGCCAGGAAAAGCGGCGCCAGCACGAGGAGAGCGCTGGCCGCGATGACGATGTCGATCAGCCGCTTTACGGCCAATCGCAGAGCCGCCTTGCCTTCGACACCAGAAAAGCTGTCCGGCTGGCGAATGTTGGAGTTCGCTACAACCAGAGTCCGGATTTTGTTCTGACGCTGAGACGAATCGAAGCGTGAACTTATCTTCGAAGTAAAAGCATTCATTACTCAAAGCCCAGAAGTTTAGATGCGATACTGAACTGCGGGGAGACAGATACATGCTTACGTATGGTTTGTCATCATTATAAATAAGAAATCGGTAAGCATAAAGACGCCAAAAATGGGAGTATTTCGCGTTAACCTTAATGCCTCTAGTTGAGTGGCGTTCGAAATTATACTTCTAAAGGAGTAGCCCGATCAGGCGGCGCGATGTGAGGTGATTGCCGAAATCGATTACCGGTCGTTCCAACAGATAATAACTGAGGCTTGCCACCAGAAAAACGAGCGCCGCCGTCAGTGTGCAGGATTGCAGCCAACCGGTGACCACGTTCTCCGAGGAGGCCCCGAACGAGCCGGGGTCGAGTCTCTGGATCAATGTCAGGATGATCTCCTGCCAGATGTAAATGCCGAAGGAGATCTTGGCGACGTAGCGGACAGGAGCGTTATCAAGCAGCCTGCCCAGGCCCTGGGCACGGCTGAGCGAAACGAGCGCTGTTGCGACCGCCAGTGGAAAGACTGGAAATCCATAGGGGATGTCAAGCCAGCCGTAACCTTCGGCCGAGCCGCCAGGTGATATGAGGAGGCGGTAAGCGGCAACCGAAAGGGCCAGGAGTGCCGCGGCGTCGAACCAGGAAGAGCGCCTTGCGGACAACATCACTTCGATGCCGGCGGCAAAGGCACCGAGCGCGAAGACGGCAAAGAAACCGATCGGATTATAGTTGGGCATCCATTCCTTCGCCCCGCCCTGCAGGCCATATGCCCAGCCGCGCCCAATATCGTCGAGCGCAAAGAGCCTCAGGATTACCAGATGGGCAAGAAGGACGACGGCAATGACGCAGAGCCATACGGCGCGGGCGAAGAACGGACGTCGCCGCAGCAGGGGCAAGCGAAACAGCAGGAAAAAGGCGGCCGGCAGGAGCACATAGCTGGTGACCTCGAAGGGAATGGACCAGAGCGGCCCATCGGCTTCGACGGGAAAGAACGTGCGCCAATGCCACTGGCTCATGAACAGCAGTCCCGAGACATAGCGGACGACGAGCTCCGGCGTCAGCGGCAGGGCAAGCAGCGTCAGGCTGAGGATAAAGCCGACGCTGGCGGCGAACCAGAAGCCCGGAGTGATGCGCGCCAACCTGCGGATGGCGTAGTGCCCGAGGCTCGGCATGGCGCCGCCGGCGTCGAGAGCGTGCCAGAAAGGGCGGGCAAGCAGAAAGCCGCTGAGCACGAAGAAGATGGCGACGCCGAAATTGCCGAAGCGGAGGACGTTGGCCGTCGGCGCCAATTCATCCGGAATTCTGCGCATATCCAGCCGGAGCGCGAGATGATGCGCGAGCACCAACAAGCACGCCATCGCGCGCAGAAAGTCGGCTCCGACCAGTCTGTCCTGTGCTCGCATGTCGTTCCCGCCCCGCTCGATTCGGCTCAAGCCGCCCAAGCTCAAAGCATTGCCGCGGAAGGCCGCGTCGGCAAGGGCGGGTCGGGATCAGCCGAGGAGTTCGTTGGTGTAATAGGTGGAAAAGTCCGGCTTCTCCCTGAGCACGACGCCATTCGCATCAACCAGGATGCCGTTCTCAAGCAGGAAGCCGCCGATGGCATCGGCCTTTGCCGGGTCAAGGGTGCCGATCACGCCGGCCTCGGATCTCAGGAAATGGCCTTCGATCAATGCCTTCTGGGAAGCCTTTACCAGTTCCGTGTTCATCAGTGCGCCGTTGCTTCCCGATATCAGCAGTTCGCAGGCTTCGTCGGGATGGTCGATGGAGTAGACATAGCCTTGACGTGTGGCCTGGATGAAGGCGCGGGCGTGTTCTCGACTGGCCGAGAGATAGGCGTCGCTGGAAACGATGACCGTCGTCTGCTCGTCGGGAATGCCGTAATCGGAATAGTGGAAGCGGCTGATCTTCCGCTTCTCCAGCTCGGCGGCGATGCCTTCCCAGGTGTAGATCTCCAGCGTGAAGTCAATCGAGCCATTGTCCAGCGCCTCATAGGCGGAGGTGCCAAGGGTGACGGTCTTGACGTCGCCCTTGCCGCCGTCATTGCGGATCATCGCTGAGACCAGCGCGCTTTCCCAGGTGCCGCCGAAGCCGCCATAGGTCTTGCCGTCGAGATCTCTGGGACTCTTGATGTCGTCGCGCCCGCCCTTGAAGATCAGGCGTGCGGTTTCCGTCTGGACGACGCCGTAGACCATCTTCACGTCACCGCCGCCAGCGCGCTGCGTGAGAGCCTCGATCTCGCTGCTGATGCCGAAGTCGGCGACCCCGTTCGACACCAGCGTGCCGGCGCTGGTGTCGGTAAAGGGCAGAATCTCAACATCGAGGCCGGCGGCCGTGTAGAAGCCTTTCGCCTTGGCGACATAGATGCCGATGTGGTTGGTGTTGGGCGTCCAGTCGAGCGCGATACGAACCTTTGCGGGCGCCGATTGAGCGAAGGCGGCGCGGCCGGCGAGGCTTGTTGCGATAGCGGCGAGGATCGTCTGTCGACGGGTGAGAAGCAGCATGGTGACCTCCTCAGGTCTATTAGAGCAGGATCCCGAAAAGTGTGAGCGGTTTTCGGACGACATCGTGCTCTAACTCTTTAAATTGGAACAGGATTCAGATTGCAGGCCGACCGGCCTGAAATCATCCTGTTCTTGCGGATGAAGCAGGGTTTGCAGGATTTCAGTCTCGATTGCCTGGGCCGCGGGCGAACCGAGATCAGCGATGCTTCTCGGGCGGGGCAGGGAAACGCGGAATTCGCGGATGACGCGGGCCGGGCGGGCAGACAGCACGTAGATCCGGTCGGAGAGGAAAACGGCCTCGCGAACATCGTGGGTGATCAGCAGCGCCGTCCAGCGATGTTCGGTCCACATGTCTTGCAGCCACTCCTGGATCTGGATGCGAGTCAGCGCATCGAGCGCGCCGAAGGGCTCGTCGAGCAGCAGCATGTCCTGCTTCTGGATGACGGTGCGCAGCAGTGCAGCACGCTGGCGCATGCCGCCGGAAAGAGAGGCGGGGTAGTGATGCTCGAAGCCGGCCAGGCCAAACCGCTCGAAGAGGGGCGCGACAGCGGCGCGGGCGGCCCGCCGATTCATGCCCCTCACTTCCAGGCCGAGCACGGCATTGTCGATGATCCGGCGCCAGGGCATCAGCGCATCGCGTTGCGGCATGAAGGCAAAGGAATGCGGCGTCTGTTCCAGCGCCGCACCGTTGAAAAGCATGTTGCCGGAATCCGGCCGCAGCGCCTGAGTCAGCAGTCTCAGCACGGTCGATTTTCCCGAGCCGGATGGGCCGACGATCGAGACGAACTCGCCGTTTGCGACCGCGAGCGAAATGTCGTCCAGGACCTTCATGCCGTCGAAGGACTTCGAGATGTTGCGCAGCTCAAGCATCTGACCGGTCATCGGCGCCGTTCCTTGGATGGCTGCCAGGGCATGACGAAACGCTGGATAACCACCGTCAGCGCGAAGAGGCAGAGCGTCAACACAGCGCTGACGATCACGGCGGCGAGCACGAGATCGGGACGGAAATTGTTCTTGGCGTTGAGGATATAAATGCCGAGGCCGCTTGCAGCGCCGGCATATTCGGCAAAGATCGCGCCGACGACGGCATAGGTGATCGAGATTCGAAGGCCGGCGAAGAAATAGGGCAGCGACGAGGGAAGCCGCGCCAGGCGGAAAATGCGCCAGCGACTCGCCTTCATCGAATTCAAGAGCTCGGCGATGTCGCGATCGGTCGCCTCATAACCCTGAAGCAGGGCAACGAGCAGCGGAAAGAAAGTGACGAGCGCCACCAGCAATATCTTCGGCAAAAGGCCGAAACCGAACCAGAGAACGACGAGGGGTGCGATCGCCACCAGCGGCAGAGTCTGGCTGGCGATGAAGATCGGCAGCAGTGCCCGACGCATGAAGGGCATGAAATCCATCAGGATCGAAGAGGCGAAGGCGAAGGCGAGCGACAGGGCGAAGCCGCCGAGTGTCGCGCCGAGCGTCGGCCAGGTGTTTGATATCAGCCCCTCTCGGTTCAGCCAGCCCTGGATAAGAATACGCGAAGGCGCCGGCAGAATGGACGGTTTGATGCCGGAAAGATCCACATAGAGTTCCCATGCCGCCAGAAAGGCAAAGCCTGCGAGCAAGGCGGGCATTGTCCGGTACACGGCGAGACAGAGCGTCGCAAGGCGCGAATCCGATGGTCGTGGCGATGTCATCGGCGTTCGATTTCAGGCTTTCGTCTGGCCGTTAGCGCAAACCTGTCGAGGACATCGGTCTCGATGCGCAGCCTACCGCGATTGGGGGCGGTTGCCTTGACGGCATCGAGAGGGATGCCGGCGGAATTGCCGGACGTCGGGTAGAGTGACACTTGCGCGCCGGAACACATTTGGACCTCGCTCCGCTGGCATTACCCAGATCAGCTTAGAAGGGTCCGGAGGCTTGCGCCTCGCATCTCAGCCCCGGCGATACAGAGCTCCCCTGTCATTCGGCGAAAACTATCATCGGGGTTTTGTTGCCGCAACCGCAAAATTACAAACCCGTCCGGCCGGCCGGGACGGGGCGCAGATGAAAAAACACCCGGACGAGGTCCTGTCCGGGTGTTTTCCGAGGTTCCGTACCTGCCGGGAACGGAACCCGAGCGCTCGCCTCTCGGGCGGCTATATCGGCAGGGGCGATCGGTACCAGGGCGGACAAGCGCCGATGCCATCATTTCAGCTTCGTATCGACCGGATGATCTCGCTGTCGCTCCTTCCTGCGCCCTCGCGCTTTACGGCCGGGGGAGCAGGGGTTATAAAACCTCAACTAATATTGAGGTCAATGGGCGATGAATAGGATTTCTGCGACGCCGCTCGGCAGGCTTCTGACAGTCGGCGAAGTGGCGCAACGCAGTGGTCTTGCCGTCTCGGCACTGCATTTCTACGAAGCCAAGGGGCTGATTTCGAGTATCCGCACGCGCGGCAATCAGCGGCGATACGGACGCGATGTGCTTCGCCGGCTCGGCATCATCAAGGTGGCGCAACGTGTTGGCATACCGCTTTCGGAAATCCAGACGGCATTTGCCTCCCTGCCGCAGGGACGCACGCCGACGGTTGCCGACTGGCAGACGCTGTCGGCGCGCTGGAAGGATGAACTCGACGCGCGAATCAGGCGGCTGAGCCTGCTGCGAGACCGCCTGACCGGCTGCATCGGCTGCGGCTGCCTGTCGATCGAAAGCTGTCCGTTGCGCAATCCCTTCGATCGGCTCGGCGAGGAGGGGCCAGGCGCACGGCTGCTGGAGACCGAAATCGACATATGAGCTTTCAGGGAAAAGCTCTAGCCTCTGGCGGAAAGATGATGCCGCCTTTCTTTCGGCCGGCGCGCTCATATGTTAAGGGCGAATGGCGCAACAGGCGGCATTGTCCGCGAGGAGGACGGCTTCGTGTTCCATCCGAGACTATTCGAGAATCGCAATGTCATCGTGACCGGCGCCGGGCGGGGCATCGGCCTCGAAGTGGCCCGGCAGTTCTTGGACTGCGGCGCAAAGGTGATCGTCCATATCGGGCGCAAACCGGGACGCGAGCTGCCGGATTTTCTGCTGACGGCTGAATCCGAAAGACGGGCGCTGTTGCTGCACGCCGATTTCACCGCCGTTGGCGGCGCTGCGCAATTTGCCGAAAATGCGCTCGCCTTCTTCGACAAGGTGCATGTGCTCGTCAATAACGCCGGCACCATGCTCGGCCGTTTTCCGGCTGCCACACTGACCGACGCAGATTATGAGGCGATCGTGCGTTTGAACCAGACGTCGGTGGTGGCGCTGACGCGTGCGTTGCTACCGGCATTGAAGGCGGCGGAAGGCGCTGCCATCGTCAACACCGTTTCAATTTCCGCGCTGACCGGCGGCAGCCCCGGTTCTTCGATCTATTCCGCCTCGAAAGCCTTCATTTCAACCTATTCCAAGGCGCTTGCCCGCGAGCTTGCGCCGGATGGCATCCGCGTCAATTGTGTCTCGCCCGGAACGATCGAGACGGATTTCCATGAGCGCTATTCTTCCCGCGAAAAGCTGGAGCAGACGAGAAAGTCTATTCCCTTGCAGCGGCTGGGCACAGCGGAGGATTGCGCTCCGGCCTATCTGTTCCTGGCGGCACCCTCCCTCTCCGGATACATTACCGGCCAGGTCCTCGAGATCAATGGCGGCCAGCTTATCTGCTGATTTAGTTAGACCTTTTTTGACATTTGATCACTTTTGGCAAATTCGCGTGTGCGAATATGCTATTGGGCTGATCTGCCTTTTCGCTTCCCTTCCGAGATGTCGAATGCCATTGCCCAAGCCCGAGCCGGGAATGTCCGGTCAGGAATTGCACAAACTCGCTGGAAACGCTCGTGAGGCGAGCGATCTGCTGAAGGCGCTGGCGCACCAGACCCGACTTCTAATTCTTTGCATACTCGCGACCGAGGAGCGGACGGTGGGTGAAATCGAAAATATCCTCGGCATTCAGCAGGCGATGGTCTCGCAGCAGCTCGCGCGTTTGAGGCTCGAAGGCCTTGTCAATACGCGCCGTCAGGGCAGGCTCGTCAATTACCGTATCGGCAATACGAGCGTGCTTGCCTTCCTCGAATCGCTGTTCGATCTTTTTCCTGCAGAAAACAATTAGCACCCGCCCTTGCGGAGCACGGTTGCTGCGTCGAAGATAGGCTGATCCGGATGATTTCGCGCCGGATCGGGAGACCGGATGATCGACAAGCTGGAATTTTTCATCGCCCTTGCCAACGAAAAGCATTTCGGCCGCGCCGCCGAGGAGTGCGGGATCTCGCAACCGACACTTTCGGCCGCCATCCGGCAGCTTGAAGACCAGCTTGGTGTCATGCTGGTGCAGCGCGGCTCGCGTTTTCAAGGGCTGACGCCGGAGGGGCAGCGGGTGCTTGAATGGGCGCGGCGCATCGTCGGCGACGCCCGCACCATGCGCGAGGAAATGCGCGCCGCCCGCCGTGGTCTTTCCGGCCACATCCGCCTCGCTGCCATTCCGACCGCGCTCGCCATGCTTTCGCGCATCACTACGCCCTTTCAGGAACGACATCCCGGAGTGACCTTCTCGATCGTCTCGCGGAACTCGCTGCAGGTGCTGAGCATGCTGGAAAATCTCGAAATCGAGGCCGGCATCACCTACCTAGAAAATGAACCGCTTGGCCGCGTTACGACCGTGCCCCTCTATGCCGAGCGCTACAATCTGATCACGGCCGCAGGCAGCCCGCTTTCCGATCGCGACAACGTGACTTGGCGGGAAGTCGGCGATCTTCGGCTTTGTCTATTGACAGCTGACATGCAGAACCGCCGCATCATCAACCGGCATCTGACGGAAGCCGGCGCCACGGTGCATCCGACGCTCGAATCCAATTCGATGATCGTGCTGTTCTCGCATGTCAGGACCGGTCGCTGGGCGAGCATCATGCCGCGCAACGTCGCGAAATCCTTTGGTTTTCCCGTGGAAATCCGGATGATTCCGATCGTCGAGCCTGAGGCGCATCATCTGGTCGGTCTTGTCGCGCCTTATCGCGAGCCCTTCACCCCGCTCGTTTCGGCCCTATTGCACGAAGCGAGAGTGCTCGTGCGGGATGAGGAGCTTTGATAGAAAAAACCTATCATTCCACGAGATAGCTTTATTGATCGTCATCGGCTTCCCTGAGATGTTGTCTGCACGATGGCGCTCGGCTGGGGAGGCCTGCCATCCCGAAACGAGCAAGCCGCCGGGAGGGCTGCCTGATGACCATTCATATCGCCGGAGGCGATATCGCAGCGCGTACACGGACCATCGTCGCCGACCTGCGCTTCCTTGAGGGACCGCTGCTTCCCATTCTGCACGAGGTTCAGCGAGAATTCGGTTATGTGCCGCAGGAAGCCCTGCCTGTGATTGCGGAGGAATTGAACCTCTCGCGCGCCGAAGTGCACGGGGTGATGACATTCTATCACGATTATCGCGACCATCCCGCCGGCCGCCACGTGCTGAAGCTCTGTCGCGCCGAGGCCTGTCAGTCGACGGGCGGCGATGCGTTGGCTGAACGCGTCAAGGCGCTGCTGGGCATCGATTTTCATCAGACGACGCTCGACGGCGCCGTGACGCTGGAGCCGGTCTACTGTCTCGGCCTTTGTGCCTGCGCCCCGTCGGCGATGCTCGACGGCGAGGTTTATGGCCGGCTCGACGATCAGCTGGTGGCGGAACTCGTTGCGGAGGCACGTCGATGACAGTCAAGATCTATGTTCCGCGCGATGCCGCTGCGCTGGCGCTCGGGGCCGAAAAGGTGGCAAAGGCGATTGCCCAGGAGATCGCCGCCCGCGGCTTCGATGCAGAGATCGTGCGCAACGGCTCGCGCGGAATGTTCTGGCTGGAACCGCTGGTCGAGATCGAGGCCGCCGGGAGGCGCATCGGCTACGGGCCGGTGAAGGCAAGGGATGTGCCTGCTCTGTTTGACGCCGGAATGATGAACGGCGGCGGCCACCCGCTCTGTCTCGGGGGGGTTGAAGACCTCCCCTTCCTGAAGGAACAGACCCGCCTGACCTTCGCCCGCTGTGGCATCACCGACCCGCTTTCGCTTGGCGATTATGAGGCGCATGGCGGCCTTGCCGGCCTTCGCCGCGCCGTTTTGATGACGCCTGTCGAAATCGTCAAGGAAGTCACGGATTCCGGCCTGCGCGGACGCGGCGGTGCCGGTTTTCCCACGGGCATCAAGTGGAAGACGGTTCTCGATGCCAGCGGCGAACGCAAATATATCGTCTGCAACGCCGACGAAGGTGATAGCGGCACCTTCGCCGACAGGATGATCATGGAGGGCGATCCCTTCGTGCTGATCGAGGGCATGGCGATTGCAGGGTTTGCGACCGGCGCCACGAAGGGGTTCGTCTATACCCGTTCGGAATATCCGCATGCGATCGCCGTGATGAGCGAGGCCATCGGCATTGCCCGGCAGGCCGGCATTCTCGGGCCGTCAGTGCTTGGTTCGGGTCGCGCCTTCGATATCGAGGTGCGCACCGGCGCCGGCGCCTATGTCTGCGGTGAGGAAACGGCTCTCTTGAACAGTCTCGAAGGCAAGCGCGGCATCGTGCGCGCCAAGCCGCCGCTGCCGGCGCATAAGGGCTTGTTCGACTGTCCGACCGTCATCAACAATGTGATCTCACTTGCCTCGGTGCCTGTCATCCTGGAGAAGGGGGCCGCCTTCTACCGCGATTTCGGTATGGGCCGCTCGCGCGGCACCATTCCGCTGCAGATCGCCGGCAATGTCAGATATGGCGGCCTCTATGAGACCGCCTTCGGTCTTTCGCTCGGCGAGATCGTCGACAGGATCGGCGGCGGCACGAGGACCGGCCGACCGGTCAAGGCCGTGCAGGTCGGCGGACCATTGGGCGCCTATTTCCCGCGGGCTCTGTTCGATACGCCTTTCGACTACGAAGCCTTCGCCGCCAAGGACGGGCTCATCGGCCACGCCGGCGTCGTTGTCTTCGACGACACGGCCGATATGCTGAAGCAGGCGCGTTTCGCCATGGAATTCTGTGCCGTCGAAAGCTGCGGCAAATGCACGCCCTGCCGCATCGGTTCGACCCGCGGCGTCGAGACGGTCGACAAAATCGCGCGCGGCATCGAGCCGGAGAAGAACCGGGTGCTGCTTGGCGATCTCTGCAATACCATGAAATTCGGGTCGCTCTGTGCGCTCGGCGGTTTCACGCCCTATCCCGTGGTGAGCGCCATGACGCATTTCCCGGAAGATTTCGCGCCGGCGCCGGTCGTGGAGGCGGCTGAGTGATGATCTTCCAAGCTACAGTCGCATGCCGTGACTTGCTCAATTCCATTTCCGTACAGGAGGCCGACCATGTCTCTCATCCATGAAATCGACTACGGCACTCCCGCTTCGAAATCCGAAACCATGGTGAGGCTCACCATTGATGGGCAGCAGATCAGCGTGCCGGAGGGCACCTCCATCATGCGCGCATCGATGGAAGCCGGTATCGAGGTGCCGAAGCTCTGCGCTACTGACATGGTCGATGCCTTCGGCTCCTGCCGGCTCTGTCTCGTCGAGATCGAGGGCCGCGCCGGCACGCCAGCCTCCTGCACGACGCCGGTGGCGGCAAACATGGTGGTGCACACGCAGACGGGACGATTGAAGGATATCCGCCGCGGCGTGATGGAGCTTTATATTTCCGATCATCCGCTCGACTGTCTCACCTGCGCTGCCAATGGCGATTGCCAGTTGCAGGATATGGCCGGCGCTGTCGGCCTGCGCGACGTGCGCTACGGCTATGAGGGCGACAATCACGTCAAGGCGCGCGGCAACGGCGACATCAATCTGAAATGGATGCCGAAGGACGAGTCCAATCCCTATTTCACCTATGATCCCTCGAAATGCATCGTCTGTTCGCTCTGCGTACGCGCCTGCGAGGAAGTGCAGGGCACTTTCGCGCTGACGATCGAGGGGCGCGGTTTCGGTTCCCGCGTGTCACCCGGCATGCATGAGAATTTCATGGATTCCGAATGCGTTTCCTGCGGCGCCTGCGTCCAGGCCTGTCCGACGGCGACGCTGACGGAGAAATCGGTGATCGAGATCGGCCAGCCGGAGCATTCGGCCGTCACCACCTGCGCCTATTGCGGCGTCGGCTGCTCCTTCAAGGCGGAGATGCGCGGCGAGGAACTGGTGCGGATGGTGCCGTGGAAGGACGGACAGGCCAATCGCGGGCATTCGTGCGTCAAGGGCCGCTTCGCCTACGGTTATTCCACTCACAAAGACCGCATCCTCAACCCGATGATCCGCGAAAAGGTCAGCGATCCCTGGCGGGAGGTGAGCTGGGACGAGGCCTTCGCGCATGTGGCGTCGGAGTTCCGCCGCATCCAATATCAGTATGGCCGCGACGCGATCGGCGGCATCACCTCCTCGCGCTGCACCAATGAGGAAACCTATCTGGTGCAGAAGCTGGTCCGCGCCGGTTTCGGCAACAACAATGTCGATACCTGCGCCCGCGTCTGCCACTCGCCGACCGGCTACGGTCTCGGCCAGACATTCGGGACCTCGGCCGGCACGCAGAATTTCGACAGTGTCGAACAATCCGATGTCGTCGTCATCATCGGCGCCAACCCGACGGACGGCCATCCGGTGTTCGGGTCGCGGCTGAAGAAGCGGCTGCGCCAGGGGGCGAAGCTCATCGTCATCGATCCGCGCCGCACCGATATCGTCCGGTCGCCACATGTCGAGGCTTCCTACCACCTGCCGCTGAAGCCGGGCACCAATGTCGCAGTGATGACGGCGCTGGCGCATGTGATCGTCACCGAAGGGCTCTACGACGAGGCATTCATCCGCGAGCGCTGCGACTGGTCGGAATTCGAGGACTGGGCGGCTTTCGTCGCTGAGCCGCAGCATAGTCCCGAACAGACGGAGGCTTTCACTGGCGTTCCGGCGGCGGATCTGCGCGGTGCGGCAAGGCTCTATGCCAAGGGCGGCAATGGTGCGATCTATTACGGCCTCGGTGTCACCGAACACAGCCAGGGCTCGACCACGGTGATTGCGATCGCCAACCTGGCGATGGCGACCGGCAATATCGGCCGCCCGGGCGTGGGCGTGAATCCGCTGCGCGGCCAGAACAATGTGCAGGGTTCCTGCGACATGGGCTCCTTCCCGCACGAGCTGCCGGGCTACCGGCACATTTCCGACGATGCGACGCGCGATATCTTCGAAAAGCTCTGGGGCGTGAAGCTCAACAACGAGCCGGGTCTGCGCATTCCGAATATGCTGGATGCGGCGGTCGACGGCTCGTTCAAGGGCCTGTACGTCCAGGGCGAGGACATTCTCCAGTCCGATCCCGATACGAAACATGTCGCCGCAGGGCTGGCGGCGATGGAATGCGTCGTCGTGCAGGACCTGTTCCTCAACGAGACTGCCAACTACGCCCATGTCTTCCTGCCGGGCTCGACCTTCCTCGAGAAAGACGGCACCTTCACCAATGCCGAGCGGCGCATCAACCGCGTTCGCAAAGTGATGACGCCGCGCAACGGCTATGGCGACTGGGAGGTGACGCAGAAGCTTGCCCATACCATGGGACTCGACTGGAATTATGCCCATCCGTCGGAGATCATGGATGAAATTGCCGCGACGACGCCGAGTTTCGCGCTTGTTTCCTACGATTACCTCGACAAGATGGGTTCGGTGCAGTGGCCCTGCGACGAGAAGAACCCGCTCGGGTCGCCGATCATGCATGTCAACGGTTTCGTGCGCGGCAAGGGCAAGTTCATCCGCACTGAATATGTGGCGACCGACGAACGCACCGGCCCACGCTTCCCGCTGCTGCTCACCACTGGCCGCATTCTCAGCCAGTATAATGTCGGAGCGCAGACCCGGCGGACGGAGAATGTCGTCTGGCACGCGGAAGACCGGCTGGAGATCCACCCGCACGATGCCGAACAGCGCGGCGTCCGCGATGGCGACTGGGTGAAGCTCGCCAGCCGCTCCGGCGACACCACGCTCCGGGCGCTGATCACCGATCGTGTCGCGCCGGGCGTCGTCTATACGACCTTCCATCACCCCAATACGCAGGCCAACGTCGTCACCACCGACTTTTCCGACTGGGCGACCAACTGCCCGGAATACAAGGTGACGGCGGTGCAGGTCTCGCCGTCGAACGGGCCGAGCGACTGGCAGCTCGAATATGACGAGCAGGCGCGGCAATCGCGCCGCATCGCCGGCAAGCTCGAAGCGGCGGAGTGACGATGCAGGGGCGATTTGGTGTTGTCGGCAAGATCCTCCTTCCTCTCCTAGGGGAGAAGAGGAGGCGTCCGTGATGACTTTCGCCACCACCGCCCGTGCTCCCGAAACCGCCCGCCGCAACGGCGTCATGCACAGCGGTTCGCGCATGGTGCCCGAGGAAGTGCCGATCGCCTTTTCCTATGGCGGCAGTTCGCATGCGGTGATGATGGCGACACCCGCGGATCTTGAGGATTTCGCCGTCGGCTTCAGCCTGACGGAAGGAATTATCGCCAAGCCGGCGGAGATATCCGCCATCGAGATCGTCGAGGGCGAGCAGGGCGTTGACGTGCAGGTCAGCCTTGCCGACGACGTCGCCGATCGGCTGCGGGCGCGCCGCCGCAGCATGGCCGGCCCGGTCGGCTGCGGGCTCTGCGGCATCGAATCGATCGAACAGGCAGTGCGGCCGGTGCCCAACGTCTCGACATCGCCGTTGACGCTGTCTCACGCGGATATCGTTCGGGCCGTTTCGCTTCTGAACGAGGCGCAGCCGCTGCATCGGCAGACGCGGGCCGTACATGGCGCTGGATTCTATCTTCCCGGCGGCGGGCTCATTGCGGTCCGTGAAGATGTTGGCCGCCACAACGCGCTGGACAAACTCTGCGGCGCCGTCATCCGCGCCGACGAAAGCGGCGGAAACGGCGCGGTCGTCGTCACCAGCCGGCTGTCGGTCGAGATGGTGCAGAAGGCGGCGATCCTCGGCAGCCCCGCGCTCATCGCCATTTCAGCGCCGACAGCCCTTGCCATCCGCACGGCCGAAGAGGCCGGCATGACGCTCGTCGCGCTGGTGCGCGGCGAGGATTTCGAGATTTTCACACACCCGCACCGCATCTTGCCCGGAAGCATCGCCGATGTCGCATGATACCAAAACCAAGCTTGTCTATATGGCAAATCAGATCGCCACCTTTTTCAAGAGCCAGCCGCAAAACGAGGCCGCGCAAGGGGTCGCCACGCACATCAACAAATTCTGGGAGCCGCGCATGCGGCGGCAATTGTTTGAAATTCTCGAGAAAGAGGAGAACGGTCTGGATGCACTCGTGCTTCAGGCCGCTCCCATGATCCGCAAGCCGGAGGCGGAGGCAAACCAGGTCCGGTAATCCAAAGTGGCATCTGCCGGAGGGGAGGCAGCAGCAAGCTGCCTGGTCATGCGCCACTGCATACGTCATGAAATCTAATCGATTTAAAATATACGAAGTTCGAAGTGTTACAGCGTCCTTTGCGCGCCGGAAAATAACGCCGCCCGCCGCCAAGAGCACGATGATCACGACCAGACAAGCAAGTCTAGATTTCCGATGGCAAGCAATAAAAAACCGCCAAGAGCGGCGGTTTTCCGATATCCCATTGTTCTGGCAGATCAGGCGGCCAGTTCATCCGTCTCGTTTTCCTTGAACATCTTCGCGAGGTTCAGGAAGCAGATCATGCCGTTTTCCGAAGCGATGATGCCTTCGCAGAAAGCGCGGTCGAAGGAGGCGGTCACCTCGGGCACCGGCTGGACCTGGCTCGACGAGATGGTGAGAATGTCCGAGACGCGGTCGACGAGCATGCCGATGACCATGCTGTGAACTTCCGCGACCACGATGGCGCTGCGTTCGTTGGCAACGGTGCTCTTCATGCCGAGCTTATAGGCGAGATCAATGATCGGGATCACCGAACCGCGCAGGTTCATGACTCCGATGACATCGGCCGGCGAATGCGGGATCGGCGTCGAAGGCGCCCAGCCGCGGATTTCGCGAATGGTCGTAGTCTTGACGCAAAATTCCTGATCATGCAGGCGGAAGGCAATGATCTCGAGCGTATCGCCGCTGAAGCTAGTGGAATTGATCGTGGCCATTAGAATTCTTCCCAACTGTCGTAAGCCAAAGCAGAAGCGGGTGCGCCACCATTGGCGCCAACGAGCTTTGCCTTCACACCACGCGATGACTTTGCACTTGGCAAAGCATCGTTACGGTTAGCAACGACATTAACGGAAGAGTGTTGCCCAAATCTAAATCGGGAATGGAAGCGTGAAGCTTTTCCGCCCCGATCTATTTCAGCCGATCGTTTTTTCGATCCGCGAGACGGCCCAATCGACCTGCTCCCTCGTTATAACAAGTGGCGGAGCGAGGCGGATCGTGTGGTCATGGGTGTCCTTGGCGAGAAGGCCGCGCTCCTTCAGCGCATGGCAATATTGCCGCGCGCCGCCGGCTTCGGGCTCCAGCTCGATCGCCATCATCAGGCCACGACCGCGCACCTCCCTGACAATGTTGGAGCGGATCGACCTCAAGCCTTCGATGAAATAATCACCCATCGCGGCGGCATTGTCGATCATGCCTTCCTCCACGAGCACCTTGAGGGCCGTGCGCGCCACCGCGCAGGCGAGCGGATTGCCGCCGAAGGTCGAGCCGTGCTGGCCGGGCTTCAGCACGCCCAGCACCTCGGAATTGGAAAGGACGGCGGATACGGGATAGAAGCCGCCGGAAAGCGCCTTGCCGATCAGCGTGACATCGGCCTCTATGCTTTCGTGCTCCTCGGCCAGCAGCTTGCCGGTGCGGCCGAGACCGGTCTGGATCTCATCGAGGATCAGAGTCACGTTGTTATCAGTGCAGAGTTCCCGGATACGGGTAAAGTAACCGGCCGGCGGGATGATAACGCCGGCTTCGCCCTGAATCGGCTCGATCAGGGCTGCCACGGTATTGCCGTTGATCGCGGCCTTGAATGCCTCGGCATCGCCGAAGGGAATGATGCGGAAGCCAGGCGTGTAGGGGCCGAAGCCAGTGCGGGCGTCGGGATCTGTGGAGAAACTGATGATGCTCAGCGTGCGACCATGGAAATTGTCGGCGCAGACGATGATCTCCGCCTTGCCTTCAGGTACGCCCTTGACCTCATAACCCCACTTGCGCACCGCCTTGATGGCGGTCTCCACCGCTTCAGCGCCTGAATTCATCGGCAGGATCTTGTGCGAGCCCGTAAGTGCGGCAAGCTCCTCGTAGAGATGGGCGAGTTGGTCGTTGCGGAAGGCGCGGGAGGTGAGCGTCAATCTGCCGGCCTGCTCGATCATGGCGGCTAGGATTTTCGGGTGGCAATGGCCCTGATTGACGGCAGAATAGGCCGAGAGGCAATCGAGATAACGGTTGCCGTCGGTATCCCAGACATACACGCCTTCGCCGCGCGTGAGCACCACGTCGAGCGGCTTATAGTTGTGAGCGCCGAGCCGCTGTTCCGTGGCGATCAGTTTTTCCGAAGTGTTCATGGCGCTTCTCCCTCAGCCTTGTCTATGCGGCACGTGTCGGACGATCGAAGATGCGGCGGCCGAATAGGCTTGCCGTCAGTTCCACCAGGATGCGGGCGCTTTTGCCGCGATCATCGAGAAACGGATTGAGCTCGACGAGATCGAGCGACGAGACGAGGCCGCTGTCCGAAAGCATTTCCATGACAAGATGCGCCTCGCGGAAGGTCGCACCGCCGGGCACCGTCGTACCGACGCCGGGGGCGATGTCGGGATCGAGGAAATCGAGATCGAGGCTGACATGCAGCAGGCCGTTGGCCTTGGCGACAACAGCGAGAATCTCCCGCATGATAGCGCCGATGCCCTGCTCGTCGATGGCGCGCATATCGAAAACGTTGACGCCGTGTTCATGGATTTCCTCGCGCTCGCGCGCATCGACCGAACGGATACCGACCTGGAAGACATTCTTCGGGTCGACGAAGGGCCGGTTCTTCGGGAGGATTTCGGCGAACTCCGCCTCGCCGCAGAAGAAGGCAACGGGCATGCCGTGCATATTGCCGGAGGGCGACGTGGCCGGAGAGTTGAAATCGGCATGGGCATCGAGCCAGAGCACGAAGAGCGGGCGCTCCTTGCTGGCGGCATAACGCGCCATGCCGGAGACGCTGCCCATCGACAGGCTGTGATCGCCGCCGAGAATCAGCGGAAAGCGGCCGGCGGCGGCGACGTCATAGACGCTGCTTTCCAATGCGCGGGTGAAGGCACCGACAATCCTCAGATTGTGGGCTTTCGGATGATTCGGCAGATCCATCGCGGGCACGATGGAGAGATCGCCGATATCGGCGACGTCGTGGCCGAGATCAATTAGGGTCTGGTCGACGCCGGCAATCCGCAGCGCCGCCGGCCCCATGGCGGCGCCTCTGCGACCCGAACCTTCTTCCAAGGGTGCGCCGATGAGGGTGACAGATCGCGATCGCGCATTCATTCGATGGCTCCGTGTTGAGGCCTGTTTTGGCCGATAGTGGGATAAAGGGCTGGCGGCAAAAAGATGGAAAAGTGCCAGAAATGGATTATGATTGCGCAGATTGGCAAAGCTATTTTGACAAAGTGTTCGACGTGGACGATCTCGATACCGAACTTCTGAGTGCCCTTCGCCACAATGCCCGCATGTCCGTCTCGTCGCTGGCGGCGATGACCGGTGCATCGCGGGCAACGGTCGCCGCCCGTATCGACCGGCTGGTCGTCAGCGGCACCATCGTCGGCTTCACCATCCGCACCAGTCACGAGACGCGATCCGCCGGCGTGCGCGCTATCGTCATGATCGAGGTGCTCGGCAAGCTCGCCGACAGGGTGGCCGATCAGCTCAGGGGCCTGCCGCAGGTGCGCGCGCTTCACAGCACCAACGGCAAATGGGATTTCGTCGCCGAGCTGGAGGACCGCGATCTTGCCGCCTTTGACGAGACACTGCGTCGAATCAGGTTGATCAACGGCATCAATTCGACTGAGACCAACATTCTTCTCAAAACGAGCAAGACGGGTTTCTAAGCCGCTTCAATATTCCCGTTCATAGACGATGCCTGCTTCGCCGGCGCCATTGCCGCCGGCGGCTCCCCGCAATTTGACACCGCGGCCGACATCGAGATTGATGATGGCCTTGGCGCCGGCCGAGCCGCCCTGCTGCAATTCGAAATAGGTACGGTCGTTGAGATAACGGCCGACGCTGACACTCGTCTGGCCCTTCTCGTCGGTGCTGACGTCGAAATCGTCAACGCCGAGCTGGTTGCGCAGACCCTCGAAAAGCGAAGTGGAGCGGTTGCCGGCCAGCTGGCTGACCGCGTCGGCGAGCTGGGCGATCTGCACCGGCGACAGCTTCGACATCGACTGGCCGAAGATCAGCTGCGCCAGCACCTCGTCCTGCGGCAGCTGGGGCGAAGAGGAAAAGGTGATCGAAGGATCGGTGGCAAGGCCAGAGACATCGACCGTCAGGGTCGTCGTGCCGGAGGTGGAGGTCGCTTCCATGTCGAGCGCTGGCGTCAGGTCGCCGGCAAAGGTGATTTTGCTCTTGTCGGAGAAATTGAGGCGGCGATTGAGAATGGTCAGCCGTCCGCGGCGCATCGTAAAGCCGCCGGTGACGATGGGTGCTGCCGCCGTTCCGCGGATCGTCACGCGGCCTCCAAGCTCGGCATCGATGCCGCGGCCGCGCACGAAGATCTGCGAGGGCGCATCGATTTCGAGGTCGAGCGTGATAACGGAGGACTTTTCGCCCGGCTTTTGCTTGCCTTCATCGCGCAGCTGCGCCAGCACTGCTCGCGGTGCATTCTTATGCCGGATGTCGATTTCACGCAGCGAGGTCGGCAATCTCTCCGGGACGGTGATCGAGGTCTTGTCCAGCCGCAGCTTACCGCTCAGCGTCGCGCTCATGATCGGCCCGCGCAGGCCGACTGCCCCGTTGACGGTGGAGACGACGAGCGTTCCGTCGACATAGACGGCCTTGTCGAGCTTGATCGAAATGTCGGCGGGAAAGCCGCCGGCGGGCTGGATGCCGATGGTGCCGCTTGCCGAAATCGTGCCGCCGCCGCCAAGATTGCCGCTGAGGCGCGAGATGACGGCCTGGTTGCCATTGAAGGTGACGACGGCTGCGACATTGTTGATGGCAAGATTGCGCCTGACGTCGACGAGCTTGGCCCCTGATGTCGAGACAGTGCCGTTGATGATGGGTGCTGCGGCCGTTCCGCCAATCTTAAGATCGACGTTGGCGACGCCGTCGGCGACAAAGCCCTGCTGTGCGAGCGGCGCGCCAAGCACGGCGAAAGGAACATTGCCGTTGAAGCGCATGTCGATGGCGCGGTTGCCCGATATCACCACGCTGCCGCCGCCCTTCAGCGACATGCCGGCGTCGCCGGCCAGGCTGGTGTCGACCGTCAGCCTGTTGTCGGCAAGCTTGCCGGATGCCCCGATGCTGAACGGCGAAAGACCGGCGCCTTTCGTCTGGCTCGTCGCGGCATTCTTCCAGTCGACCTTGAAATCGACGGCGGGTGAGGACAGCGTGCCCGTCGCTTTGGCCGTCGCCGAGATGGTACCCTCGGCTCCGATGCCCGGAACAAAGCCGTTGGCGATGGCGGCCGGAACATTGGCAGCGTTCGCGGTGACGTCGATCGATCGGATCGTTGTGCCTGCAATGGACAAATTACCGGCGGCCTTCAGCGAAATGCCGCCGCCGCCGCTGAGGTCGGCATCGAAATCCAGTCGGTCGCCGGCATATTTTCCCGTCGCCGCCAAGGCAAGCCGGGAGAGGCCGGCGGCCTTGGTGTGGCTGGTCGCGGCATCTTTCCAGTTGAGCTTGAAATCGACGATCGGGTCTGCCGGCGTTCCCGATGTCTGGGCGCTCGCCGACAGTGTGCCTTCAGCACCAAGGCCGGGAACAAAGGCATTGGCGATATTTGCCGGCAGCGCCGGAATGTCGGCATTGATCGAAAGGTCGCGGATGGCCGTTCCCGCGATCGTCAAGCCACCCGCCGCCTTGGCCAACATGCCCTCCTTGCCGGCAAGGCTGGCATCGAAATCGACCCTGTCATTGGCGAACTTGCCGGAGGCCACGGCGCTCAAACCCGACAAGCCGCTGCTCCTGGTCTGCGCGGTGGCGGCGTTCTTCCAGTCGAGCTTGAAATCGACGGCGGGTCTTGGCAGCGCGCCTGAGGCGGATGCCGTTCCCGACACCATGCCCTCCGCGGCAAGACCCGGAACAAAGCCGTTGGCAAGGGCTGCTGGCAGATTGACGAGATCGGCCTTGACGTCGAGGTTGCGGACCGAGGCGCCCGATATCGCCACATTGCCCGCGGCATTCAGCGAGAGTCGGTCCTTGCCGCCAAGATTGGCGTTAAAGGCGAGCTTGTTGTCGACGAGGTGTCCCGATGCGGCAAGCGCGAGGCCGGAAAGATGCGCGCTTCTGGTGTGGCTGGTTGCGGCATCCGCCCAGTCGAGCTTGAAATCGGCCTTGGGTGCAGCGGGTGTTCCTGCTGCCGAGAGCGTGCCGGATATCATGCCGCCGGCCGCAAGATCGGGGACGAAGGCATTGGCGAGAGCGGCGGGGAGTTTGACGAATTCGGCATCGACTTTCATACTGTCGATCGTCGTACCAGCAAGAGCGACGTTGCCCATGGCCTTCAATGCGAGACCTTGATCGCCACCGGCGGCCGCGTTGAAATCCAGCTTGTTATCGGCAAATTTCCCCGATGCGGTAATGTCGAGAGCGGCAAGGCCGGCACGCTTCGTGTGGCTCGTCGCGGCGTCTTTCCAATTGAGGTCGAAATTGGCGGTCGGGGCGGAAAGCGAGCCCGCAGCCGAGAGCCTACCCGAGACCGTGCCTTCGGCAGCGAGATCGGCGACGAAGCTGTTTGCCAGGCTTGCCGGGACATTTGACAGTGTCGCATCGGCCGCGACCGCGCTGATCGTCGTGCCGGTAACGGCGGCATTGCCGTTCGCCTTCAGCGAGAGGTTGTTGGCGCCGGCAATCGCGGCGTCGAAATCAAGCTTGTTGTCGGTGAATTTTCCGGACGCGGTGACGCCAAGACCGGCGAGGCCGGCCCGTTTCGTGTGGCTCGTCGCGGCGTTTAGCCAATGGAGATCGAAATCGGCGGTCGGGGCTGCAAGCAGCCCGCTGGCCGCGACCGTTCCGGAGAGCGTGCCTTCTGCTGCGAGATCGGGAACGAAGCCGTTGGCAATAGCTGCCGGGATATTGTCCAGTGTTGCGTCGACCTTGACGTCACCGATCGTCGTCCCGGCGATATCCACGTTGCCGTTTGCCTTGAGCGAGAGCCTGTCGGCGCCGATGGCTGCGGCGCCGAAATCGAGCTTGTTGTCCACGAATTTGCCAGATGCGGTCACATCAAGAGCCGCGAGGCCGGCGCGCTTCGTGTGGCGCGTCGCGGCGCTTTTCCAGGCGATGTCGAAATTGGCGGTTGGAGCCTTAAGGGAACCGGAGGCGGTCACCTTTCCCGTGATCGCGCCTTCGGCGGCGAGATCGGAAACGAAACCATTGGCGACCTGCGCAGGCAGGTTGAGGATATCGGCGTTGATATCGAACACCGGCGCCGTCGGATCAGCGAGCGCGACGTCGCCGCGGGCCTTGAGCAACAGGCTGTCGGCACCGGCGATTGTCGCGTCGAAATCGAGCTTCTTGTCGACGAATTTACCGCTGGCAGTGATGCCGAGCGGTGTCAGGCCCGCGCCCTTAAGCTGCCCTGTCGTCGCATCCTTCCAGTCGAGTTTGAAATCGGCGATGGGTGCTGCCGGCGTTCCCGTCACGGCAATCGTTCCCGAGATCGTGCCGCCAGTCGAAAGATTCGGTACGAAACCGTCGACGAGTGACGCCGGCAGCTCCTTGATGACGGCATCGAGCTTCAGCGTCTCGCCGGCCGAACCGGTAACCGATACCGAGCCGGCGCCGGTCTTCAACGTCAGTCCGTCCAGATTGGCGACACCGCCGGTGACCGTGACCCGCGTCGGCGCAGCGAGCTCGATCGGAATGTTGCGGGGGCTTGCCGAGAGTCGATCGAGGTTGAAGCCGATATTGCCGGCGGCCATCTCACTCGTACCGTCCGCGATCACGGGATTGCCGTCATAGGTAGCATCGAGGTCGAATTTGGTGCGGTCTTGCTGTTTGGTAAAGCTGAGAGAAAGTTCGCCAAGTTTGTTCGCTCCGGCAGCCAGTTCCTCGGCCCTGACCGTGCCGTTTGCGGCAAGGGCGCTGAGATCGCTGACCGTGATGTCGATATCCGGCTTGACGATCGCCAGCGTATCGCGGCGGATCGAGGCGCCTGACGCAACGAGCTTGAGCGCGATCTTGCCGCCGTCGCTCTCGATGCCGAGCGACCCTTTGAGATCTCCTTCGGCTTTCTGTCCGCCAAGCGCAGCCAGCAAGCCGAGCTCGGGGAAATCGAAGGTCAACGCGCCCGAGGGTGCAAAGGAGGGCGAGAGCTCCAGATTGCCGGTCAGCCGGTTGCCGCCGATATCGGCGGTCAGTGCGGGAATGCTCGTCCTGCCGTTTTCAGAACGGACGTCGCCGCTGATGCCGATCGGCTGTCCGTCGATCGTGCCGGTGGCCGCAAATTTCCCCTGCGGCGCCTTGGGATCGGCGATACCCGACAGATCGACATTGAGGTTGGCGAGCATGCGATCGGCCATCTCAAGGCTGGGAGCCTTGAGATTGGCCGTCATGGAGATCGCCGGCAGTTCGCCTCCGACTCTCAGCGCGTAACCTGCTCCGCCACTCGCACCCGCAATCAGCTTGCCGATATCGGGCAGCCGACCTGAGAGATCGGCGTTCAACATCGAGCCGTCGAGCGCGACGTTGCCGGCGGCTTCAAGCGTGCCGGATTTCAGGACGAGGTTGGACAGCGCGAATTTCGACGGGATAGTGCCGGTCACCTGGCTTTCGAGCGTGATCGGCTGATCAAACCTGCTCGCCGCCGCGGCCGGCAGGGCCGCCGGCTCGACGCTCAGCTTGACATTGCCGGTCAGCGCTCGGTCCCCCAGCCGATAGGAACCGTTGAGGCTGCCGTTGATATTGGCGCTTTCGACGGTGGTGCCATTGAAGCCGATGTCTCCCGGCGAAATCTGGAGCGGCGCGGCGATCGTGATAGGGCCTTGAACTGCGCGGTTGAGGTTCGGTTCGGCAAAGGTTGCGTCGCCGGCCACGAGGCGCAGCTGAACGCTGCCGGAACGAGCGGCAAGATTGAAGGCGTCGCTCTTTGCCGTCAGCTTGACGTTGCCGATATCGGCCTGCGGCAGGGTTGCGCTGTCGAGCGAGCCGCTGAGGCTCAATCGGGCGGTCTGCGCGTCGCCTGTTAGAGCCAGGTTCAGACCCGATATCAGGAAGCGCGCTTCGCCTTCGGCGAGCGGCCAGCGGAAATCGACAGGGCCGGATGTGCCGAGCAGATTGGCGTTCAGGCTGTTGTTGCCGGTCGGGTCAAGCGCGCCCGATGCGGCGATGACAACGCTGCCGGTGGCGATATTGCCTGTCTGGATATCGATCTTGCCATGGTCGTCGAAGGTGGCGGCAAGGTCGATATTGGTCTGGCCGGCGAAAAGAGGCCGGAATGCCGCGGGAAGAAGCGAGCTCAGGTCACCGCCACCCTTGAGATCGAGATGGTGCAGCCCGTCTGCGCCAATCGCATGTCGGCCCTCGATTGCAGCGCGCTGTTGCCCGTCGAGCGCAGCCTGCATTTTGCCTATCCAGTCGGATATCGGTCCCTGGCCGTCGAGGCTGATGTTGACGGCAGGATTGCCAGGCAGGCCGAGGAAGCCCGCCAAAAGCCCACCCTTCGGCTCGGCAAGCTGCGCCTTCAGCCGCAGCCGGTTTTCGGCCGGAGCGTAGGCGATATCGGCGCTAAGCCGCGCATCCGGAACTGCGTGGCGGCTGACATTGACCATCGCTTCGCCGCCGTCGCCATCCGCCGTAAGGCTGCCTACGGCGGCGAGCGCGAAGGCGCGTCCCGCAAAAGCTTCGGCGAGTTTGATATCGGGCAGGGCCACATGATCGACATCGACCTTAACCGGAAGTGCGAAGCCGCCGGAATTTTCTGCGTTGGGCCGGGAGGGCAGGGTGCGCACCGGCTTGCGCAGCACGCTGATCGTCTCGATCTGGAAACGCTTGGCGTGGAATGTTCCCGTCAGCAGCGCCAGCGGGTTCCAGTCAATCGCCACGCCGTGAATTTCCGCAAAAACGCCCCTTGTGTCGGATAGGGAGATTTCGGCGGCGCGAAGCCCGCCGGTCAAAAGCCCCTCCGGTTCGCGCACCTCGATCGTCATGTCGCGGTTGGAAAGGGTGGAGGCGATCCTTTCGGTGACGATGCGGGCGCCAAAGGAAGTGAAGCCGAAGATCGCAAGTGCCGCGACAGCGAGAATCAAAATGGCGCCGACAGCAAAGCCTGTGACCCGCACGATCCAGTTGATGATTTTTGCCAGCGTTTGCATCGGCGCGGACTACCCCGTTTTCATGCGGCCCACAGATCGGAAGGAACCCGAATCGGCAATCCTAGAACGATTGGCCGATGCCGGCATAAATTCCATAATCTGTGCCATCTTCGTACTTGTTCAGCGGCACGGCAAAATCAAGCCGCAGCGGCCCGAAAGGTGTGGCATATCGTATTCCCGCGCCGGCGCCGGCGCGGATATCGGAAAAACCCGGAAAGGTGCTGTCCGATACGGTGCCGACGTCGATGAAGGGCACGAGGCCGATCGTATCGGTGATCCTGAAGCGGGCCTCCAGCGACCCGGTCACATAGGAGCGGCCGCCGGTGGCATCGCCGTTGTCGTTGTAAGGCGAGATTTCCTGAAAGCTGTATCCGCGCACCGAGCCGCCGCCGCCGGCGAAAAAGCGTTGCGTGGCAGGGATATCCTCGATCCCGCCGCCGCCGATCAGCACGCCGGCGGCGACCTTGCCTGCAAGCACGAGGCGATCTTCGGCGCCGAACGGAAGATAGCCGGAGATCGAACCCTCGAACGCCGCATAGGGGATGGCATTGAAGATCTCGTAGCCGGGCTTTGCCGACACCGTTGCGCGATAACCTTCGGTCGGATTGAACTTATCGTCGCGTGCGTCACGATCATATTGAAGCGGCAGGGCGATGGTCAGATAATCGTTGGTACCGAATGCGTCGTCATCACGCTCCCAGCTGACTTCGCCGCTCGCCGACACCGTGTCCTTCTCGGTCAGTTCATAGGAAAGGCCGAGCGAGGCGGTGACGAGCGTCGCATCATAAGCGTCCGGATTCTGGGTCTTGGCGACGATGCCGGCCTTCAGCGTGGCGGCCGGGAAGAAGGCGCCGGGCTTGGTGAAGAGGATGCCGGCCGAATAGTCGAGGCTGCCGACATCGGTGGTTTCACCGAGCCGCGAGACCGAGCCTTCGATCCTCAGCGTCTCGGCTTCGCCGAACAGGTTGCGGTGACCCCAATAACCCTGGATGCCGAGGCCGTCGGTGGTGGAATATTGCGCGCCGACGCCGAAATAGCGCCTCTTGCCTTCGGACACCTCGATCGTCATCGGCAGCGTGCCGTCCGGCGCCAGCGCATCGCCCTCATGAATGGTGACGCTCGAAAAGATGCCGAGGGCGCGCAGCCGCTCGCCGGCCTTCTTCAGCGTTTCCGGCGAATAGGGGTCCCCTTTGTTCAGCCGGGAATAACGCTGGATGAACGCAGGCCGCATGGTTTTTTCGCCGGTGACCCCGACATCGCCGATCGGGGCGACAGGCCCGCCTTCGGCAGCAAGCACGATGTCGACCGTGTCGCTCCTGTGATCGGCTACGACCTTGCGTTCGGTCAATTTGGCGAAGGGCCGGCCTTCGCTTTTCAACTGCTCGACTATTCTGTCGCCGGCCTTGATGATGGCGAGCGAGCCGGCCTCGGCGCCGGGGGCAAGGTCGTAGTCGGCGGGATTGCGATCCGCGGCGTCGCCGCCGAACTGCACCTCTCTGACCTTGAAAACAGGGCCTGGTGTTATATCGACTGTGACGGGGACCGGCCCGGAGCGGTCGAATGTCGGATTGGGCGGCAGGTCGTCGATATTTTTGCCGTCGATGGTGATCGTCACCACTCCGCCATACCGGGCCTTTTCATAGAGCGCAGCGACCAGTCGCTCGCGGTCGTCACGCGCCTTGACGACGATGCCGAGATCGCCGGAGACGGGCTGTTTCTGGTCGCTGACAAGGCGGGAGCTGTTTTCGAGCGCTTCCCTGAGATCCGGATCGGTGGTGTCGGCCTTGAGGTCGACGTGATAGCGCACCGGATCAGGCACCTGTTCGCTCTCATCCTCCTCCTTGCCGAAGATGGTGATGCCGAAAAGCTTGAAGGCGTAAGCATCGCCGATCAGGACCGGTGAGAAAGCAGCTGCCGCTGCGACCACCATCATGGTGCCTGTTCGCCGATACGCAAAACCTATTTTCGGACTTGTCCCTCTAATCCGCATCCGCTGCTTTTGGTTACGCCTACATGAAGCTTCGTTGCCCAGCCGTGAACAGCTTAGCGGCAAAATCGCGCAGGGTGTACCATTTTAAATTGCCCACGCGCTAATTCGGTACAAAAAATCCCGGATGTGTGGCCGGGATTTCCTGTTTTGCCGTTTGTCAGCGCCCTCAGCGCGGGCAAGCATCGATGTAACGGCGGCCGTAGCGGTCGCGATAGTAGCACTGGCCGGGCTGTTCCGCGACGCTGCCGATCAGGGCGCCCGACACGCCGCCGATGGCGGCTCCGACCGCAGCACCTCGGACATTCCCGGTCACTGCGCCGCCAATGACGGCGCCGGATGCAGCACCAATACCGGCACCCTGCTGGGTCGGCGTGCAGCTTGCGACTGACAGGCCGATCAATGCGAGTATGACAGCTTTTTTCATCTCTTTCTCCTGGGTTATCGCCCAATGGGCATAGGCCGTCCCTATTGTTTTTTTGGCACGCTAGCCCGAAAACTATGTCGGAAGAAAGGGTTGTCCACCAGTGCCGCGATTTTTTTGCAGGACGAGTGTCGTCGCGGGGCCTGTGGTTTTGCGATTTCCATCGCGCTGCGCCCTATCAAACTCACGGATGATTGCGCCCATATTTTTTATCTGGAATCATTCAAAAATCTGGGCCTTTTGCCGCAGTTGATGTTAAAGCAAAGGGTAAGCATTGACGCGCGGACGTCCGATCGGCAAGAACGGCCGCGTGATACTGGAGCATATGATGGATTTCGAAGCATTTTTCAAAAACGAGCTGGACGGGCTTCATGCCGAGGGCCGCTACCGCGTTTTTGCCGATCTCGAGCGTCACCGCGGCAATTTCCCGCGGGCGACGCGCCATACGGCCGATGGCGAGAAGGAAGTCACGGTCTGGTGCTCCAACGACTATCTCGGCATGGGCCAGAACCCGAAGGTGATCGAGGCGATGAAGGCCGCCATCGACCACTGTGGCGCGGGTGCGGGAGGCACCCGGAATATTTCTGGCACCAACCATTACCACGTCCTGCTCGAGCGTGAGCTTGCCGATCTGCACGGCAAGGAATCCGCACTGATCTTCACCTCCGGCTATGTCTCCAACTGGGCGGCGCTCGGCACGCTCGGCGCGAAAATCCCCGGCCTGATCATCTTCTCCGATGCGCTCAACCATGCCTCGATGATCGAAGGCATCCGCCATGCCAAGTGCGACAAGGTGATCTGGAAACACAATGACGTCGCCGATCTCGAAGCCAAGCTCGCCGCCGCCGATCCGCAGGCGCCGAAGCTGATCGCCTTCGAGAGCGTCTATTCGATGGATGGTGACATCGCCCCGATCAGGGAGATCTGCGATCTCGCCGACAAATACGGCGCGATGACCTATCTCGACGAGGTGCATGCGGTCGGCATGTACGGCCCGCGCGGCGGCGGCATTGCCGAGCGCGAGGGGCTGATGGACCGGCTGACGGTGATCGAGGGCACGCTCGGCAAGGCCTTCGGGGTGATGGGCGGCTATATCGCCGCCTCGGCGGCGCTGTGCGATTTCATCCGCTCGTTCGCCTCCGGCTTCATCTTCACCACGGCGCTGCCGCCGGCGCTCGCCGCCGGTGCGGTCGCCTCGATCCAGCACCTGAAGGTCAGCCAGTTCGAGCGCGCACGCCATCAGGACCGGGTGCGCAAGCTGCGCGCGCTGCTCGACCAGCGCGGCATTCCGCATATGCACAATCCCAGCCATATCGTGCCGGTGATGGTCGGCGATGCCGCCAAGTGCAAGTGGATCTCCGACCTGCTGCTCGACAATTGCGGCGTCTATGTCCAGCCGATCAACTATCCCACCGTGCCGAAGAAGACCGAGCGGCTGCGCATCACGCCGACACCGCTGCATTCCGACGCCGATATCGCCCATCTGGTCGACGCCCTGCATTCGCTTTGGTCGCGCTGCGCGCTGGCAAGGCACGTCGCCTGATCTAACGATCGCCTGGGTTCTCACGCGACGAATCAGAACCTCCCATCGGAGGTTCTGACGCCGATTGTTGTTCGTACTCATTAGCTGGATAAGATTATCAGCGCTGCCCTCTAGGGGCGAATGACGCAATGCGGTCCCATGGATTCGCATCGGCCGTTTCCACGCCTTCCTTCCTGCGATCCACGCCTCACTGCTCCGTCTCTCGAAATGCATGAGAAAACCTTTTCTCACTTGACAGAGGGATTGGTAAAAGCTTTTCTCAAACCAATTCAGAAGGAGGAAGGCCTGAACATATCGGGAGGAAAAAGGGGCAGGATCACCATCCATGAGGTGGCGTCGGCTGCCGGCGTGAGCATCTCGACGGCGTCGAAGGCGCTCAACGACACCGGTCGGATGGGAGCGGAAACACGCGAGCGGGTGAAGCGGATCGCCGGCGAAATCGGATATCGGCCGAATGCGCTGGCGAGAGGTCTTCTCAGCAAACGCAGTTTCACCATCGGGCTGCTGACGAACGACACTTACGGCCGTTTCACGCTGCCTGTGATGGCGGGCATTTCTGACGCTCTCGTCGATCATGGCGTTTCAGTTTTCCTGTGCGCCATCGAAGACGATCCGGCGCTCGCCCAGATCCATGTCGACGCGATGCTGGACAAGCAGGTCGACGGAATCATTGCAACCGGCAAGCGGCTGGACAAACGTCTGCCCGTCGACCTGTCGAATTTGCATGTGCCTGTCGTCTACGCCTTTACGGAGGGGACGCAGAACAGCGTTACGTTTCGTTCGGATGATGAACAGGGTGCGAGGCTGGCGGTGGAATGGCTCGCGACGATCGGGCGGCGGCGGATTGCCCATATCACCGGGCCGGAAGAGTTCTTTTCGGTGCGGGAGCGGGCCGGCGCCTATCATCAGGTAGCGGGCCACCGCGAGCCGGTGCTCTATGGCGTCTGGTCGGAAAGCTGGGGCCATGAGGCGGTCGAACAGCTCTGGAAGAGGCCGGGAGAAAAACCGGATGCGCTCTTCTGCGGCAACGACCAGATCGCCCGGGGTGCGGTGGATGCGCTGCGCGAGCGCGGCGTCAAGGTGCCGCAGGACGTCTCGGTGATCGGCTTCGACAATTGGGAGATTGTCGCGGCCCAGACGCGGCCGCCGCTGACGACGGTGGATATGGAGCTGAAGGAGTTGGGGCGGCAGGCCGGATTGACGGTGCTGGCGCTTGCGGAAGGACGGCCTGTCGAGCCGGGAGTGAGGAAGTTGCCCTGCCGGCTCGTCGTCCGGCGGTCATGCGGAGGTAGGACCCCCGAGGAATGATAATCAGGGAAATGAACAAGGCGCGAGGAGATGCGCCATATTGGGAGGAGTGTCATGATCAAGCGTCTATTGGCGGCGACCGGCATCGCTACCTTGTGCCTGGTGTCGGCTGCATCGGCTGCCGAGAACGTCGAAATGTGGGTCCGATCGGGGATTGGCGATGCCTTTAAGAAGGTCGTCGAAGCCTATAATTCCAGCCATGAGAACAAGGTCGTGATGACCGAAGTGCCGTTCTCCGAGCTGGTGCAGAAATATGCGACGGCAATCGCCGGCGGACAGGCGCCAGATGCCCTGTCGATGGACCTCATCTACAATCCTGCCTTTGCCGCGGCCGGACAGCTGGAAGACCTGACGGATTGGGCGAAGTCGCTTCCCTATTTCAACTCGCTTTCGCCGTCGCATGTCCGCCTCGGCACCTATCAGGACAAGATTTACGGGCTGCCGCTTTCCGTCGAAACATCGGTCTTCGCCTGGAACAAGGATCTCTACAAGAAGGCCGGTCTCGACCCGGAAAAGGCGCCTGATAACTGGGACGAAATCACCGCCAATGGGGAGAAGATCCGGGCTCTCGGTGACGATACCTACGGCTTCTATTTCTCCGGCGGCGGCTGTGGCGGCTGCATGATCTTCACCTTCACCCCGCTCACCTGGGGTGCCGGCGCCGATATCCTGTCGGCCGACGGCAAGAAAGCGACGCTCGATACGCCTCAGATGCGCAAGGCCGTCGATATCTACCGCAACATGGTCAAGAAGGACCTGGTGCCGGCGGGTGCGGCCAGCGACAACGGTACGAACTTCCTGACCTTCACCAATGGCAAGATCGGCCAGCAAAGCCTCGGTGCCTTCGCTATCGGCACACTGGTGACTCAGCATCCCGAGATCAATTTCGGCGTGACCCTCATTCCCGGCGTCGACGGCAAGCCGTCGTCCTTTGCCGGCGGCGACAACTTCGTCATTACCAAGGGCACGAAGAAGATCGACGCGGTGAAGGAGTTCCTTGAATATATCTATTCGATGGACGGCCAGAAGATCATGGCGAAATATGGCAGCCTACCGACACGCGGCGACATCGCCGACAAGGTGCTTGAGGGCCTCGACCCGCGAATGCAAGTCGGCCTCAAGGCGATCAGTGTCGCCAAGACCCCTTATACGCTGCAGTTCAACGACCTCATCAACAGCGCCAATGGTCCGTGGGCAAGCTTCACCAACGCGGCGATCTTCGGCGACGACGTCGACGGTGCGTTCTCCAGCGCCCAGTCGGAAATGCAGTCGATCATCGATAGCGGCCAATAACTCTCCCAAGGCCGCGGCCGGGGAGCGGTGGCAGCTTCCCGGCCAATTTCCATAGACAGATGCGGAGCGATTGATGACCGGTTCCGGTTCAGAGACCCTATTGCCTCGGCGCAAGCGTCGGCGCAGATCCAACTGGCGCGGCCTTGCCTACATCGCGCCGGCGATGGCGCTGGTCATCGTCTTCTTCGTCATGCCGGTTCTCTTCACTGGGTGGATGAGCCTTCATAACTGGCCGCTGATGGGAGCGTCGCGCTGGATCGGCTTCAACAATTATTTCCGCATGTTCAACGATACTCGTTTCATGGCGGCACTGAATTTCACCGCCTATTACACCGTGATCGTCACCATCGCGATCTTCGCCATCGCCTTTCCGCTGGCCATCTTCGTCGAGAGGGATAGGCAGTTCGTCAGCGCCTACCGCACGATCATCTTCCTGCCTGTTGTGGTCGGCCTTGCCACAGCCTCGCTGCTCTGGGTCTGGCTTGCCAATGTCGATAGCGGTTTCATCGGCCCGGCCTTGAAGGCACTCGGTCTTCTGGAAAAGAGCCCCAATCTGCTTGCGACCTTCGACACAGCCTTCCTGACTGTTGTGGTGATGGTCGTCTGGAAGATCGCCGGCTTCACCATGATCATTCTGCTGACCGGGCTGCAGGCCATTCCGTCCGAGCTGACGGAGGCAGCCCGCATCGACGGCGCCGGCCGCTGGCAACGTTTCCGGCATCTGACGCTGCCGCTGATGCGTAAGACGATCGCGCTGGCGTTGATCGTCTCGGTCACCGGCTCGATCCTCGCCTTCGACCAGTTCTACATCATGACGGCCGGTGGACCGCAGAACAAGATGATCTCGGTGGTCTATTACATCTTCAACCAGTCCTTCGTTTCGTTCAATCTCGGTTACGGCGCAGCGCTTTCGATCGCGCTTCTCGCCATCCTGGTCGCCATCAGCATCGTGCAGCTCTGGCTGCTTCGCGTCGGGGAGGAGCGTCCATGACGACGTCAAGGCAACGCCGCGCCCGCAAGGCCATCCGTACGAAATCGGCCTATCATCTCACCGGCATCGCCATCTCGATCTTTTTCCTGGCGCCCTTCGCGATCACGCTGCTCGCCTCCTTCCGGCCGGGTACCGAAGCCAGCCTGCCGCCCTTGCCGCCGTGGCCGACATCCGGCGTCAGCTTCGATGCCTATGCGCTGCTCGATACGTTCGGGGCCGGCATCTGGCAGCACATGATCAATTCGCTGTTCGTTTCGGTGGCGACCGTCGTGCTGACCGTCGTCGTCAGCCTGCTCGCCGGCTACGGTTTCTCGCGTTACCGGTTTCCGATGAAGAATGCACTCTTTGTGCTGATCATCGCCACGCTGATGATCCCGTTCCAGTCGATCCTGACGCCGCTCTTCATCATCCTGGCAAAACTCGGCCTCAACAATTCGCTGCTCGGGCTGACGCTCGTCTATGTGACGCTGCAGCTGCCCTTCTCCGTCTTCATGATGCGGAACGCCTTCGATGCTGTGCCGAAGGAGATCGAAGAGGCCGCCCGCATCGACGGCGCGCGCGACCTCAGGCTGCTGGCGCGCGTTCTGTTGCCGCTGGTACTTCCAGGCGTCGCGACGGTGGCGATCTTTGCCTTCCTCAATGCGTGGAACGAGTTTCTCGCCGCGCTCGTGCTGCTTTCCAGCAATGAGAAATACACCCTGCCGGTGCTGATGACGGCGGTCCGCGCCGGGCGGCTCGGCGCCATCAACTGGGGAGCGGTGCAGGCCGGTGTCGTCGTCATGACGATCCCCTGCCTGATCGTCTTCCTGCTCCTGCAACGCTACTACATGCGCGGGCTGATGGCCGGCGCGGTGAAATGACCTCGAACAGGATGATTTAAGGCCGGGTCGGTCCTTAAATTCGAATCCTGTTCTAAATTAGAGAGTTAGAGCATGATGTCGTCCGGAAAAACCGCTCACACTTTTCGGCATCATGCTCTAGGGAAAGTGGAGCCCATGACCAAGTCAAGCAACGACCGCCAGTTTCGCCCCGTCGCCGTTCCCGATGTCGAGCTCGGCGGCTTCTGGGGCAAGTGGCAGGATGCCGTCTGCAATTCGACCGCCGAGACCCTGCTCGACCGCTGCGTCGAAGCCGGGATGTTGAAGGCGATCGACGTCAGCCAGCCGAGCCCGGGCGTCGTCATTCCCATCCAGCCCTGGGGCGGGACGACGCAGATGTTCTGGGATTCCGACCTCGGCAAGTCGATCGAGACGATCGCCTATTCGCTTTATCGCCGGCCGAACCCGAAGCTCGAGGCGCGGGCCGACGAGATCATCGACATGTATGAAAGGATGCAGGACAAGGACGGCTATCTGAACGCCTGGTTCCAGCGCGTCGAGCCATCCCGCCGCTGGACCAACCTGCGGGACCATCACGAGCTCTATTGCGCCGGCCATCTCATGGAAGCCGCGGTCGCCTATTATCAGGCGACCGGCAAGCGGAAGCTGCTCGATATCATGTGCCGCTACGCCGATTACATGATCAAGGTTTTCGGTCATGGCGAGGGGCAGATACCAGGCTATTGCGGCCATGAGGAAGTCGAGCTGGCATTGGTCAAACTTGCCCGCGTGACCGGCGAGAAGAAATATCTCGACCTCTCGAAATTCTTCATCGACGAACGCGGCACCGAGCCGCACTTCTTCACGGCCGAGGCTGCTCGCGATGGCCGCAGCGCTGCCGACTTCCATCAGAAGACCTATGAATATGGCCAGGCGCACCTGCCGGTACGCCAACAGACGAAGGTCGTCGGCCATGCTGTGCGCGCCATGTATCTCTATTCCGGCATGGCCGATATCGCCACCGAATACAAGGACGACAGCCTGACAACGGCGCTGGAAACGCTCTGGGACGATCTGACCACCAAGCAGATGTACATCACCGGGGGCATCGGCCCGGCCGCGTCCAATGAAGGCTTCACCGATTATTACGACCTGCCCAATGATACAGCTTATGCGGAAACCTGCGCCTCTGTCGGTCTGGTCTTCTGGGCAAGCCGCATGCTCGGGCGCGGGCCGGACCGGCGCTATGCCGACGTCATGGAGCAGGCGCTCTATAACGGCGCGCTGCCGGGTCTTTCCACAGACGGCAAGACCTTCTTCTATGACAACCCGCTGGAAAGTGCCGGCAAGCACCACCGCTGGAAATGGCACCATTGCCCCTGCTGCCCGCCGAACATCGCCCGTCTGGTGACGTCGATCGGCTCATACATGTATGCAGTTGCCGATGATGAGATCGCCGTGCATCTCTACGGCGAAAGCACCGCCCGGCTGAAGCTTGCCAACGGCGCCGAGGTGGAGTTGGAACAGGCTACCAACTATCCGTGGGACGGCGCCGTCGCCTTCACTGCCAGGCTGAGAAAGCCGGCCCGGTTTGCGCTGTCGCTGCGCATTCCGGACTGGGCGGAGGGCGCAACCCTCAGCGTCAACGCGGCGATGCTCGACCTCGGTGCCCATGTCCGCGATGGATATGCGCGGATCGACCGCGAATGGGCGGACGGTGATAAGGTGGCCCTCTACCTGCCGCTGGCGCTTCGCCCGCAATATGCCAATCCGAAAGTGCGCCAGGATGCCGGCCGCGTCGCCTTGATGCGCGGTCCGCTCGTCTATTGCGTGGAAACAACGGACAATGGCAAAGATCTCAACGCCATCGTTCTGCCCCGCGAACTCCCGGCTGCCGAAACCGTCGTGCTGAAGGACCTCAATGATGCCGTCGCCCTCGATCTCAAGGTCGAGCGTGAGGAAACATCGAATTGGGGCAATTCGCTCTACCGCAAGGCGCCGGCCGAAAGGCGGGTCGCCACCGCACGCTTCGTGCCCTATCATCTCTGGGACAACCGCGCGCCTGGAGAGATGCTTGTCTGGGTCCAGGCGGACAAGTAGGTCGTTTGGGGATGACGAACGGTATGGGCAACAAGAGCGTCGTCCTTCAGGACGTGCGAAAGAGCTATGGCAATCTGCAGGTGGTGCACGGCATAGACCTGACGATCGAGGAGGGCGAATTCGTCGTTTTCGTCGGTCCGTCCGGCTGCGGAAAATCGACGTTGCTTCGCATGATCGCTGGCTTGGAGGATGTGACCGATGGGGAGATCGAGATCAAGGGACGGCTCGTCACCGATCTCGATCCATCCGAGCGCGGCATCGCCATGGTCTTTCAATCCTACGCGCTCTATCCGCATATGAGCGTGCGCGAGAACCTCGCCTTCGGACTGAAGATGGCGCGCACCAGTCCCGCCGAGATCGAGATGCGCGTCAAGGCAGCCTCGGCGATCCTGAAGATCGACCATCTGCTCGACCGGCGCCCCGGCCAGCTTTCCGGCGGCCAGCGCCAGCGTGTGGCGATCGGCCGGGCGATTGTGCGCGAGCCGGATGTTTTCCTGTTCGACGAACCACTCTCCAATCTCGATGCGGAACTGCGTGTTTCCATGCGCATCGAGATCGCCCGCCTTCATCGCGAGCTCGGCAACACGATGATCTATGTCACGCATGACCAGACCGAGGCGATGACGCTCGCCGACAAGATCGTCGTGCTGCGCGACGGCCGCGTCGAGCAGGCCGGGACACCGCGGGAAATCTACGAAAATCCTTCGAATACATTCGTGGCGGGCTTCATCGGCTCGCCGAGGATGAATCTGCTGAATGCCCGATGGGGCGAAGACGGTCTGGTCGACGTTGCCGGCGGGCGCGTCGAAAGCGGCCTGCTGCCGAAAGAAAGGCCGGCCGGTGCAGCCGTGACGCTCGGTCTGCGGCCGGAGCATCTGAAGGTGGCGCCCGAGCTCACTGGCAGCCTGAGGGCAAGGGTCGATTTTTCGGAGTATCTCGGCGGAACGGAGTATCTCTACTGCCAGCTCGGCGATGGCCAGTCGCTCACCGTCGAGCACCGGTCGCCGACCAGCATTGCGGCCGGCGAAGAGGTCAGCCTGCAGTTCGAGCCGTCGAATTGCCGATTGTTCGATGAGGGCGGTAATCGGCTGCGATAGCTGTAGCCGCCCGGACCCTCACCCGACGAGATCGAGTTTCATCAGCGCCGCCGCTCGCTGCCGGGCTTGCCGGTCGGCGTTGAAAACGTCGTCCATGCCGGCAGCCGGCGGCAGGCCGGCCAGGTCGTCCATGACCCTTTCGGTGACTTCGGCCATGGCGAGGAAGGAGAGGCGCCCATCGATGAAGGCCTCCAGCGCCACTTCCTTGGCGCCGTTCAGCACCGCGCCCTGAACGCCGCCGCGCGTCATCGCAAGACGCGCCAGCCGCAAGGCGGGGAACCGCACCTCATCCGGCGCCTCGAAATCAAGTCTCGCGAGCCTGGCGAAATCCAGCCGCTCGACCGGCAGGTTCGGCCGGCGCGGAAAAGACAGCGCATAGCCGATGGCGGTGCGCATGTCAGGTGCGCCGAGCTGGGCCAGCACCGAGCCGTCGGTATAACCGACCATGGAATGAATGATCGACTGCGGATGGAAGATCACCTCGATCTGCTCGGGCCTTAGCCCGAACAGATGGCGGGCCTCGATCATCTCCAGCGCCTTGTTGAACATCGAGGCGCTGTCGATCGAGATCTTCAAGCCCATCGACCAGTTCGGATGGGCGCGGGCGGTTTCCACCGTCACATCGGCCATCTCCTTCAAGGAGGCGGTACGGAAGGGGCCGCCCGAGGCGGTCAGGATGACACGCTCGACGGCATGGCGCTGGTTTTCTTCCAGCACCTGGAAAATCGCATTGTGCTCGCTGTCGACGGGAAGCAGCCTGCCGCCGCCGGCGCGGATCGCCCCGATGAAGAGATCGCCGGCCGAGACCAGACATTCCTTGTTGGCAAGGGCGATATCGGCGCCACGGCGTGCGGCTGCAAGCGTCGGCGCCAGACCTGCGGTGCCGACGATTGCCGCCATCACCCAGTCGGCTTCGCGGTCGGCTGCTTCCATGAGGCCGGATTTGCCCGACGCCACCGCGATGCCGCTGCCGGAAAGTTCGTTTTTAAGCGCTTCATAATGCCGGTCGTTTGCGGTCACCGCCAACCGCGCGCCGAAGGATCTGGCCTGCCGGGCGAGCAGCTGGACATTGCCGTTGCCTGTCAGAACGGAAATTTCGAAGTTCTCCCGCCCGCCCAGATGTTCGACAACATTGAGGGTATTACGGCCGATCGACCCGGTCGAGCCGAAGATGCTGAGGCGCCGCGGCGCGGTTTTGCCGGTCATCATTTGGAATTTCGCGAAAAATGTCTCTCGTGGGCTCAGGCTCTACTAGGGTTTGGAGGGTGCGGCAAGTGTGCGGTGCAGCAGATATCAGCCCTGTAGGGGTTTACAGAGCGGCAGCGGGATGGGATCCTTATGACATTCCTGAAGGGATGTGATTCCCCTGCGGCCTCTCGTCGGCGCATGGGTAATCGGGGCGCTGCGGCGGCTATTGAAAAACGGGCACTTGGCTGCCCTCGGCTTTTTCGGCCAACATTAAATCGAGGATTACATCGGGATGAACGGCTTGGCCGTGCTGCCCGTTCGCGTTCGCTGCGAGCACTTTGGTGCGGTATCGTGCCATTCGATGAGCCGGCACGTGTCAGGGCAAACGATCGGATCACATGACGATATTCAGAATAGCCATCATTCTTCTTGCCACCGTGCCTTCGCTGAGCGTGGCTGCAAAGGCGGACGACCTGCTGATCTGGTCGCCTGCCAAAGTGTCGGATCGATCGTACAAGGCGACAATGGGTTTTCGTCTGCCGGCGGAATGGGAAACGAGCGCTGGTGCCGACGTCGCATTGGCAGCGACAAAAGCCGGTGCGCCGCTGCCCGATTCCGAACAGGCCATGCTCTGGGGCAGGATCACCAAGACGAGCGTCACGCCGGCAGGCCAATCGCAGCAGGGGGCCAGGGTCAGCGTCGATACGCTGCGCGGCAGCGGCGCGCTGACACTCAGCCGCTCGCGCAGCTGGATTCTCTCGGATTCGCTCGACATGCAATCGAGCCGCTCCGTCAGCGTCCGTTACGATCCGGTCGACGCCAGGGAGACTTCGGTGACGGCGTCACAGGCGCTGAAGCTGATCCATCCCTGGACTGGAACCTCGCTTTCGGCCGGCGCGGGCGTCAGCAATGCGAGCGGCGACTTCTCGAGCACGGTGGCGGTCAACCAGGCGATCCTGCCGAACCTCAACCTCGATGCCTCGGTCAGCAATCCGTTTTCTCCCGATGAGGCCGGCAGCGTCAATCTCCGTTATCGCGTCAGCTGGTAACGCAGGAAACCAAACGAGGCCGATGGCGTTTCTTCTTCAGGTCTTTCGGAGGAACGGAATATGGTTTTCAAAGAGCCGACATTTCACGGGCTTGCGCCCGAAGTGGAAGCGGAGATCGCCAATCGCGCATCTCTCGAGGCCGCCGTCGCCAATGCTTTGGCAATTGCCGGCGGCATCGATGCGTCGGATGTGAAAGTGACGATGGAGGAAGATCAGGTCGTGTTGACAGGCACCGTCGGTACTGTCGGGGAGATCGAGCGGGCAACCGCCGTCGCCAGGGCAGTCGAAGGCGTGACTGCGGTGCAGAACCGAATCCTGCTCGGCGGGTCTGCTGTGGGAGAGCCGCACTGACACTGTCGAAACTTGCCCGCGCTTGCGAGCGCCGGCCTTGCCGACGCTATCACGGCGTTACGCCGGCTTGGCCGGTTAACCGGCGAATCGCTCGACGAGGAAGGATGAGCCGGCCGAGCGATCGGTCTTCGCTGTTGTCACCGGTCCCTGCGGGTGATAGGCGATGGCGAGCAGCAGAGCGCTGACGGCGACATAGGCGATTGCCAAAAGAGTCATCTTGATACGCATGATGAGTTCTCCCGTTTTCGCGATAAACGCGGCCGATGTTGCGAAGTTCCTCTTGGCGAAATCAAAGGAAAAGCCCGACCCCAATGCCCGGGCTTTTCATGCATAGACACTGCCTTATCGGCAGATCCGGGTCTCCTTGATGATCGTATGGCCGTGACGGCGGATTCTTTCCGTCTTGGTGAAGCAATCCTCGGAGACGCGGCGCATCATGTGATGGCGGTAGTAGGGGCGGTAGCGATAATAGGGCCCTTCCGAATCGCTATAATAAGGACGCGGGTTATCCGTGGTGATAGTGACACTTGCCGCCTGGGACGGCATGGCGGAAAGGACGGACGCTGCAGCGAGCGTGCAAGCAAGAATGAGCTGTTTCATGACGAGCCTCTCTTTCTGAGTTGGTCATAGTTTCAACTCGCCGGAAGCGCCGCCGGTTCAATCACATAGCGTTACCGATTGTGTCGAAGGCAGAAACCTTTGCGGCCGCGGATCGTTAGCGCAGGAAACAGCCGGAGGCCACGATCGTGGGACAGATTGCAAGGATCATCGCCATTGCCGCCGGACTTGCCGGCGGCACGGTCTTTTCGCAGGCGCCGGAATTTGCGCAGCAATATCGCCAGCGGATCGGCGGGGCGATCGATGAACTGCGTATCATCGTCGAGGACTTCAACCGCCAAGCCGCCCAGCATCAGCTCGACCGCGAGCAGGCGCTGAACGCCTATGCCCAATCTTCCGACGATTTCCTGCGCGACCGCGGCGTCTCGATGCAGAGCACGATTACCCGTTACGAAGCACTGCAGTCGCAGCAACTGAAACTCGGCACCGCCGCCCCGGTCGCCAAGCCCTTCGTGCTGCTGAGGAATGCGGATGATGTGGTTTTCGCCAATACCTGGCGCGACTTCGTGCCTGGAGTGCCGATGAGCTTTGCCGGCCTCGTCTGGGGCGTAATCGGTTTTGCCGGCGGATGGGTGGTGGCGGCGCTGCCGGGGCTAGGGGCACGGCGGATCATAAGGAGACGAGGAGCCTATCGTCAGGTACCGCGAGCTTAATACGGGGCAAAGCCGTTCGGCGGTGATCTACAAGACGAGATCAGTCATTCCACCCATTCCCGCAGTGGCCATATGGCTCAGCGCTTGAAAAATGGTGATCCCGGCGCGATTCGAACGCGCGACCCCCAGATTAGGAATCTGGTGCTCTATCCTGCTGAGCTACGGGACCACTTGGATGCCATGCATACAAAAGGCTTGGCGCGAAGCCAAGTCTTAATTCTTATCAGAGACCCAAGCGTTGTTCGGCAAGGCGGACCCAGTAGGAGATGCCGTGGGCTATGGCTTCGTCGTTGAAGTCGTAGGCCGGGTTGTGGAGGCCGGCGCTGTCGCCGTTGCCGATGAAGATGAAGGCGCCAGGGCGGGCGTTCAGCATATAGGAAAAATCCTCGCCGCCCATCATCGGATCGATTTCGGCATTGACGTTCGCCTCACCGGCAATGGCGCTGGCGATGGCGACGGCATGCTCGGTCTCATCGGGATGGTTGATGGTGACGGGGTAGTTGCGATTGAAGCTGATCTCGGCCTCGGCGCCATGGGCTGCGACCAGGCCTTCGATAATCTGCCGGAAGCGCGTTTCGGCAAGTGTGCGCATGTCGGCGTCCAGCGTGCGGACTGTGCCGGCGAAGGTCGCGTCATTGGGGATGACGTTATGGGCAAAACCGGCATTGAACTTGGTCACCGAGACGACGACCGAGCTGATCGGATCGGCGGTGCGCGAGGCGATCATCTGCAGGTTGGCGACGATCTGGGCGGCGATGGCGATCGGGTCGATCGTCCGGTGCGGCTGGGCGGCGTGGCCGCCGCGGCCCTTGATGGTGACGGTGAATTCGTCGGTCGCCGCCATGATGGCGCCCTTGCGGATCGCAAACTGTCCCACAGGCAGGCCCGGCAGGTTGTGCATGCCGTAGACCTCTTCGATTTCGAAGCGCTCCATCATGCCATCCTTGACCATCAGATTGCCGCCGCCGCCGCCTTCTTCGGCGGGCTGGAAGATGACGGCGACATTGCCGTTGAAATTGCGGGTTTCGGCGAGATATTTCGCGGCGCCGAGCAACATGGCGGTATGGCCGTCATGGCCGCAGGCATGCATCTTGCCGGGTGTCTTCGAGGCCCAGGGCTTGCCGGTGACTTCGGTAAGCGGCAGGGCATCCATGTCGGCGCGCAGGCCGATCGTGCGGCGGCCTGCGCCGTTGCCTTTGATCAGGCCGACGACCCCGGTGCGGCCGATGCCGGTGACGATATCGTCGACCCCGAATTCCTTGAGTTTTTCAGCGACGAAAGCGGCCGTGTTTTCCACTGCGAAAAGAAGCTCGGGCCGGGCGTGGATATGGCGGCGCCATTCGGCGACTTCGTCCTGCAATTCCGCGGCTCTGTTCAAAATCGGCATATTGGCGTTCCTGTTATCAAATCCCGACAATCACTCGTCGCTTCAAAAGGGCGTGAGGCCCATGCAAATACTTCGTCAATGACCTTTGCCATGTCATAGCCATATAGGCTAGATAGATGAAGGTTGCGAGATTTTCCGGACATCTGAAGGACGAACCGTGTCGACGAGCCACTTCCGTTTGTTTGCCGCCATGCGGCCGTTTCGTTTCATGATTGCCGCGACTGCCGCTTTTGTCGCCTCGGTTTCGCTCGTTCAGGCCAATCCGCATATTCTCGTCGACGTGCAGACAGGCCGCGTACTCGAACACGAAGAAGCCTTCCGCAAGTGGTATCCGGCCTCGCTCACCAAGCTGATGACCGTCTATACCGTCTTCGATGCGATCCGCGCCGGTCAAATCAGCCTCGATACGCCCATCGTCATGAGCAAACGCGCCGCCGCCCAACCGGCCGCCAAGATGTATTTCAAGCCGGGCCAGAAGCTGACGCTCGACAGTGCCTTGAAGATCCTGATGGTGAAGTCAGCCAACGACATTGCGGTTGCGGTCGCAGAAGCCATTGGCGGTACGCAGGAAGGTTTCGTGACCCGGATGAACGGCGAGGCACTGAAGCTCGGCATGACGGATTCGCACTTCGTCAATCCGAACGGTCTGCCCGGCAAAGGCCAGTACACCACGGCGCGCGACCTTGCGGTGCTGACGGTGGCGCTGCGCCGCGAGTTTCCGCAATATGCCAGCTATTTCGCGCTTGAAGGATTCACCACCGGCCAGCAGAACGTCCCGAACCTCAACATGCTGATCGGCCGTTTCGCTGGCGCCGACGGCATGAAGACCGGTTTCATCTGCGCCTCGGGCTTCAACCAGATTGGTTCGGCGACGCGCAACGGCCGCACGCTTGTTTCCGTCGTGCTCGGCACGGACAGTCTCGCGGCGCGTGCCGATGCGACGGCGAACCTGTTGCAGAAGGGCTTTACGACGCAGTTTCCCGGCAGCGACACGCTCGGTTCGTTGAAGCCCTACGGGCCGGGACAAGACCAAGTGACCGACATCACCGCCGATATCTGCAGCGCCAAGGGCGCCAAGATACGCAGCGAAACGCGCGACGAGGTCGGCCGCATGAAGGTGCACTCGCCCTATATTCTGGAAATGGACCACGACCCGCAATTCGTCTTCGCCGGGCTCATTCCGGGGCAGGACCCGCAGCCGCCGCAGCAGCCGGAAAAGGTGGCGACCGGCGATACGGCTGGCGGCATCGCCAACGTGCCGGTGCCGCTGCCGCGCCCGACCGCGTTCTAAGACAAGATGGCTTCCAAGGTAAGGCAGATATGAGCGCGTTCAACGACAGGATTCCGGTCACCATTTTGACCGGCTTTCTCGGCGCCGGCAAATCGACGCTGCTGAACCGTATCCTCAAAGACCCCGACATGAAGGATGCGGCTGTCATCATCAATGAGTTCGGTGATGTCGGCATCGACCATCTGCTGGTCGAAAGTTCCGGCGATTCGATCATCGAATTGTCCGATGGCTGTCTCTGCTGCACCGTGCGCGGCGAGCTTGTCGATACACTGGCGAACCTGATGGACGCCGTGCAGACGGGCCGCGTCAAGCCGGTGAAGCGCGTCGTCATCGAAACGACTGGCCTTGCCGATCCGGCGCCCGTCATGCAGGCGATCATGGGCAATCCGGTCATTGCCACAAATTTCGAACTCGACGGCGTCGTGACGGTCGTCGATGCGGTCAACGGACTGCAGACGCTCGACAATCACGAGGAAGCACGCAAGCAGGCGGCCGTCGCAGACCGGCTGATCGTCTCGAAGACATCGATGGCCGGCGCAACGGCGGAGCTGGAACAGCGCTTGCGGACGCTCAATCCGCGCGCGGCGATGATGGATGCCGACGGCGCCGAGGCCGGCAGCGCCGCCGTGTTGGTGAACGGGCTCTATGATCCGGCGACGAAGATCGCCGATGTCGGCCGCTGGCTGCGGGATGAGGATGCGCATGAGGCGCATCACCACGCTCACGGCCACGGTCAGGCTCACGATGGCGATCACCGTCACCACCACCATGGCCGCCGCCATGATCACGGCCATGCGGGTCAGGATCCGCACGACGTCAATCGTCACGATGCTTCTATCCGGTCTTTCTCCATCGTCGAAGAGAAGCCGATCGATCCAATGGCGCTCGAAATGTTCGTCGATCTCTTGCGCTCGGCTCATGGCGAAAAGCTGCTGCGGATGAAGGCGATCGTCTCCGTCTCCGACCGGCCGGAACGGCCGTTGGTGCTGCACGGCGTCCAGAGTATCTTCCACCCGCCGGTGCGGCTGCCGGCGTGGCCGGATCCGCAAGACCGGCGCACCCGTATGGTGCTGATCACCAAGGACCTGTCTGAGGCCTTCGTGAAGGATCTCTTTGACGCCTTCCTCGGCAAGCCGCGGATCGACACACCGGATCGTCAGGCGCTGTCCGACAATCCACTCGCCATTCCGGGTTTGCGAATCTAATAGCGCGCCGCGTCGTTCCTATCGCGTCCGATTCTCAGGCCGATGCGCTGGCGACATGTTTTACCGCTTGCGGATCAGGAAGCGATGACCGCTCTCAGTCTTTTCCGTCTCGATCAGGTCGTGGCCGTCCTCATTGCAGAAATGCGGCATGTCGATCACCGCCAGCGGATCGCTGGTGTCGACGAGGATGAGCGTGCCGCTTGCCAGGGCGGCAAGCTTCTTGCGTGTCTTCATCACGGGCAATGGGCATTTCAGGCCGCGAAGATCATAGAGAACGGGGTTCAAGCCGTTCAGTTCCGCGCCCAGAATTTCCAGAACGGCTTCTTTGCCGCGGCTTCTGCCGTCTCCTGCGGTTCGGGCGCGGGCGCGGCATAAGCGAGCGGATTTTGCATCGGCACCGGCACGACCGCAGGTGTCGCGGCGGCGACGCTCGTTGCCTGCGGCTGGGCCGGCGTTGCGGGTGTGGCGCCGGCCGCGGAGTTGGCGGTGAGGCTCTGCGTCGTGCGCTTGGCCATCAGCTCTTCGAGTTCGGCGACCTTGACCATGCGGCCGGCTTCGAGCGAGGTGCCAGTCGGGGCATAAGCCAGTTCTCGGCCCTTGCGCGTCTTGGCGACCACGGCTTTGCGCTCGGCTTCGGACGGGTCGTACCAGGCCATGCCGTCATATTTGCTCATCGCCTTGGCATATTCGGCGTCATAGGTCTTGCCGTAGGAGGCAAGGGCTGCTGTCAGTGCCGGCGGCGTCGACATGGCAGGGCATTTGCCGGCGGCATTGAAGGCCCCGCCATCGGTTGCCTGCTGGTTGAAGACGTATTTCTTCTCGCAGACATTGACCTCGGGCGGGCGCTTCGTCACTTCGAAATTGTCGTAGCCGACCTTCAGCATCTTCCAGAAGTCATTGTTCGGGTCGAGACGATGCTTGACCATGTTTTCCGCCGTCATGCGGAACGGAAACGCCTGCAGCTGCACCGTCGACTGGCCGCCCTTGAAAGCGTCGCGGGCAAAGGCGTAGATCTCCAGCACCTGCTGGTCGGTCATCGAATAGCAGCCCGAGGACGAGCAGGCGCCATGGATCATCAGATCGGAGCCGGTGCGGCCGTTCACCGCGTCGTAGCGGTTCGGGAAGCCGGTGTTGATCGCCAGATAATATTTGGAATTCGGGTTCAGGTTGGCGCGTGTCAGCTCGTAGAAGCCTTCCGGCGCCTGCCGGTCGCCGGTCTTGACCTTCGGACCGAGGCGGCCGGACCAGGCGCAGATCTTATAATCGGCGATCTTGTCGAAACGGTTGTCGGTCTTCGCTTTCCAGATCTCCATTGCACCTTCTTCCTTGAAGATGCGGATCATGATGGGCGAATTGCGGTCCATGCCCTTGGCGGCCATGGCGTTGAGGATATGGGGAGGAAGCGGCTGCTCGACCTTGTTCTTGACCTTGGAGAGATCGACCTGCGCGGTTTCCAACGCGTCATTGCAGCCGGTGAGAGCCAGCGCCATGAGGGAAACATAGGCAAAATGACGTATGCGCATCCAAACTAGCCCATAAAGATAGTGCGACCCGGTCCGCCTATGGAGTTCGGGCATTGGAAGGAATCATAGGCGGCTTATACTTTATAAAACCTTACCAGCCTATGACGTGCCTCGAACATCCCCGCAAGCGCGAATGTTACAGATAATATCAATGTGGCCAAGATTTGGCCCCAATCGCTGAAAAGCGCAACTTGCCTTAGAGGTTGCGCCCCATATTGAGGAATTTCTGACGCCGCTCATTGCGCAGCTGTTCGCCGGAACGCGATGCCATTTCGCCGAGCGCATTGGCAATCACGTCGCCGGTTGCGGCGATGACGCTGTCGGGGTCGCGATGGGCGCCGCCGAGCGGCTCGGAAATGATGCCGTCGATGACGCCGAGCGATTTCAGGTCTTCGGCGGTGATCTTCATGTTGGTGGCCGCTTCTCGGGCGCGGGTGGAATCGCGCCAGAGGATGGAGGCCGCCCCTTCCGGCGAAATGACGCTGTAGATCGAATGCTCGAGCATATAGACCCTGTTGCCGGTGGCAATCGCGATCGCGCCGCCCGAGCCGCCCTCGCCGATGACGACGGAAACGAGGGGAACCTTGACGCCGAGACACATTTCCGTCGAACGGGCGATCGCCTCGGCCTGGCCGCGCTCCTCGGCGCCGACACCGGGATAGGCGCCGGCCGTATCCACCAGCGAAATCACAGGCAGGCCGAAACGGTCGGCCATTTCAAGAATGCGGATCGCCTTGCGGTAGCCTTCAGGGCGTGGGCTGCCGAAATTGTGCTTCAGGCGCGTCTTGGTGTCGTTGCCCTTTTCCTGGCCGATGACGGCGACGGGCTGGCCGCGAAAGCGGGCGAGGCCCGCCTGGATGGCGGCGTCCTCGGAAAACTTGCGGTCGCCGGCAAGCGGGGTGAATTCCTGAAACAGCGTCTTGGCGTAATCGATAAAATGCGGGCGCTGCGGGTGGCGGGCGACCTGCGTCTTCTGCCAGGCATTGAGCTTGGAATAGATTTCGACGATCGCCTCGCGGACGCGAACCTCCAGCCTTCCGATTTCATCGGTGGTGTCGATGCTCTCGTCTTCCGTTGCGAGCTTCTTCAGCTCGATGATCTTGCCTTCGAGGTCGGAGATCGGCTTTTCGAAGTCGAGATAATTGTGCATGAGGTGCGTTTCCGTTCCTTGTGCCGCGGGGCGTTTTCCTGGCTCCGCCCCTTGTCGCCGGTCCTATTCGTGCTTTTTCGCCTGTTTGGCAAGGGGGTGATGCGTCTGGACGAGCTGCTGCAGCCGCTCTTCGAGGACATGTGTGTAGATCTGTGTGGTCGAAATGTCCGAATGGCCGAGGAGTTCCTGCACGACACGCAGATCGGCTCCGTTGGCAAGCAGGTGGCTGGCAAAGGCGTGGCGCATGACGTGCGGCGAGATCAGCGACGGCGTCAGGCCGGCGCGGATCGCCAGGTTCTTGAGGTCGCGTGCGAAGACCTGGCGCGGCAGATATCCCTCCTTGGAGGCGGCGGGAAACAGCCAGGCGCTTTCCAGCGGCTCCTTCGCCGCGGCGGTTTCGGCCGCCAGCAGGCGCCCATACGACTTCAGGGCTGCGATCGCCGAATGCGACAGCGGCACCAGCCGCTCCTTGTTGCCCTTGCCGCGGATCATCAGGAAGCGGCCCTCCTGGTCGAGCACGCGGGCGGGAAGCGAGACGAGTTCGCTGACGCGCATGCCGGTGGCATAGAGCAGCTCCAGCAGCGCCAGCATGCGCAGGCGCTGCAACTGGCCGGGGGCCGGATCGTCGGCCTCGGCCTGCGCTTGGGACAGCAGGCGGCCGACCTCCTCGACCCCCATCGTCTTCGGCAGCGGACGCCCCTTCTTCGGCGCGTCGAGAACACCGGTGGGGTCGTCGGTCCGCAGGCCCTCGGCATAGAGGAACTTGTAGAATTGCCGCATGGCGGCAAGCCGGCGTGCCTGCGAGGAAGGCTTGAAGCCCTGGCGCGCCAGCGAGGCGAGATAGGCGGCCAGGTCGGTCGAGGCGGCTTCGGTCAACCTTATGCTGCGGCCATTCAGGAAAGCGCTGACATCGTCGAGGTCGCGCTGGTAGGATTGCAGGGTGTTGGCGGCAGCGCCACGTTCGGCGCTCATCATTTCCAGGAAGGATTCCACGTGGACGCGGCTTAGATCCATCATCTCACTCACTTCCCTGTCGTGTTGATCGTGCCCGTCGCCGGCGGGTTGACCCGCTCGGAGGGAATACGGATCGTCACGTCGCGCTGCTGCGGCTCGACGAAGGTCACGAGCGCCCACATCGCTCCGTAAACCGTCCCGGCGAGGATCGCGCAGAAGAACAGGAAACGGAACAGGGTCGGCATCCGGCAACTCCTTCATGCTCTGCTTCTGTTATAAGAAGCGTATTCGCAAGTGCAAGAAGCGCTATTCAAGCCATGATTCCCTTGTCCGCGACTTGACGCTCCACCTGCATTTGTCGATACGGTTTGCAAACAAAGTGTGAATGGACCGATGAGTGAACCGCTGCTGACCGTTGCTGACAGCCTGAAAGACAGAGCTCGCGCTGCGCTCGGTTCACGCAATCTGGTCCTCGTCGGGCTGATGGGCGCCGGCAAATCCTCCGTCGGGCGCATCGTCGCCAGCCAACTCGGCATTCCCTTCATCGACAGCGATCATGAAATCGAGCGGGTGTCGCGCATGACGATCGCCGAACTTTTCGCAGCCTATGGCGAAGAAGAGTTCCGGGCGTTGGAAACGCGGGTGATGAAACGGCTCCTCAAGGGTGGACCACGTGTCGTCTCCACCGGCGGCGGCGCCTTCATCAACGACCGCACGCGCAGGCATATCAAGAAGGGCGGCCTTTCGATCTGGCTGAAGGCGGACCTCGACGTGCTTTGGGAGCGGGTCAACAAGCGTGACACGCGGCCACTGCTCAAGACCGAAAATCCGAAGCAGACCCTCGAAAACCTGATGAACGCGCGTTATCCGATCTATGCGCAGGCAGATCTCACCGTACTCTCGCGTGATGTGCGCAAGGAAATCATGGCAGACGAGGTGCTGAAGGCCGTGGTCGAACAGAAAGAAAGTGCAGCATCATGAATGCGATAAGCTCCACCTCATCAGTCCAGACGGTGCATGTGCCGCTCGGCGAGCGCGCCTATGACATCCTGATCGGGCCGGGGCTGATTGGGCGGGCCGGCGCCGAGATCGCCTCGCGTCTCAAGGCCCGCAAGGCGGCGATCATCACCGACGAGAATGTCGCACCGCTCTATCTCGAGACCCTCGCCGCAAGCCTGAATGCGGCAGGTATTGTCTCGGCCGAGGTCGTGCTGCCGGCCGGCGAAAAGACGAAGAGCTTCGAACACCTCATCGATGTCTGCGACAATGTGCTCGAAGCCCGCGTCGAGCGCAACGACTGCGTGATCGCGCTCGGCGGCGGTGTGATCGGTGATCTCTCTGGCTTTGCGGCCGGCATCGTCCGCCGCGGCGTGCGCTTCGTGCAGGTGCCGACTTCGCTGCTGGCGCAGGTCGATTCCTCCGTCGGCGGCAAGACCGGCATCAATTCCCCTCGCCATGGCAAGAATCTGATCGGCGTCTTCCATCAGCCGGACCTGGTTCTGGCCGATACGGAGGTGCTGAATACACTGAGCGAGCGAGAATTCCGCGCAGGTTACGCCGAGATCGCAAAGTATGGGCTGATCGACAAACCGGATTTTTTCGCCTGGCTGGAAGCGAACTGGAAGTCGGTGTTTACAGGCGGCTCCGCCCGCATTGAGGCAATCGCTGCCAGCTGCCAGGCGAAAGCCGATGTCGTCGTTGCCGACGAGCGGGAGACCGGCCAGCGGGCGCTGCTCAATCTCGGCCATACGTTCGGCCATGCGCTGGAAGCGGCGACCGCCTATGACAGCCGCCGCCTCGTGCACGGTGAAGGCGTGTCGATCGGCATGGTGCTGGCGCATGAGTTTTCCGCACGAATGAATCTTGCGAGTCCCGACGATGCACGGCGCGTCGAGCGGCATCTGAAGGAGGTCGGCTTGCCGACTACCATGGCCGAAATTCCTGGCGAGCTGCCGCCGGCGGAATCGCTGATGGAGGCGATCGCACAGGACAAGAAGGTCAAGAGCGGCAAGCTCACCTTCATCCTGACGCGCGGTATCGGCCAGTCCTTCGTCGCCGACGATGTTCCGGCATCCGAAGTGCTCAGTTTTCTCAGGGAAAAACATCCTTGACGACGATCGAAGGCGTTCTGACATTTGTCGCGGCCTATTGGCCGGAGATCCTTTCGATCATGGCGCTCGTACTGATGTCCGCCTTCTGTTCCGGCACGGAGACTGCGCTCACCGCCGTTTCGCGCAGCCGTATCCACACGCTTGAGGTCAACGGCGACGAACGCGCCGGCCTCGTCCGTCAGCTGATCGAACGGCGCGACCGGCTGATCGGTACGCTGCTGATCGGCAACAATCTTGCCAACATCCTCTCCTCCTCGATCGCCACCAGCCTCTTCCTCGGGCTGTTCGGCAGTTCGGGCGTGGCGCTGGCGACGCTCGCCATGACCATCATCCTCGTCATCTTCGCCGAAGTGCTGCCGAAGAGCTGGGCGATCTCGGCGCCGGAACGCTTCGCGCTTGCCGTCGCATTTCCCACGAGACTCTTCGTCGCCATCGTCGGCCCGGTGTCCTCCTTCGTCAACGCGCTTGTGCGGCGGATCCTGGCGCTGTTCGGCATCAATCTTTCGCGGGAAGTTTCGATGCTGACGGCGCATGAGGAGCTGCGCGGCGCCGTCGATCTCCTGCACCGCGAGGGATCGGTAGTGAAGGCCGACCGCGACCGCCTCGGCGGCGTGCTTGACCTCAGCCAGCTGGAACTCTCCGACATCATGGTCCATCGCACCAAGATGCGGGCGATCAATGCCGACGATCCGCCGGAAGCGGTGGTGCGCGCCATTCTCGAAAGCCCCTATACGCGCATGCCGCTGTGGCGCGGCACGATCGACAACATCATCGGCGTCGTCCACGCCAAGGATCTCTTGCGGGCGCTTGCCGAACCGCACATGGAGCCGCAGAATCTCGATATCGTGAAGATCGCGCAGAAGCCCTGGTTCGTGCCGGACAGCACCAATCTCGAGGACCAGCTCAACGCCTTCCTGCGACGCAAGCAGCATTTCGCCGTCGTCGTCGACGAATATGGCGAGGTTCAGGGCATCGTCACGCTGGAGGATATTCTCGAGGAAATCGTCGGCGACATTTCCGACGAGCACGATATCGAGATGCAGGGCGTGCGCCAGGAGGCGGACGGCTCGGTCGTCGTCGATGGCAGTGTGCCGATCCGCGATCTCAACCGCGCGCTCGACTGGAACCTGCCCGACGAGGAGGCGACGACCATCGCCGGCCTCGTCATCCATGAATCGATGACCATCCCGGAAGAGCGTCAGGCCTTCACCTTCTACGGCAAACGTTTCGTCGTCATGAAGCGGGAGAAAAACCGCATCACCAAGCTGCGCATCCGCCCCGCGCAGGAAGACGATACGAAACCGGTGTGATCCGGTTGGATTGCCTGCGCCTTATACCCATATAGGCTGCTGGGCCGCTACCAGCGGGTGGGTTCACCCGGTGCCGCCGGTTCGACGGCCAGCGCGTGCAGGCCGGCATCGAGCTCCGGTTTCAACAGGTCGGTGATCGCCCGGTGGCGCGCCAGGCGGGAGAGGCCGGCAAATTTTGCCGAAACGATCCTCACCCGCATGTGGGTTTCGCCGGTGCCTGTGATGTCAGGCTGGTGGCCGGCATGCAGATGGCTTTCGTCGATGACGCTCAAGCGTTCGGGTGCGAAGGCTTCGACAAGTTTTTCTTCGATGCGGGATCGCAGGGTCATCATCCGGTCTTGCTGCTTCGCGAAAAGGGTTCCCACCAAGCCAGCAACATTCCCATTTGTCAATTCTTGTTGTCGCCTCGCGACAGCCTCATAATTAGCGCCGCCATGAGACTTGATTCCAAATATTTCGATCGCATCCGCACACGCCGCAAACGCGAGCAGGAGGCAGAGCAGGCGCCGCCTACCTGCCAGTGGGACGGCTGCGACAAAAAAGGCTCGCATCGCGCTCCGGTAGGGCGCAATGCGGAAGGCCAGTTCTTTTTGTTCTGCTTCGAGCACGTCAAGGAATACAACAAGGGCTACAATTATTTCTCCGGCCTTTCGGACGGCGAGATCGCGCGCTACCAGAAAGAGGCGATCACCGGCCATCGGCCGACATGGACCGTCGGCGTCAACAAGGCGGCGAAGGACAGTCCGCTGCATTCCGAGGTACGCTCCGGCGCCTATACACGCGTTCGCGATCCCTTCGGCTTCGTCAAGGAAGGCGGCAAGGGCAACGGCCCGCGCTTTCCCCAGGCACGCAAGCTGAAATCGCTCGAAAGCAAAGCCTTCGACACGATGGGTCTGCATGCCAACGCGACGTCGGCAGAGATCAAGAGCCGCTACAAGGAGCTGGTCAAGAAGCACCATCCGGATGCCAATGGCGGTGACCGCGGCTCGGAAGAGCGCTTCCGCGCTGTCATCCAGGCCTATCAATTGTTGAAGCAGAACGGTTTTTGTTAATTCCCGTCCTTGCTCTTGGGCTTCAATCGGGTATGGTCCAAATCGGCTGAGGCCGCAGGCAAACGCGGCTCCTATCTGCGTGTTTTCCCGACATCGCCTCGGCCGACCTTCCGGACGCGGCGTTTCTTGTCCGGGACTCTTTCAAGAATGCTCGCACGCGGTCATCATCCCGCCGAGGTTTCGTTTCAGTCCCGGAGAAGTATCGCCGACGTTCCGACCTGGACGGGCGCGGAATAAAATCGCGGCGTCACGGTTGCGACATGGCCTGAGACAGTTTGGCCGGGTGGCTTCACCCGCCTTGGAGACATGATGAGCAAGATCGACCTCGATATTTCAGAACTGCCCGACACCACCGTTTCGGTCCGCGAGACCTTCGGCATCGATTCCGACATCCGCGTTCCCGCCTACAGCAAGGGTGACGCCTATGTGCCGGATCTCGATCCCGACTACCTGTTCGACCGCGAGACGACGCTCGCCATTCTCGCAGGCTTCGCGCATAACCGTCGCGTGATGATCTCCGGCTACCACGGCACGGGCAAATCCTCGCATATCGAACAGGTGGCGGCGCGCATCAACTGGCCTTGCGTGCGCATCAACCTCGACAGCCATGTCAGCCGTATCGATCTGGTCGGCAAGGACGCGATCGTCGTCAAGGACGGGCTGCAGGTCACGGAGTTCAAGGACGGCATCCTGCCCTGGGCCTATCAACACAATGTCGCGCTCGTCTTCGACGAATATGATGCCGGCCGTCCCGACGTGATGTTCGTCATCCAGCGCGTGCTGGAATCGTCCGGCCGCCTGACGCTGCTCGACCAGAGTCGCGTCATCCGGCCGCACCCCGCTTTCCGCCTGTTTGCCACTGCCAATACGATCGGCCTCGGTGACACCACAGGCCTCTATCACGGCACGCAGCAGATCAACCAGGCGCAGATGGACCGCTGGTCGATCGTGACGACGTTGAACTACCTGCCGCATGATCACGAAGTGAACATCGTCGCCGCCAAGGTGAAGAGCTTCGGCAAGGACAGGGAAGGGCGCGATATCGTCTCGAAGATGGTTCGCGTTGCCGATCTCACGCGCGCCGCCTTCATGAACGGCGATCTTTCGACCGTCATGAGCCCGCGCACGGTCATCACCTGGGCCGAGAATGCCGAAATCTTTGGCGACCTCGCCTTTGCCTTCCGCGTCACCTTCCTTAACAAGTGCGACGAGCTGGAGCGCCCGCTGGTCGCCGAGCACTATCAGCGCGCCTTCGGCGTGGAGCTGAAGGAAAGCGCCGCCAACATCGTCCTCGGAGCCTGAGGCCCGACCGACCATGGCAGCTCGCGGTGACAATTCGAAAGCAAAGCCCGGTGCGCCCGTCGACGTCGAGCCGTTGCGCCGGGCGATATCCGGTTGCGTCCGCTCGATCGCCGGCGACGGCGATGTGGAGGTGACCTTCGCCAATGAACGGCCTGGTATGACCGGCGAGCGCATCCGGCTGCCGGAGCTTTCCAAGCGGCCGACGGCGCATGAGCTGGCGGTCACCCGCGGGCTCGGCGATTCCATGGCGTTGCGCCTCGCCTGCCATGACGAGAAGATGCATACGACCATGGCGCCGCAGGGCTCGGACGCCCGGGCGATCTTCGATGCGGTCGAGCAGGCGCGTGTCGAATCGATCGGCACGCTGCGCATGGAGGGCGTGGCGGCGAACCTGCGCTCCATGACGGAAGAGAAATATGCCAAGGCGAATTTCACCGGTATCGAGCGCCAGGAAGACGCGCCGATCGGCGAAGCCGTCGCCATGATGGTGCGCGAGAAGCTGACCGGCCAACGTCCGCCTGAAACCGCCGGCAAGGTGCTCGATCTCTGGCGCGGTTTCATCGAAGACAAGGCGGGGGCTGAACTCGCTAACCTGTCGGGCGCGATCAACGACCAGCAAGCCTTCGCCAAGGTCGTCCGCAACATGCTGTCGGTGATGGAGATGGCCGAGGAGTATGGCGACGACGACAGCGAAGCCGACAATGACGATCAGTCGGAGCAGGAAGAACAGCCGAGCGGCGACGAGCAGGATCAGGACGAAGTCGACGAGGATGCCGGCACCGATGCCGCCCCCGTCGAGGACAGCGAAGTCTCCGACGAGCAGATGGAGGACGGCGAGACTGAAGGCGCCGAAATCTCCGACGACGACATGATGGAAGAGGGCGAGGACGATTCGGAAACGCCGGGCGAGACCCGGCGTCCGAACACGCCTTTTGCCGATTTCAACGAAAAGGTCGATTATCACGTCTATACCGAAGAGTTCGACGAGATCATCACCGCCGAGGAACTCTGCGACGCCGCCGAGCTGGAGCGCCTGCGCGCCTTCCTCGACAAGCAGCTGGCGCATCTGCAGGGCGCGGTCGGGCGTCTTGCCAACCGGCTGCAGCGCCGCTTGATGGCGCAGCAGAACCGCTCCTGGGATTTCGATCTGGAGGAGGGTTATCTGGATACGGCCCGGTTGCAGCGCATCATCATCGATCCGATGCAGCCGCTCTCCTTCAAGATGGAGCGCGACACGCAGTTCCGCGACACTGTCGTCACGCTGCTCATCGACAATTCCGGTTCCATGCGCGGTCGGCCGATCACCGTGGCTGCCACCTGCGCCGACATTCTCGCCCGGACGCTGGAACGCTGCGGCGTCAAGGTCGAGATTCTCGGCTTTACGACAAAGGCCTGGAAGGGCGGGCAGGCGCGTGAAACCTGGCTCGCCGGCGGCAAACCGCAGACGCCCGGTCGTCTCAACGACCTGCGTCACATCATCTACAAGTCGGCCGACGCACCCTGGCGGCGCGCACGCGCCAATCTCGGGCTGATGATGCGCGAAGGGCTGCTCAAGGAAAACATTGACGGCGAGGCGCTGATCTGGGCGCATAACCGCCTGCTCGCCCGCCGCGAGCAGCGCCGCATTCTGATGATGATCTCGGACGGGGCGCCGGTCGACGATTCGACGCTGTCGGTCAATCCGGGCAATTATCTCGAACGGCATCTGCGCGCCGTCATCGAGCAGATCGAGACGCGCTCGCCTGTCGAAATGCTGGCGATCGGCATCGGTCATGACGTGACACGCTACTATCGCCGAGCCGTGACGATCGTCGATGCGGACGAGCTTGCCGGGGCGATGACCGAACAGCTTGCCTCACTCTTCGAAGATCAATCCGCCCAGCCGCGCGGCGGCCGGTTGCGCCGTGCCGGCTGACGCTCCTGCAAGGAAACACGTGGAATGATGGTCAAGCGCCTCTGCCGCGCGGCATCGGTCTCGCTGTGCCTCGCAGGGGGCGCTCCCGCGGCGATGGCCGGCGACGAAATCCCCGTCATTAGCCGGCAAATTACCGATTTCAGGATCGGATCGTCGCAGACGAAGTTCGGATCGCTGGAATTTCTCGGTGGGCTGGAGATGGTTTCCAGCCGCGCGCTGTTCGGGTCGCTTTCCTCAATCCGTTTCCGGCCGGACCAGAAACACTTCGTCGTCGTGCTCGATACCGGCCAGTGGCTGACCGGCAGCATCGAGCGCGATGCCGGGGGCAGGCTTTCGGGCCTTTCTCAGGTCGAGATTACCCCGATGAAGAACCGCGCCGGCCGCAGCCTCGAGGGCAAGGGCTATATGGATGCCGAGGGCCTGGCGCTCGACGGCGACCGCATTTTGGTCTCTTTCGAGCAAGATCATCGCGTCGACGCCTATCCCGATCCCGGCTTTGCGGAATCGCGCGCGATCGCGACCCTGCCGATCCTCATCCCGCGCACGATGCTGAGCGATAATCGCGGTATCGAAACCATTGCCGTGGCGCCCGCCTCCAGTCCGTTGAAGGGCGGCATGGTCATTGTCTCCGAGCGCGGTCTCGATAGCGAGGGCAACCGGATGGCGGCCATTCTCAGCGGCCCGCTGAAAGGGGTGTTCTCGATCAAACGCGACGGCAGCTTCGACGTTACCGACGGCGCCTTCCTGCCGGACGGCGACCTGCTGCTCCTGGAGCGGCGGTTCAATATGGCCGAAGGCATCGGCATGCGGCTTCGACGCATCAAAGGCGCCGATATCCGGCCGGGGGCCGTCGTCGATGGCGAATTGCTGATCGAAGGCAATTTCAACTCACAGATTGACAATATGGAAGGACTTGACGTGTTCCAGGCCGCCGACGGCACGGTCAATATCATTATGGTGTCGGACGACAACCACTCGATCCTGCAGCGCAATCTGATGCTGGAATTCCGGCTCTCCGATCGCCACGTGCTCAGCGCGGCGTCAGATTGACGTCACATGCATCGGCTATCCCATGGTCGCATCGAGAGCAGTTTTCGGAGGGACAGTCGTGGTGCATGTTCATATCATGGGTGCCTCCGGTTCCGGCACGACATCGCTCGGCCATACGCTTGCCGAACGGCTTGATATCGCCCATCTCGATACCGATGATTTCTTTTGGCTGCCGACCGATCCGCCATTCACGACGCCGCGCGACGCCGAAGAACGCATAAGACTGCTTCTTGCCGAGGCGGCACGGCATGACGGCTGGATCCTCTCCGGATCGGCGCTGAAATGGGCGAGGCAGATCGAGCCGTTCTATGATCTGATCGTGTTCCTCAGGATTGAGCCGGAGCTGCGGATGGCGCGCATCCGTGCGCGGGAGATTGCCCGCTACGGAGACAGGATCGGGCCCGGCGGCGATATGGAAATCAAGAGCGGGGAATTCATGGAATGGGCGGCAAGTTACGACACGGCTGGCCCGGAACGTCGCAGCCTCGCGGCGCATGAGCAATGGTTGGAAACGCAGACGGCCCCGGTCCTGCGGCTCGATTCGTCACGAGAGATCGATGATCTGGTTGCAGAGGTTCTGCTGCATCCCGCCATCGCCACCGGCGCGGTCCGGCAGCGTCGTTGAACCCATCGTTTAGCCGACGCGCACAGGCTGCATCGGCCGCAACACGTTCATGAGCGCGCCATAGGGCAGCAGCATGACGAGGCCCACGATCATCTTGACGGCGAAATCGCCGAGCGCCCAGGAAATCCAGCGCGGGGCCTCAGTGGAAAATACACCGAGGATCGGGGCCAGCTCGAGCGCGAACGGCTCGTTCGGACCGAGGAAGACGAAAAACGCGGCGAAGGACAGCGAGAAGAACATCACCGTATCAAGCGCCGAGCCGATCAGCGAGCCCAAGAGCGGCGCGCGCCACCAGGCCTGGCGGCGAAGGCGGTTGAAGACGGCGATATCGAGCAGCTGGCCGGCGAGATAGGCCGAGCCGGAAGCGATGGCGATACGCGGCACTGACGTAAAGAAGGAGAGCGTCACGCCGACGACGAAGCCGGCAAAGACGACCTTGCGGGCTGCCTGCGGGCCGAACTGGCGGTTGGTCAGGTCGGTGATCAGGAAGGCGACCGGATAGGAGAAGGCGCCCCAGGTCAGGATGTCGGCCAGGTTGATGCCGGCGACTTCGGCGTTCAGCGGAAACTGAACGAGGAAGTTGGAAGCGACGACGACAAGCGTCATCAGGGCGACATAGGCAATCGTATAGCGCGTCTTCAGCATTTTTTTATCCTGGGTGATGCCACCAGTTGGAGTGCTCAGGCAAAGCAAAAGGCCTGACCGGGTTTATCCGTCCAAGCCTTTCGAAGCCGTATGAAAGAAGGGCAGAAGCTTAGGCAGCAACAGCCGCTTCGGCGGTCTTCTTGACGATCTGACGGCGCAGCAGGCGCGCGCGCATCGACAGTTCGTTTTCGCTTGCCTTGATCAGGAAGGCATCGAGGCCGCCACGATGCTCGACGGAGCGAAGGGCAGCAGCCGAAACGCGAAGACGATAACGCTGGTTGAGAGCGTCGGAAATCAGCGTTACCTGGCACAGGTTCGGCAGGAACCGGCGCTTGGTCTTGTTGTTGGCATGGCTGACATTGTTACCAGTCAGGACGGCCTTGCCGGTCAATTCGCACACGCGGGACATTGAACACCTATTCTTGTTTTCTCGGGCCATCGAATTGCCATCCCCGGCAAAACCGGGCTCGCAATCCAACAGCCATGATTGGAAAGTTGCGGTTCTATAGTCAGAGAGGCTGCGCGCGTCAAGCCAAACCTTGGCCTTTCCCGCAATTCCGTCAAAAAGCTGCTGTTTTCTTCCCTTCAAGGCAGGAGTATAGAACTCCCGACAGGGCTGCCGGCGCGGCAAGACAAGGCTTCATTCATGGCTCATTCGGGCAGACGCATTTTCATTTCGGCTATCGCCGCACTGCTTGCCATACCGGCATCGGCGGCCGAGGTCCAGCATCAGACGGTCTATCGGGTGACGCTTGCCGGCCTGCCGATCGCGCGCGCCGCGTTCCTGACGCAGATCGAGGACGATCACTCTTACAAGATCGCCGGCGATATCAAATCCGCCGGCCTTGCTGATCTCGTCAAGACCATCTCGGCTAAGACCAGCGTCACCGGCGTCGTCCGTAATGATCGGCTGCAGGCGCTGAAATATTCGCTCTATTACAAGAGCGGCAAGAAGGCCCGCGTCTACGAGGTCAGCTACCGCAACGGCGACATCATATCGGCGACGACGACGCCGCCGCCGAAAAGGCCGAAGAACTGGATTGACGTCACGCCGGGCGACATGCGTTCGGTGCTCGATCCGATCTCCGGCCTTGTTTTCACCGGGGACACCAAGGTCTGCGCGCAGACGCTGCCGATCTTCGACGGCGAGACGCGCATGGACCTGGTGCTTTCGCCGAAAGGCGACGAGGATTTCAAGACCGATGGCTTCAAGGGCAAGGCGGTCGTCTGCGGCGTGCGTTTCGTGCCGCGCTCAGGCTACAAGAAGGGCCGCAAGGACATCGACTATCTCAGCAAGAGCGACCGCATGGAAATCTGGTTTGCCAAGTCGGACGCGGCAAATGTATATGCTCCTGTTTATGTGCGCATTCCGACCGAATATGGAATGGTGACGATCACTGCCGTCAAATACGGCAGCGTCGGCTGACGGAGCTTTCGCCTCCGTGAAGGAGGACAGGTGAAATTTCGCGCGACGCTGATTGGTTTTACGGCCATTCTGATGTGGTCGTTCCTGGCGCTGTTGACGGCCGGCTCCGGCAAGATGCCGCCCTTCCAGCTGTCGGCCGTCTGCTTTGCGATCGGCAGCATTCCCGGCCTCGTCATGCTTGTCCTCAACCCGGCGCGGCTGGCGTTGCTGAAGCAGCCGCCAAAGGTCTGGATAACAGGTATTGCAGGCTTGTTCGGCTATCATTTCCTCTATTTTACGGCGCTCAGGAACGCGCCGGCGGTGGAGGCGGGACTGATCGCCTATCTCTGGCCGTTGTTGATCGTGGTCGGCTCGGCGCTGCTGCCGGGCGAACGGTTGCGCTGGTATCACGTGGCGGGCGCGCTCGCCGGGCTTTGCGGCACCTTCCTGATCGTCGGCCGCAACGGCATCGATTTCGACGGCGCCTACGCGGTCGGTTATGGGGCGGCCTTCCTCTGCGCCTTCACATGGTCGGGCTATTCGCTGCTGACCAGGCGTTTTGAAGCCGTTTCCACCGATGTCGTTACCGGCTTTTGCCTTGTCACTTCCGTCCTGTCGCTCTTCTGCCATCTCGGCCTGGAGGCAACCGTCTGGCCGGCGACGATGTTCGAATGGGTTGCCGTCATCGGGCTCGGGCTCCTGCCCGTGGGGGCTGCCTTCTACGCCTGGGATTATGGCGTCAAGAACGGTGATATCCAGATTCTCGGTGCGGCAAGTTATGCCGCGCCGCTGCTGTCGACGCTCATCCTGACGCTGTTCGGATTTGCCGAGCCGAGCTGGCGCATTGCTCTCGCCTGCCTGCTCGTCACCGGTGGAGCGGTGCTCGCTGCCCAGGAACTGGTCCGCCGCAAGATTCCGGCGCAGCCTGCGGCAGCCGAGTAGCCCTCAGTCGCCAGGTTTCCAATCCGCCGGCGCCATCTCGAAGCTCGAAAATTCGAAGCCGGGCGAAACAGTGCAGCCGACCAGGGTGAAATCGCCGAGCGATTCGGCCGATTGCCACCAATTGGCGGGAATGATTGCCTGCGGCCGCTCGCCGGCAGGAAGGTTTGTTCCGAGCGTCAGCGTCTCGCTTGCCATCCCGTCCTGCGAGCGGTGCAGCGCCAGCGGCGCACCGGCGTAATAATGCCAGACCTCGACCGCGTCATGGACGCGATGCCAGTGCGAACGCTGTCCCTTTGTCAGCAGATAATAGATCGCCGTCGAATGGCCGCGCTCTCCACCCGCCGTGTCGCGGAATGTCTGCACGTACCAGCCGCCTTCGGGATGCGGCTGCATGCCGAGCTCGCGAATGATCCCCTCAGGCGACATCAGAAATTGTCCTTGCGCTTGCGGATCTCGGCAAAGACCTCCTCATTCGTCTTGCCTTCCATGATCAGATTGCGGCGGATCGCCGGATCGGCGGCGCGCAGAAACGGATTGGTTTCCTTCTCCAGCCCGAGCGTCGTCGGGACGGTGAATTTGCCCTCGGCGCGCAAGGCTTCGATCTCGGCGGCGCGGCTCTTCAGGCGCTCATTGTCGGGATCGACCGTCAGCGCGAAGCGGGCGTTGGACAATGTATATTCGTGGCCGAAATAGACGGCGGTCTCGTCCGGCAGCACGGCGAGCTTCTGCAGGGAATGCCACATGTCGGCGGCGGGGCGTTCGAAAAGGCGGCCGCAGCCGAGGGCAAACAGCGTGTCGGCGGCAAAGAGCAGCTTGTCGTCGACGAAGTGATAGCAGATGTGACCGGCAGTGTGACCGGGGGTCTCGATGACCTTGACCGTGTGATCGCCGAAAAGGAAGCTGTCGCCATCGGCCATCGTCCGGTCGAGACCGGGAATGGCGATAGCCTCGTTGATCGGGCCGATGATCTCGCAGCCGAATTGCTCCTTCAGCGCCAGGTTGGCGGCGACGTGATCGGTGTGGTGATGGGTGGTGAAGATGTGGGTGATCTTCCAGCCGCGCCGTGTCGCCGCTTCCAGGATCGGCGCCTCCTCCGGCGCGTCGATCGCCGCGGTATATCCCGTCTCCGGATCGTGTACGAGCACGCCGAAATTGTCGGTGCGGCAGAGAAAAACGTCTAATTCCAAAGGTTTCATCTTCAAACAATCCCTTGTCCCACGACTCTCGCGGGAATGTAGAGAGTCCGGCCTTGAAGTCCAACCGCCCGCTGATAACATTTATCGCAATGCACGCGGATATCGTCGACCTACGCCAGTTCTATCACTCCGACCTCGGGCGTCTTGCCGAGCAGTCGATCGCCATGGCGCTCTCGTCGCTGTGGGTGCGCCTGCCGCAGGAGCGTCTCGTCGGTCTCGGTTATGCCGTGCCTTTCCTCGATCGCTTCCAGGCCGATACCGAACGCACCTTCGCCTTCATGCCGGCCGGACAGGGCGCGGTGAACTGGCCGATGGGCTCGCTGTCGTCGACGACGCTGATTTTCGATGAGGAACTGCCGCTGCCGGATTCCTCGATCGACCGAGTGCTGATGGTGCATTCTCTCGAGTTCGCGGAAAGTCCGCGCGAGACGCTGAAGGAGCTCTGGCGGGTGCTGGCGCCGGGCGGACGGCTTGTCATCGTGGTGCCGAACCGGCGCGGGGTCTGGGCCCGCATGGAACACACGCCCTTCGGTTCGGGCCGGCCCTATTCCCGCGGTCAGCTGACGCATCTGCTGCGCGAGACGAATTTCACGCCAGGTGCGACCGCCGAAGCGTTGTTCTTTCCGCCCTCGAAACTCAGGACCATCCTGCGCCTACGCCGCGCCTTCGAGCGGATCGGCCGCACCTTATGGCCGGCTTTTTCGGGTGTCATCATCGTCGAGGCGCAGAAGCGGCTCTATCAGGGGTTGCCGGTGGCCGCCCGCGCTTCCCGCCGCGTCTTCGTGCCTGTTCTCGCGCCGCACGGCGTGCCGACTGCACGCAACGGATGAAGTTAATTCCGTCATTCTCCTTACACTTGTGTCACGCCCATACCTCTCGACAACAATCACATTCCGCTTTAATGCCACTTGGTCATTTTCCGGAAATCCAAGGTCGACCCATGAGCGTTGAGATCAGCAAGCCCGTTCCGCGTCCCGGTATTCTCGATATCGCATCCTATGTGCCGGGCAAGGAACATGCGCCGGGTGTCGCCCGCGTTTACAAGCTCTCCTCCAACGAAACGCCGCTCGGCGCCAGCCCGAAGGCGATCGAGGCCGTCAAGGCAGCTGCCGACAATCTGGGACGTTATCCCGACGGGCAGGCGATCGAACTGCGCGAAGCGATCGCCGCTGTGCATGGCCTCAATCCGGCAAACATCCTTTGCGGCAATGGTTCCGACGAGCTGCTCGGCCTGCTGTGCCATGTCTATCTGGGCGCCGGCGATGAAGGCATCATCACCGAGCATGGCTTCCTCGTCTACAAGATCCAGATCATGGGCACGGGCGCCACGCCCATCGTCGTCAAGGAGAAGGACTATACGGTCGACGTCGACGCGATCCTGGCGGCGGTGACGGAAAGGACGAAGATCGTCTTCATCGCCAATCCAGGCAACCCCACCGGTACATACGTTCCCGTCAGCGAAATCCGCCGTCTGCAGGCCGGGCTGCCGAAACACGTCGTCCTTGTGCTCGATGCGGCCTATGCCGAATATGTGCGCCGCAACGATTATGAAGCCGGCATAGAGGTCGTGTCTTCCAGCTCCAACGTGGTGATGACCCGCACCTTTTCGAAAGCCTATGGTCTTGCGGCTTTGCGCGTCGGCTGGATGTATGCGCCCGCCGAGATCGTCGATGCCGTGAACCGTGTCCGCGCTCCGTTCAACCTGAATGCGGCCGCGATCGCCGCTGGTGCCGCGGCCATCCGCGACCAGGCCTTCGTCCAGCAGGCCGTCTCTTTCAACCAGATGTGGGTGGAGACGCTCACCGAGGCCCTCGAAGCGATCGGGCTGAACGTGACGCCCTCCGTCGCCAATTTCGTCCTCATTCATTTTCCTGACGTCGACGGCAGGCGCGCGGCCGATGCCGACGAGCTCCTGACGAGCCGCGGCTACATCCTGCGCGCCGTGCGCAGTTACGGCTTTTCCAATGCGCTGCGGATGAGCATCGGTCCTGAAGAGGCCAATCGCGGCGTCATGGCCACGCTGCGTGAGTTCATGGGACGGCAGGCATGAGTGTGCTGTTCGATCGCATCGCGCTGATCGGCATCGGGCTGATTGGCTCCTCGCTTGCCCACGACATCCGGCGGCTCGGGCTTACCAAAGAGATCGTCGTCGCAACGCGCAGTGCCGAGACGTTGAAGCGCGCCGAAGAGCTCGGCCTCGGCGACCGCTATACGACCTCTTCGGCCGATGCTGTTCGAGATGCCGACCTCATCATCGTTTCGGTGCCGGTCGGCGCTTCGGAAGGCGTAGCGAAGGAAATCGCCGGCAATCTCAAGTCCGGCGCTATCGTCACCGATGTCGGCTCCACCAAAGCGTCTGTGATCGCGCAAATGCAGCCGCATATGCCTGACGACGTGCATTTCATCCCCGGCCATCCGCTGGCCGGCACGGAAAAATCCGGCCCGGATGCCGGTTTCCCCGGCCTCTTCGAAGGCCGTTGGTGCATCTTCACGCCGGTTCCGGGTACCGACGAGACGGCGCTGAAGCGGCTGCGCGGCTTCTGGGAAGCGGTCGGATCGAAGGTCGACGAGATGGATGCGGAGCATCACGACAAGGTGCTCGCGATCGTTTCGCATCTGCCGCACATCATCGCCTACAACATCGTCGGCACCGCCGACGATCTGGAGACGGTGACGGAGTCCGAGGTCATCAAATATTCGGCATCCGGCTTTCGCGATTTCACCCGTCTCGCCGCTTCCGACCCGACGATGTGGCGCGACGTCTGCCTGCACAATCGTGATGCCATCCTCGAAATGCTGGCGCGCTTCTCGGAGGATCTCGCCTATCTGCAGCGCGCGATCCGCTGGGGCGAGGGCGACAAGATCTTCGAACTCTTCACCCGCACGCGCGCCATCCGTCGCTCGATCATCCAGGCTGGCCAGGATGTCGACGCGCCCGATTTCGGCCGCCCCCACGCGCTTGATAAGAAGTAGCGGCTAGCGATGGCGGAGGTGGCGAGCGCGAGCCAGGCGGAGGTCGACTGGTTGACGCGCGAGGATGCCACTGCAGGCAAGGCATGGGTCTCGCGATGCGTGGCGTTCGGTGAATATCTCGTCGCCAGGCAGGCCGGGGAGATCGTCGGCTTCCTGCGTTTCTCCCGCTTCTGGGGCAGGATTCCCTATATGGAAATGATCCGCGTCCTGCCCGAATACCGCCGGTCGGGCATCGGCACCGCGTTGTTTCTTGCTTGGGAAGGAGCGATGCGCGGTGAGGGCGCTCGCCTGCTGATGACGTCGAGCGAATGCGACGAGAGCCGGCCGCAGGACTGGCATCGCCGCAATGGATTTGCCGAAATCGGCGCGATCGAGCTGCCTGGCCTGCAATCGGTGCCTGAGGTGTTTTTCACGAAGCGGATCGATTAGGGCCTTCCAGCACTCTGACCCGGAAGTCTTAGATCGGCGGGATCTGGCCGAGCGGAATGAAGCCGCTGACGGTGGCATTGCCGCGGTCGACGACGAGATCGACCGAGACCTTGTCTCTGCCGCCGGCCAGCGCCTTCAGCATCTTCGTCGCCGTGTTGACGGTCGAGGCAATATCCGGGAAGGCCTGTTTCAGGCTGTCGCCCCAGGGGCCGAGCCGTTCGATTTCCAGCTTGAATTTTCCGGAGAGAAAGCCCTGCTCGTCGAAGGAAAAGGGGCCGGTGAGCGTCATCACCTTACCGTCGCCGATATCGGCAACGATGCGACGCAGTTCGCCGGCTGAACCATTGAGGCCGTTCGGGTCGCTGCCGTCGATCAGGCCGGCTTTTCCGGCAATCGTGAGATCGATACTGGCGGAGAGTTTCGGGAAGAGCTGCGGCCAATCCTTGATCGCCGTGTTCGCATCCTGCACCGAGATTGCACCGTCGAGATCGGCGCCGTTTTGGCGCAGGTGAATTTCGGTGCGAGCTGCATCGAAGCTGATGGTCTGACCGGTATAGGAGGAAACCGCCGTCGCCTTAAGACCCTCGATGACGGTGGAGCTGTGATCAACGCCCTGCAGCTTGGTCGTCAGGCTCGCCTGCAGATTCGCCCATTGGGCAGAGACCGAAAGGCCGTTTGTGGTGCGGATTTCGGCCGGCGAATCGAGCTCCCAGACGATATGGCTCGGCGCATAGACCTGTGCGGCGGAGCGCAATGCGCCAAAGGTGGCGGAGACGCCGTTGACATTGTCGTCGACATCGACCTTGGAGCAGAACAGACCGATGCGGAAAGGATAGCCGCGGAATTCGATATCGGAGCATTCGCCGGTGACGCCTGCCTGATCGCGCGGCGCGATTGCTTTCAGCACCGTCGCTTTCAAAGCCGATGCGGCATAAAACCAGCCGCCGGTATAAAGCGCGATCACCAGGAGGATGCCTCCGCCCAGCAACGAGAATTTCTTGCTGTTGCCGGTTTGGCTGCTGCCGGATCGGCTTGACGCTGCCATGATGTTCTCCAATGGTGAATCGCAAAGTGATTCCGGTCTGGCGTGCGATATGGACGAATTTTGGGTGTTTGGCTACGGCTCGCTGATGTGGAATCCGGGCTTCGAGTTCCTGGAGCGGGCAGAAGCTCTGGTGCATGGTTACAGGCGTTCGCTATGCGTCCGATCCTTCGTTCATCGCGGCACGCGCGACAATCCGGGCCTGGTGCTCGGTCTCGACAGGGGCGGAGCTTGCCGCGGCATGGCGTTCCGTGTTTCGGCGCACAAATGGGGCGAGGTAATCGATTATCTCCGCGCCCGCGAACTCGTCACCAATGTCTATCTGGAGCGCCGGGTTCGGCTGCAGTTTGCCGGCGGCCGCCGAACGGAAGCGGTGACCTACATCGCTGATCGCGACCACGAGCAATATGCCGGCACGCTCGACGCGGTTGCGGCCGCGCGGGTGGTGAACGAAGCCAGGGGGCAGTCAGGCCCGAACGATGCCTATGTCTTCAACACACTTGCGCACCTGAAACAGATGGGCATTCGCGACCCGTGGCTGGAGCAGGTCGGCAACGAGGTGGAGCGGCTGCGGGCCGGCTGATCAGACCGTCGCCGCCTTCACTTTGCGCAGCTCGGCCAGCCGAGCGATCGCTGTCGGCGGCAACGGCAGATGCGGATTGCGTTCGATGGTATCGATGAGGAGCTCGTCGCTCGCCCGCTCCGTGACCTCGATCAGCTGAGCGAAGAAAGCATCCGGATCCATTCCCGGCATGATCGGCGGCAGGATCCTGACCTTGAAATGGCCGGGATAACGACGGACGCTCCGCCGCGGCCAGAAGAGGCCGGGATGCATCGCAACCGGCACGACGGGAATGCCAAGATCGCGGTACATGCGGGCGATGCCGTATTTATAGACCGGCTCCGCACCCGGCGGGCGGCGGGTGCCCTCAGGATAGATGATCAGCTGGCGGCCGGTCGAAAGCTCTTCCCTAGTGCGTTTCAGCACCTCTACCATCACTTTGCCGCGGGCGCCGCGATCGACCGGGATCATGCGCTGCTTCTTCGCATACCAGCCAAAGAGCGGAATCCACATCAGCTCGCGCTTCAGGATGTAGACCGGATCCTTGAGGTTGGGCAGCAGCGCATAGGTGTCCCAGAAGGACTGGTGCTTCGGCGCCAGGATAAAACTGCCCTCAGGCAGGTTCTGCAACCCCTCGATCTCGAAGGTCGTCCCGACGATCATGCGCATCAGCCAATGGTTGGAGCGCGCCCAATTCTTTGGAATCGCGTAGGCCGTCAGGCGCGGCACCACGAAATAATAGGGCGAGAGCACGATCATCCGGATGATGAGATTGGCATAGAAGATCGTGTTGAAGAGGACGGAACGCAGGGCGATCATGAAATTATCCCGAGGCATGCTCATGCGACCGGCCTACACGATATTGCCCGTCATAAAAAGCGTTTGATGCCGCCGTGATGCAAAAGCTCAGTCTGAGGGGGATACGGCTGCCGAGCGCAGTCCGGTATGGCGGCCGAAGCCGGTGATGTTGCGGGCGCCTGTTAACAGCACCTTTGCATATTCGGCGAGCATGACGCGCATTGCGTTCGGGTCGGTAAACCAGTTGCGGGTCTTCAAATCCGAATTGACCACCGGATAGGGGATGAATTCGATGTCCGGATCGACATAGGAGAGTTCTGCGAGGCTGCGCGGCATATGATAATTGTTGGTGACGACGAGAATGCTTCTGTATCCCCTGGCGTGGATCCAGTTGGAGGTTTCCTCGGCGTTGCCGATCGTGTCTATCGCATCATGGCCGATATCAACGCAGCAGGAGAAAAGATCGGCCGAGCCTTGCGTCATCTTGCGAATCTGCGCTGGCGTGGTCGTCGGGTGGACGCCCGAGATCAGCAGTCGTTTGCCTGCCCCCTTCTGCAGCAATTCCACGGCCTGGTCGATGCGCTGGTAGCCGCCTGTCAGCACGACGATCGCATCCGCCTTCGGCTCGACCGGGGGCCTGAGCGTTGTCACGGAATCGGCAAACCGCAGAAAGCCGCCGAACACCAGAGCGATCGCCAGAACGCAGCCAAAGCCACCCCAGCGCAGCAGGCGGCGGATTGGACCACGCCGCGGCGGCAGGCCCGCCGGACGATCAAGCTCCGGGTCCTGCCGAATCGGATTGCGTGTCGTATCGCCCATGGTCATGAATCGTGATTATACGCTGATTGCGGCGCGGAACAGACGCTTTCACGATAAAACGGCATGGCACGATCAACTTGCGATGCCGTCGGTGCGTGTCGGATCCGAACGCAATGTATCGATTTCATAGATCGTCCGCATGACGGTCAGCCGCGCCGTGACGGTCGTCAGGAGCGCGATGACGATCATCGTCGCGAAGATGCCGGCATAACCGAGTACGCCGACGGAGAAGGTGCCGAACAGCGCCGTTGCCTGATCTGTTTCCGGTGTTGCCAGCGTGCGGCTCTGCCAGAAGCCGGCGGTGGCAAAGAAAAGAGCCGCAAGCGCGCTGCCGATCGCCGAGCCCTTGAAGCTGATCTTCAGAAAATGCTTCTGAAATTCGGTAGCGACGAAGGAGCTCTCGGCACCGACGAAATGCAGCACTTCGACGATGTGGCGGTTGCCCGACAGTGCACCGCGCGTGGCGAAGACGACGGTCAGCACCATTGCCGAGAAAACCAGGAGCAGGACGCCGGTGCCGATCAGCACCGTCGTGTGCGCCATGGAGACCAGGCGGTCGACCCAGGTGCGGTGATCGTCGAGGCTCGCCTGCGGGATGCTGTCCTTCAGGAGGCTCCGCATCGCGTCGAAATCCGGCGGATTGCTTTCGTCGATCGTGATGACGACGAGACGGGGAACAGGCAGATCCTTGAGATCGAGGCCGGGGCCGAGCCAAGGTTCGAGCAACCGGGCGGTGGCTGCCTCGTCGACGATCTGGCCGCTCTTGGTGCCGACGAATGTCAGCGCCAGGTCGCGTGCCTGCGTCAGCGCCTTTTCCATGTCGAGATTGTCGTCCGGCTTGATCTGGATGGTGATCTCGCGGGAGATCTGGCTCTCCCAGCTTGCTGCCGTCGAACGCACCATGCTGACGCCGCCGAGCGTCAGGCAGGCGAGAAAGGCCATGATCGATATGACCACCATCAAGGCGTTGCCCTGGATATTGGAAGGCGGAAGGATCGGCGCGGTCGGGCGCACGCGCATTTCCGGGCGCTTCTGCTGGGCGGCAGGCTGGGCTGGCGCCTTCTCTCGGTTCCTGGACGGGGGCTCAGTCATAGATATCGAGATGCCCCTCCGAGAGGATCATACGGCGGGCTTCCACCTGTTCCATCAGCGTCAGGTCATGGGTGGCGATGACGACAGCCGTACCAAGCCGATTGAGTTCGAGGAAAAGATTGAGCAGGCGCCTCGCCATCGGCGGGTCGACATTGCCCGTCGGCTCGTCGGCCAGCAGGACTTCCGGCCTGTCCATCAGCGCCCGGGCGATAGCGGCGCGCTGCTTCTCTCCGCCGGAGAGGACCGGCGGCAGCACGTTGATGCGTTCGCCGAGGCCGACCCATTTCAAGAGTTCCAGAACGTCGGTCTTGTAGGAGCTTTCCTCCTTGCCGCGCACCCGCAAGGGCAAAGCGACATTCTCATAGGTCGTGAGATGGTCGAGCAGGCGAAAATCCTGGAAGACGATGCCGACGCGCCGGCGTAGCAGCGGCAACTCCGGCCGGGGGATTTCGGAAATGTCGCGCCCGAACATGCGGATCAGGCCACGTGTCGGCTGCAGCGACATGAAGAGCAGCCGCAGCAGCGAGGTCTTGCCGGCACCGGATGGGCCGGTCAGGAACTGAAAGGATTTTTTCGGAATGTCGAAGGTCAGGTCCCGGAGGATTTCCGGGCCCATGCCATAGCGCAAACCGACATTCTCGAAGTGGATCAACGGGCAACTCAGTCTGTTCTTGGTTTCACCGCGTGACTTGTTAACCAACACCGTTAACAGCCGGTAAATTTTGCCGGAAAGACGCCCGTTTGGCGGCAATCTTTGCGAAGCATTAACCATTAAAATTTACGACTGAGGAGGATTCGTTTCAATGCCAAGATTTCTTGCGGCAGCGAAACCATGTGGACATCTGCGGGGCAGCCACCATGGAAGCATCCTCCTTCAGCCGCCGGACACCGGGTCAGGCCTATGATTTCCTGCCGCCCGAACCCGCACGCCGCCAGTATCGTTCAACACGTTCTGCCGACGTTTCCGACGCCGAATTCGTGACGGTCGGCAAAACCCGGCCGAAGGACTTCGACCCCAGGATCCATAACGACAACAGCAGGCGCATGGCGGCAGCGCGCGTTACACCGCCGCCGCTCCTGCTGGCGATGGCTGCTTCCGCTCTGCGAAGGGCGGAATCCTGGCTGCAGCGGGCGTCGCTGCGCAGCTTCGCGGGACTGGTGCTGGCGCTCGCCGTGCTCGCTTTCGGGCTCGCAGGCGGCTTTTCCGGCCTTTCCGCCGCGGGGGCCTCCTCCGGAGCGCCGCTGCATTTCACCCATGTCACCGTGACACCGCGTGATGCGAACGGCATGCGCGTGCTCGTCATCAACGGCATCATCGAAAACGAAAGCGGCACCACGCAGACGGTGCATCCCATTCGCGCCGATCTGGTGGCGGACGAACGGCTGACGGCAAGTGTCGTCATCGACCCGCCCGCCGACGTCATCTACGGCGGCCAAAGCCGTGGCTTTTCGGCCCGAGTCCAGCACGCCGGCGGAAAATTGCCGGAGGTCCGGCTTTCCTTCCTGCCGTAGAAATAACGCGATTCGTGATGGCTTTCCGCCGCAAGATGCGCCGATCCCGTTGATTTCCTGACCGGCGAGGCTGTTTCAGGCGCGCATATGTGCTAACGGCTTACCCTTCTTTTCATGGAGCAAGCCCTTATGCCTGTTGTGCGCGGAAAAAACATCGAGCCGCTCTTCACCGCCGAGCAGATCGCGGAGCGCAATCATGCCATGGCGCGGGAGATCGCCAACGGGCCGACCAAGGACCTGCTCGTCATTGCCGTGCTCAAGGGCTCCTTCATCTTCGCCGCCGACCTGATCCGCGCCCTGCACGACACCGGGCTTGCCCCCGAGGTCGAGTTCATCACGCTGTCGAGCTACGGCACCGGCACGGTTTCGCAGGGCGTGCGCATCGTCAAGGATATCGACAGCGACGTGCATGGCCGAGACGTCCTCCTGATCGACGATATTCTCGAGTCCGGCCGGACGCTGCTCTTTGCCAAGGAACTGCTCTTCGAACGTGGCGCGCGCAACGTGACGATCGCCGTGCTGCTCGACAAGCGGGTCAAGCGCAAGGAAAAGCTGGAGGCCGATTATGTCGGCTTCGAATGTCCCGATTACTTCGTCGTCGGCTACGGTATGGACGTTGCCTACGCGTTTCGCGAACTGCCCTTCGTCGGTGTGGTGACCGGCGACGCCTGAGGAATGCAGGCGTCGCTCCCTTGCCGCGTGAAGACGGGTTGTTAACCATCTCGTCCATCGCTTCACCATCTTTACCGATCGAAAAGGAAAGTCTGGTGATTTCCGTCGCGGGGCTGAAGACGGAGCAATGCACATATGGCAAGAATTCTGATTACGGAAGACGAGGACTCCCTGCGGTCTTTCGTAGCCCGGGCCTTGCGGCTCGACGGTCACGAGACCGATGAGGCGGCCGACGGCGCCGAGGGGCTGGAGAAGCTGAAGGACGGGGTCTACGATCTGCTGCTGTCGGACATCCGCATGCCCGTGATGGACGGAATCGAACTCGCCCATCAGGCGAAAGACGCCTTCCCCGCTTTGAAGATCCTGCTGATGACCGGCTATGCCGAGCAGCGCGAGCGCGCCGACGACCTCGCAGAAAAAATCATCGACGTCGTCGCCAAGCCATTTGCGCTTCCCGATATTCGCAAGGCTGTCGCCCGGGCACTCGTCGCTTAACCTGATATTGATGACGCAAGAGCGGTTCAGCTTTTTCTGAAGCGCAGAACCGCTCTATTCTTTTGGATTTAAGCAATTCCCGGCAAAAGCGCTTCGCGCTTTGCCTGGGAAAACCGCTTTGTACTTTTCCTGGAATTGCTTTCGCCTACTGGATATCCAGGAGCCGTTCGAGATATCGCCGTTCCATCTCTTGCGGCGGATTATTGCCGAGCTTCTCACGAATCGCATCGAGGATTTCCCGCGCGCGCTGGACGTCGATCTCATCCGGCACCTTCACACCGTCGTCGCCGAGATAGCCGTTGCTCATGCGCGGTCGTCCCAGTGGATCGCGGCCGTTCTGATCGCCTTGGCCGACTTGGCCATTCGGGCCCTGTCCCTGCTGGCCCCGTTGCGCCTGCATCATCTGGTTCATCATGTCGCGGGCCCCCTGGCGAAGGGCTTCAAGCGCGCGGCCCTGGTTCTCGACGGCCGTGTCGCCGCGGCCCTGGCCGAGTTCGCGGCCGGCGCCCTCCATCTCGCGTTGAGCCTGGCCGAAGCCGGGACCGGGCTTCATGCCCATTTCGCCGAGTTTTTTCTGCAATTCGCCGAGCTGCTTGCCGAGGCCATCCTGCCGGGCGCGCAACTGTTTCAGCGCTTCCCTGAGCTGCTCGGCCGTCATCTGGTCGGAAGGTCGCTGGCCCTGACCTTGCTGGCGCTGGTCTTGCTGCCCTTGCTGCTGATCCTGCGGCTCGCCATTCTCTCCCGGCATCATCTCGTCGAGCAGCGGATCGTTTTCGCCCATATCGGATTCGCCACGCTGCATGCGGTCCTTGAGCTGCTGATCGAGGCGGAAGGTTTCTTCCATCAGCTTCTGCTGATCGCGCAGGATCCCGCCGAGCTTATCGATCTGCTTGCGGGCTTCGCTGTTTTCCTGACCCTGCTGGCCCCGCTGCGGCCGGCCGGCCTGCAGGTTGTTCATCATGCGCTGCAATTCCGACAGCATCTGCTGCGCCGCGTCGCGATTGCCGGAGCGGGCGAGATTTTCGATCTGGTCCATCATCCGTTCCAGATCCTGCTGGCGCAAGATGTTCTGCGCATTCTGGTTCGGCTGCATCGTCGGGGCGTTCTGCATGCGCTGGGCAAGCTCGCTCAGGTAATCCTGCATCGCCTTGCGCAGCTCGTCCATCAGCTTCCTGATCTCTTCGTCGGGGGCGTTGCGGTTCAACGCATCGGCAAGCTTCTGCTGGGCGTCGCGCAGCTTGCGTTCGGCAAGCGAAAGATCGCCGTCCTCCATGCCGAGCGCAATCTCCCAGAGATATTGGGCCGTATCCTTCAGCGCCTCCTCGCCTTTTGCCAGCTTCATGCGGGCCAAGGCCGATTGCAGCAGCAGGTAGTTGGTAAGCTTGGGGATGGTCTCCTCGGGACGGATGGTCAGCGCCTCGTTCAGCGCGATCGCCTGCGGCATCTTACGGGTATCGAGCGCGAAAACCTGCCGTTCCTCGGCGACGGCTGCGGCAAGCGGCTCGCTGAAAGGCCGCGAGGGCAGCGTCATCTCATAGGGCGGGCTGCGGCCGGTCTGGCCGGCGGCATCCTTGGCGACGAGGGTAATGCGCACCGGCTTGCCGGCAAGCGGATGTTCGGTCAGATTCCGGCTGGTCACGCCCTTGGCGTCGCGGGCGTTGCGGCGGGGAATATCCAGCCGGTACTCCGGCAGCGGATAGAGCGGCGTCGCCGTCGGATCGGCCTCGACGGGAATAATCTCCGCATGGGCCTCCTGGACGCCGTAGTCATCCTTGACGGTGAAGCCGATTTCCAGCGCGCCATTGACGCTTACCTTCGGCATGCCATCAAATGCGATTTCGGGTGCCTTGTCAGGCAGCACGTCGAAGCTCCAGCGGCGACCATTGACCTCGAGCGCGCCGTTTTCCTCAAGCTTCATCACATGCGTCTGCGCGACGAGGGCATTGTTGGCAGGCGCGCCGGCCGTCGGCTGCTCGCCGGCAGGTGCAGGCACCTGCGGCGGCTTTGCGTCGGCCTGCAGGGCGATATCCCGCGCCTCGCCGTTCGCCTTGCGGAACACGACCTTTTCAGCCGTCTTTCCGCCGCTGACACGCACGGTGAGACCGGAAAACTGCGGAATGCCGATCGGTCCCTGTTCGCTGCCGTCCGCGGTCAAGTAAATCGGCGCGCGACCGGTATAGGAGGGCGGCGTCACCCAGGCGTCGATGCGCACCGCCGGATCGACCGCCACCTGCTCAGGCGCTGACTGCAATGCGTCGCCGATCGAGCCGCCGTTGAGCGACAGTGAATAGCCAAAAGCGGTGAAGAGCAGCAGAGCAGGGATGGCGCGCAGGGCGAAGCGGTCATGTGCGGCGATATCAGGCCGCGGCATGCCGGCGTCGAGTGCTGCGATCTTTTCGGCCATGCGCACCTGGTGCTCACGCCAAAGTGCCCGCGAAAAGGGCGTGTCGTAGGCCGGTTCGTCTTCCTGGACGGCAACTGGCTGGTGCGGCAGGCCGTTGCGCTCTTCCAGCATGCGATCGGCTTCAGCGGTTTTCGGCCAGCGCAGATGGCGGAAGGGGACAAGCGAGACGAGGAACGCCGCGGCAAAGGCGATCAGCAGCAGGATGCGCAGCCAGTCCGGTACGTTGCGGAAGATGCCGAACCAAGAGGCTGAGAGATAGAGGGCGACGATGCAGAGGACCGGCATCAGCAGCGGCAGCAACTGCTCGAAGAAGAGCACGGTGCGCGCCAGCAGGCGTTTCGTCGTTACCAGCCGGGCAAGCGAGGGCCGGAGCACAAATGCACCCTTGTTCCGCCTCGAGGGGCTTGTCATCGGGCCGGTCTCCGCGCTCTGGCGTTCTGGTACAGAGGGCGCTTCCGGCGATTGCGGGGCAATACGCTCATGAATGAAAGGATAACACTCTTTGTGGCGAAGGCGAGGGCGAACGGGCAGGAATACCGCCTTTTCACGTTTATTCGCCGAAAAGTGATGGCGCTGCTAAAGCGCGTCGCGATCATTCAGATTCGCTTCTTGCGCTTTAGCTCTTTGTTTTACGCATGTCGCTATCGCAAAACCGCTTCACACTTCTGCGCGACATGCTCTAGTCGAGCCAGGCCGGAACGGAATCCAGGCTGATCAGCTCAGCATAGGTCCTGCGCGGGCGAATCACATGAAAATCGCTGCCCTTGACCAGAACCTCGGGCACCAGCAGACGGCTATTATAGGTGCCGGCCTGCACCGCGCCATAGGCGCCGGCAGTGCTGACGGCCATCAGGTCGCCGGGCTTCGGCATCGCCATTTCGCGGTCGAGCGCCAGATAATCGCCCGTCTCGCAAACGGGGCCGACCACGTCGGCGCGGATGCGCGGCGCGTTCGCTGCCGAAATCGTCACTGGACGGATCTCGTGATAGGCCTCGTAGAGTGTCGGGCGGATGAGATCGTTCATCGCACCGTCGACGATGACGAAGGTCTTCTCGCCGCCGTCTTTCACGTACAGAACTTCGGTCACGAGGATGCCGGCATTCCCGACGATCAGCCGACCGGGTTCGGTGACGATCTTGCAGTTCAGGCCGCGCAGCTGGTTCTTAACGATCGCCGCATAGGCATCGGGCAGCGGCGGCGGATTGTTGTCATCCTTGTAGGGAACGCCAAGGCCGCCGCCGATGTCGACGTGATGGATGGAGTGGCCGTCGGCACGCAGCGTCGCGACGAGATCGCGCAGCAGCTTGAAGGCGTCGTCGAAGGGCTGCAGCTCGGTGATCTGGCTGCCGATATGCATGTCGATGCCGGTGACTTCGATGCCGGGCAGCTTGGCGGCATGGGCATAGATGGCGCGGGCGCGATCCCAGGAGATACCGAACTTGTTTTCCTTCTTGCCGGTCGAGATCTTCGCATGGGTCTTGGCATCGACATCAGGATTGATGCGGAAGGAGACCGGCGCCTTCTTGCCGACGTTGACAGCGCGCTGGTTGAGAATCTCGAGCTCAGGTTCGGATTCGACGTTGAAGCAGTAGATGCCGGCCTCGAGGGCGAAATCCATCTCCTGCGGCGTCTTGCCGACGCCCGAAAACATGATGCGGCTGGCCGGAATGCCGGCAGCAAGCGCACGGCGCAGTTCGCCTTCCGAGACGACGTCGATGCCGGCACCGAGGCGTCCCAGGGTCTTCAGCACGGCTTGGTTCGAGTTCGCCTTCATCGCGTAGCAAACCATGGAGTCGACATCGGCGAAGGCTTCCGAGAAAACGCGATAGTGGCGCTCCAGCGTTGCTGTGGAATAAACGTAGAACGGCGTGCCGACCGCCCTGGCGATCTCGGGAACGGGGACGTTCTCGGCGTAAAGGATGCCGTCGCGGTAATCGAAATGGTTCACGGGGTGCGCGCCTTAAAGGAGGGGGTCAAGAAGGAAGGGCTTATCAACGGTGCCGGGCTGTTTCGTCGGCTTGGAAACGTCGCCTTCCTTCGTCGCCGCAGCACTCGGCGGATCGAGATCACCCTTGCGTCCGCATCCGGCAACGGCAAGGCCGATGACGGCGAGCACCGCCGTCAGGCGGATGAGGTGCGGCAAGCTCTTCTGCATGGATATCCTCTTGTGCGGCGTATGGCTGATATCGTTCATTTCGAACGACGGGATCTTCATAGCGAAGTTTGTCCGCCTTGTGCACCCTGATTGTTGGACGGCATTCCCGCGCTTGCAGCAAGGGGGAGGCGGCTTTCAGCCTCCCCCTATCTGTCAATTGCGGGCGCGCCAGAAGGCAATCTGCTTGCGTACCTCGGAGGGCGCCGTGCCACCGAAGCTCTTGCGGCTGGCGACCGAGGCTTCCACCGTCAACACGTCGTAGACCTTGTCGGTGATCGCGGAATGGATCGCCTGCAGATCGGAGAGCGGCAGCTCGGCAAGATCGCAGCCCTCGCTTTCGGCGAGCGCCACGGCGCGACCGGTGACGTGATGGGCGTCACGGAAGGGCAGGCCCGCTTCGCGCACCAGCCAGTCGGCAAGATCGGTCGCCGTCGAAAAGCCGGAGCCGGCCGCCGCCTTCATGCGCGCTGTATTGACGGCCATGTCGCGCACCATGCCGGTCATGGCGGCGATTGCCAACTCCAGGCTCTCGGCCGCGTCGAAGACCTGCTCCTTGTCTTCCTGCATGTCCTTGGAATAGGCGAGCGGCAGGCCCTTCATGATCGTCAGCAGCGCGATCAGCGAGCCATTGATGCGGCCGGTCTTGGCGCGCACCAGTTCGGCCGCATCGGGGTTCTTCTTCTGCGGCATGATCGAGGAGCCGGTCGAGAAAGCGTCGGACAAGCGCACAAAGCCGAATTGCGGGGTCGACCAGATGACGATCTCTTCGGCGAGGCGCGACAGATGCATGCCCGTAATCGCGGCGATCGACAGGAATTCGATGGCGAAGTCGCGGTCGGAGACGGTGTCGATGGAGTTGCGGGTCGGCTCGCGGAAACCAAGCGCCTTGGCCGTCATGTGGCGATCGATCGGATAGCCAGTGCCGGCAAGGGCGGCCGCACCAATCGGGCTTTCGTCCAGGTGCTCGATGGCGTGGCGCACGCGCGCGCGGTCACGGCCGAACATTTCGACATAGGCCATGCAGTGATGGCCGAAGGTGACGGGCTGGGCGGTCTGCAGATGGGTAAAGCCCGGCATGACGCTTTCGGCATGTTCCTCGGCGCGGTCGAGGAAGGCGGCGATCAAGCCGGTGAGCATCTTCTCGGTCTTCTCGAGTTCTTCCTTCACCCAGAGGCGGAAGTCGAGCGCCACCTGGTCGTTGCGCGAGCGGGCGGTGTGCAGCCGGCCGGCCGCCGGCCCGATCAGCGTCGCCAGGCGCGCCTCGATATTCATGTGGATGTCTTCGAGCCGGCGCGAGAATTCGAAATTGCCGCTTTCGATTTCTGACAGGATCGTGTTTAGCCCGTGAACGATCTTGTCCCTATCGTCTGATGAAATGATCCCCTGATGGGCGAGCATCGTCGCATGGGCGACGGAACCGCGGATATCCTGCGCGAATAGCTTCTTGTCGAAACCGATCGAGGCATTTATCTCCTCCATGATCGCGTCCGGGCCGGAGGCGAAGCGCCCACCCCACATCTGGTTGGAGGATTTGGTGTCCGTATTGTTCTCGGCCATAAGATGCCCGTCCTGGAGAATGAAATGACGACGAAAAAACCATTCGGCCTGCCGTCCGGAAAACTGATCGCAATCGCCGCCGTCGCAGGGGTCGTTGCAGGTGCGGCAGCGGTATACGTGAAGGAGACGGGCATTGGCAATGGCATCGCCAGCAGCGCTTCAGCCGAATGCGCGCTGGCAAAGGAGCGCGCCGCCAATCTGGCGCCGCTCATGAAGGGGCAGGTCGCCGCCATGGTTGCCGCCAACGAGCCGCGCAAGCTGACCGCGGTTTCCTTCAACGAACCCGACGGTAAACCGCTGACGCTCGATCATTTCGCCGGCAGGACCGTTCTTCTCAATCTCTGGGCCACGTGGTGTGTGCCCTGTCGCGAGGAGATGCCGGCGCTGAACGCTCTGGAAAAGGAGATGGGCAGCGACAAGTTCCAGGTCGTGCCCGTCAATATCGACACTGGCAATGATGAAAAGCCGAAGAGTTTCCTTGCCGAGACCGGTGTCGATGCGCTGCAGCTTTACCGAGACAATACGATCGGCGTCTTCAACAGCTTGAAGAAGGAAGGTCTCGCTTTCGGCCTGCCGGTGACGCTGCTGCTCGACGACAAAGGCTGCCTGATCTCCGCCATGAACGGGCCTGCCGCCTGGGATAGTGAAGATGCAAAGGCGCTGATCAAGGCTGTGATCGGGTCGTGAGGATATTGCTCAGGAGTCTCCATCTCCTCTTATGAGGAAGACGCCCGCGAGTCCGATCAGGACGCAGCATTGCAGCAGGAACATGGGTGTTTCGGTCGACATGGCATTCCTCCCGTTCTCGGCAAGGAAAGCATTTCGCGGGCGTGCGGTCCACTCGCCCTTTCTGATGATGTCTGCTTATCGCGTCGGGACGGGCACTTCGCCACGATAATCATAGAAGCCGCGGCCGGATTTGCGTCCGAGCCAGCCGGCTTCGACATATTTCACCAGCAGCGGGCAGGGGCGATACTTCGAGTCCGCCAGGCCGTCATGCAGCACCTGCATGATCGACAGGCAGGTGTCGAGGCCGATGAAATCGGCAAGCTGCAGCGGCCCCATCGGATGGTTGGCGCCGAGCTTCATCGCCGTATCGATGGCGTCGACGGTGCCGACACCTTCGTAGAGCGTATAGATCGCCTCGTTGATCATCGGCAGCAGGATGCGGTTGACGATGAAGGCCGGGAAGTCCTCGGCGACGGTGACGGTCTTCTCCAGCGAGCCGACGAACTCCTTGGCGGCGGTGAAGGTCTTCTCATCGGTCGCAATGCCGCGCACCAGTTCGACCAGCTTCATGACAGGCACCGGGTTCATGAAATGTATGCCCATGAAGCGCTCGGCGCGGTCGGTGGCGGCAGCAAGCCGGGTGATGGAAAGCGAAGAGGTGTTGGTGGCCAGCAGCGCTTCCGGCTTCATCACCGGACAAACCTGGCTATAGATCTTGCGCTTGACGCTTTCGTCCTCGGTGGCCGCCTCGATGACGAGATCGGACGGGGCGAGATCGTTGACATCGGCGGAGCCTGATATGCGCGACAAGGTCGCCTTGCGTTCCTCGTCGGTCATCTTGCCGTTCGTCACCAGGCGGGCGAGATTGCCGTTGATGGTGGCGAGGCCGGATTCGATGCGGTCCTGTGAGAGATCGTAGATGTGGACCCGGTAACCTGCGGCGGCCGAAACATGCGCGATGCCGCAGCCCATCTGGCCGGCACCAATGATACCAATATTCTTCAACACCGCACTCATCTCCAAACCCCCGCTCGGCATTCGCCCCCGCGCTGCCGCATTATTAGCAATACTGCCGGACGAAGGATCGTCCGGCAGTATGTAGTAGACCGATAAAAGACAATTTTCCAGTCATTCGCAAGTGCGAAAGAAAGGCATTTGCCTCGCTCAGAGCGCCTTTTGCAATTCCGGCAGTGCTTCGAAGAGATCGGCGACGAGGCCATAGTCGGCGACCTGGAAGATCGGCGCCTCCTCGTCCTTGTTGATGGCGACGATCACCTTACTATCCTTCATGCCGGCGAGATGCTGGATGGCGCCGGAGATGCCGCAGGCGATATAGAGATCGGGCGCCACCACCTTGCCGGTCTGACCGACCTGCCAGTCGTTCGGGGCATAACCGGCATCGACGGCGGCACGGGATGCGCCGACGGCGGCGCCGAGCTTGTCGGCAACCGGCAGGATGACTTCCTTGAACTTCTCGGCCGAGCCGAGCGCCCGACCGCCGGAGATGATGACCTTGGCCGAGGTCAGTTCCGGCCGTTCCGAGGCCGACAGCGCATCGGAGACGAAACGCGACAGCCCCGGATCGGAGACCGCCGGGATCGCCTCGACAGAGGCAGAGCCGCCTTCAGCCGCGGAAGCAAACGAGGCGGTGCGCACGGTGATCACCTTCCTGGCATCGCTGGCCTGCACCGTCTGGATGGCGTTGCCGGCATAGATCGGCCGCTTGAAGGTGTCGGCGGAAACGACCTCGATGATCTCCGAGACCTGGGCGACGTCGAGAAGGGCGGCCACCCGCGGCAGCACCGTCTTGCCGACCGAAGTGGCGGCCGAGACGATCGTGTCGTAGGAGCCGGCGAGCGAGACGATCAGGTCGGCCAGCGGTTCGGCGAGATTGTTGGCAAGCGCGTCGCTTTCGGCGAGCAGCACCTTGGAGACGCCGGAGAGTTTTGCCGCCTGATCGGCCGCAGCCCTGGCAGCCTTGCCGGCAACCAGCACATGCACGTCGGAGCCGATCTGGCTTGCCGCCGTCAGCGCCTTGGCGGTCTGGTCGGAAAGGTGATTGCCGTCATGGTCGGCCAGAAGAAGAATGGTCATGATAGTTGCTCCTGTTCCAGCCCGATTACAGCACGCCGGCTTCGTTCTTCAGCTTGTCGACGAGTTCGGCGACCGACTTGACCTTGACGCCGGCCTTGCGGCCGGACGGCTCCTCGGTCTTCAGCACCTTCAGCCGCGGCGTCGTGTCGACGCCGAAATCGGCAGGAGCTTGTCTGTCGAGCGGCTTCTTCTTCGCCTTCATGATGTTCGGCAGCGAGGCATAACGCGGCTCGTTCAGTCTGAGATCGGTGGTGATGACCGCCGGCAGCTTGATCTCGATCGTCTGCAGGCCGCCATCGACCTCGCGGGTGACCTGCGCCTTGCCGTCCCCAATCTCGATCTTCGAGGCGAAGGTTGCCTGGGCTGAGCCCAGCAGCGCCGCCAGCATCTGGCCGGTCTGGTTCGAATCGTCGTCGATCGCCTGCTTGCCGACGATGACAAGCCCCGGCTGCTCGGCATCAGCCACCGCTTTCAGGATCTTGGCGACGGCGAGCGGCTCGACCTGATCGTCGGTCTCGACCAGGATCGCCCGGTCGGCGCCCATGGCGAGCGCCGTCCGCAGCGTCTCCTCGGCCTTGGCGGGGCCGATCGACACGACCACCACTTCTTCCGCCTTGCCGGCCTCCTTCAGCCGCAGCGCTTCTTCCACCGAGATCTCGTCGAACGGGTTCATCGACATCTTCACATTGGCAAGCTCGACACCCGTGCCATCCGGCTTCACCCGGATCTTCACGTTGTAGTCGACAACCCGCTTGACGGGCACGAGAATCTTCATGGGGTCCTTCCTTCAGGGAAAACTGGCTTCAGAGACTTTTCTAGAAAATGCGCGCTCAGGCGCTGCTCCGATTGTCGAATGGCGACATGGATACGCGTTTTTCCTCCAATTTCAACGCTCGCATGACGCAGGCAGGCGATTTGACGGGCAATATATGGACGTTTACGTTCACGTCAATATCGCTATGAGCGCCGACCCCAGGGGAAGCGCTGCCCTATCCCGCCCCCCGTTCCGGCGGCGATGCTCGGAACGGCGCCGGGACTGTTTCTCACGGCCCGAGGTGTGACGATCTCCCGGTCGAAGAGCGGCACGCCGGACCGGCGCAAGACGAGGATTAAAATACCTCCGGCAATGATGCCGCCGACATGCGCGCCCCAGGAAACATCGCTTTCGGGTGTGATCGCCAGCATGACGAACTGCTGCCCGATCCACAAAAGCAGCGGCACGAAAGCCGGCAGGGGCAACGGCACACGGAAGAAGACCAGCACCCAAACCCTGACGCGCGGATGCAGCATGACATAGGCGGCAACCACGCCGGAGATCGCTCCCGATGCGCCGACCAGCGGCGCTTGCGACGTCATGCTGAACAGGCCGTGGCAGAGCGCGCCGGCGGCTGCGCAGGCGAGGTAGAACATCAGGAAGCGCAGATGCCCCATCGCATCCTCGACATTGTCGCCGAAGACCCAGAGGAAGATCATGTTACCGGCGAGATGCCAGAAGCCGGCGTGGACGAAGGCATAGGTGAGATAAGTCAGCGGTTCCGGCACGATTTCGAGCCCCGGCGCCAGCACCGCATCGCCGAAGACGATGGCCGGGATGTAACCGAGCCCGACTGTTGTCGCCTGGGCTGCCTGCTCGCTCTCCAGGCTGGTGAATAGCCAGATTGCGACATTCAGCGCGATCAGCGAGAGGGTCACCCACTGGACCTTGATATATTTCAGCGTATTGGCGTCGTGAAGTGGTATGAACATAAAGGCCCCCCGGCGATCGTCGTCGCGGCGAACCTATCTGTTTTTTCCGGGAACCCAAAGCACATCTGCTTGGCCCCGGTCATTTGCATGGCGCGCAGCGACGAAGAGAAAATCCGAGAGCCGGTTGACGTATTTCCTCGCCGACTCGCTGACGATTTCGCCGTCGGTGTGGGCAAGCGCCACCATCAGACGTTCGGCGCGCCGGGCAATCGTACGGGCAAGGTGCAGATATGCGGCAGCGGGGCTGCCGCCCGGCAGGATGAAGGATTTCAGCGGCTCGAGACCGGCGTTCAACTGATCGATATCGCTCTCGACGCGGGCGACCTGAGTCTCGATGATCCGCAGTGGTTCGTAGGCCGGCGTCTCACCGATATCCGGTGTGGCGAGATCCGCGCCGAGATCGAAGAGATCGTTCTGGATCGACATCAGCATGGCGTCGAGTTCGGGCAAGCCTGATGTGTGCAGCCGCGCCAGGCCGATCGCGGAATTGGCCTCGTCGATCGTGCCATAGGCTTCGACCCGCAGATCGTCCTTTGTCCGACGCGGGCCGGACACCAACCCGGTCGTGCCGTCATCGCCGGTTTTGGTGTAGATCTTGTTGAGTTTTACCATGTCGCACCGCCTAGCGGGAGGATTGTCGTTCCACCCCGACCTCCGTCATGCTCGGGCTTGACCCGAGCATCCAGATCGCATCGATCAGAGGCCGTGGCATAGATCCTCGGCTCAATGCCGAGGATGACGGAGAATGGAGTTGGCCCTTTCGCCAAACTTGATGCTGCGTGAAGAGACACCCCATCCGGGATCGCGTCTCCTTGGTCATTCCCACTCCTCATCACACCAACCACTCCATAGTTTCCGTCAGCTCGGACGGCCGCCGCCGGTCAGCCAGAGCGTGATCATAATCAGGACGACGGCGATTGCCTGCAGCAGGACGCGAAGCTGCATCAGCTTGTTGGAAAGGTTGGCATCACCGCCCTTCATCATGTTGAAGAGGCCGCGGATCAGCACGAGGGCGACGATGCCCATGACGATGATCGCAAGGATATAGGTGGCCGTGGACATGGTATTCAGCTTTCTCGGTCAATCGGTCCAGCGCATCAGATTGTAGAAGAGGTCTGCCGGAAGCAGTCGCTTCAGGAGCATGCCCTGTTTAGCCGGAGTCGTTACAGGATAATGTGGCTTTGGTCTTTTCGAGTTCAATGCTTGTTTCAATACGGAGTAGACCGCGTCGGGGGCAAGTTTGTGGCGGTTGACCGGCCCCGATCCGTCGAGCCTCGCCAACTGTCTGGCATAATCTGCTGCGTGCGGCGAATTCTCGAGATCGACGTTTTCCCTGATCTTTGCGAGCGCGTTGGCGGTGAAACGCGTGGCGATCGGCCCAGGCTCGATCAGGCTCACATGGATGCCGCTGCCGTAAAGCTCCATACGCAGGGTGATGCTGAGCCCCTCGAGCGCAAATTTCGAGGCGGTATAGGCACCGCGATAGCGATAGGGGACCAGGCCGAGAATGGAGGAGCATTGCACGATCCGTCCGTGACCATGTTTGCGCATCGAGGGGATGAGCTGCCGCGTCAATTCGTGCCAGCCGAAGAAGTTCGCTTCGAACTGTGCGCGCAGCGCCGCCGTCGACAGATCCTCGACGGCGCCAGGCTGGCCGTAGGCACCATTGTTGAAGAGCGCGTCGATGCGGCCGCCGCTGCGGCCGAGGGCCGCGCCGACGAAGTCGGAAATCGTCTCGGCCCTGGCATAATCCATCACGAAGGCCTCGATGCCGTCGGCTTCCAGTGCCGGCAGATCATCCGCCTTGCGCACCGTCGCAAAGACACGCCAGCCATCGGCCTTCAGCGCCCGGGCGCAGTAAGCGCCGATGCCGGAGGAACAGCCGGTGACGACGATTGTGCGCTGTTCCGCCATGGAATGATTCCTGTACAAAATGAGACTCGTTTCCCATATTCGGCCAGAGGATACAATCTGGAAGCCGGGGACGGAATGCGGAAGGTGCTGCGCACGATCTACGACGTGGTCTACGACGCGATCTGTCACATGGTCGAGGATGACGGATTTGCAATGGCGAGCCACGTGGCGCTGTCGAGCCTGCTTGCGGTTTTTCCCTTCCTGATCTTCGGCACGGCGCTTGCAAGCTTCCTCGGCGCCGATCAGTTTTCCTCCACCGCCATCCATCTGATCTTCGACACCTGGCCGGAAGCGATCGCCAAGCCGCTCGCCGACCAGGTGCTGCAGGTCCTGACCATTCAGCGCGGCGGGCTGCTGACGGTCTCGGTGCTGGCGGCTGCCTATTTCGCCTCGAACGGCGTCGAAGCGCTGCGCATCTCGCTCAACCGTGCCTATCGGGTGCAGGAAACGCGGCCGTGGTATTTCACCCGCCTCGCCAGCCTCGGCTATGTGCTGATTGCCGTCATCATCTTCGCGGCGATCAGCATTCTGCTGGTGGCCGTGCCATTGGCTCTCGACTATGCCAGGAAATGGCTTCCGCTGTTTGCCGATACGCTCGACATCGTCTTCAGCTGGCGCATCTACGGCACGCTTGTCGTGCTCACCGTCGGGCTGCTCGTCATGCATCTGTGGCTGCCGGCCGGTAAGCGGCGGGTGTTCGACGTCATTCCCGGCGTGCTGCTGACGCTGCTTCTGTGGCTCGCCGGCGCGCTGGTCTTTGCCTATTATCTTGCGACCTTCGCCAATTATACGGCGACCTATGCCGGTCTCGCCTCGGTGATGATCGTGCTGATCTTCCTCTACATGGTCGGCGTCATCTTCATCATCGGCGCAGAGATCAACGCGGCGCTGATCAAGTTCCGCGTCTTCCGGATGTTCTCGCACACGCTTTCGATCGTCGGCAGAGAGCGTGCCGAACGGCGGTCAGAGCCCGACAAGGCGGCGAATATCGGCCCCTGACATGCCCTGGGCACGCAATTCGGCAAGGCCGCTGTCACCTTCGCTTTTCGAAAGCTTGCGGCCATCGGCGTCGAGGATGAGACGATGATGGTGATAGAGAGGCTGGGGCAGGCCGAGCAGCACCTGCAGCAGCCGGTGGACCGACGTGGCGTGGAAGAGGTCGAGCCCACGCACGACATGGGTGACGCCCTGCAGCGCATCGTCGACGACCACCGAAAGATGATAGCTCGAGGGTGCATCCGAGCGAGACAGGATGACGTCTCCCCAGACCTCGGGTTCGGCGGCGATCTCGCCCGTCCTGCCGTCGCCGGTTTCGGTCCAGAACAGCAGTTCGCCGATCAGGTCGAGCGCCTTGCGCATATCGAGCCGCCAGGCATGTTTTTTCCCGGAGGCAAGAATATCCCGCCATTCGGCCTCGAGCCGCTCGCGATCAATCGGCGGGTAATGTGGCGTGCCATCGGGGTCGCGCGGCCAGGATTGGCCCGTTGCCTCGTAGGCGGAGACACGTGCCTTCACCTCGCCGCGCGTCAGGAAGGCGGGGTAGACCAGGCCGCGCTCGATCAATGCGTGGAGCGCCGCCTGATATTCCGGGAAATGTTCCGACTGCCGCCGCACCGGGCTTTCCCAATCGATAGCAAGCCAGTCGAGGTCCCTCAGGATGCCGGCCTCAAATTCGGGGGTGCAGCGCGCCTGGTCGATATCCTCGATGCGCAGCAGCAGGCGGCCATTTTCGGCTTCGGCCATGTCGCGGTTCAAAAAGGCCGACAGCGCATGGCCGAGATGCAGCGGTCCGTTCGGACTCGGCGCAAAACGAAAGACAGGCTTTTGACGCTCGCTCGTGGTCATGCTTTCTTCTGCCACGGATTTTGGTTTCGAACCACTGGGAGGACGCGTGCAGATCATCCGTAACGACGATGACGTCAGGCTGGGGCTCGAAGCATTGCTGCGCCTCGACCCTCGCCTTGCACCAATCGCGGCGGATGCAGGGCCTGTCCCATTGCGGTTGCGTGAACCCGGCTTTGCCGGCCTTGCCCATATCATCGTCTCGCAAATGGTCTCGCGCGCCAGCGCCGAGGCGATCTGGCGGCGGATGCTGCCGGCGGACGGGCCGTTGACGGCCGAAGGCTACGTGCTGCTTGCGCCGGAAGCATGGCGGGAATTCGGCCTGTCGCGCGCCAAGGCCGACACGCTGTCGCGGATTGCTGAAGCGGTTGTCTCCGACCGCCTCGATCTTTCCGGCCTCTGCCTGAAACCGCCGGACGAAGCGCTTGGTGAACTCACCGCCTTAAAGGGCGTCGGTCCGTGGACGGCGGAGGTCTATCTGATGTTCTGCGGCGGCCATGCCGATGTCTTTCCAGCCGGCGATGTGGCGCTGCAGAATGCCGTCGGTACCGCGCTTGGACTTGCGGCGCGGCCGCAAGCCAAGGCGCTTGCCAGGCTCTCGCAAGTCTGGTCGCCATGGCGCTCGGTGGCGGCGCGGCTTTTCTGGGCCTATTACGCCACGAAAATGCGGCGCGACATGCTGCCGATCGGCTGATCGGCAACACTCTTCAAATTGCCTTTATCCTCTGAATTTATTGGACTTCACAATCCTGTAACAACCGGCCTAATATACAGATGCAGATGCCGAATCGATCAGGAGAGTCCCTTGACGATTGCAGTCTCCCCGCAGGCCCTGCCGGCGCTCGTCCTGAACGCTGACTACCGGCCGCTGAGTTATTATCCCTTGTCGCTCTGGTCCTGGCAGGACGCGATCAAGGCGGTCTTTCTCGACCGTGTGAACATCATCGCGGAATATGAACATTCGGTTTCCTCACCGAGCTTTTCGATGCGGCTTCCGAGTGTCGTGTGCCTGAAGACTTACGTTCAGCCATCGCGCAATCCGGCTTTCACCCGGTTCAACGTCTTCCTGCGCGACCGGTTCGAGTGCCAGTATTGCGGCTCTCATGACGATCTGACGTTCGACCACGTCATCCCGCGTGCCCATGGCGGCGAGACGACCTGGGAGAATGTCGTGGCAGCCTGCTCGCCCTGCAATCTGCGCAAGGGCAGCAAGCTTCCGAAGCAGGCGGGCATGTTCCCGGCGCAAAAGCCCTACCAGCCGACGGTGCAGGATCTGCACAATAACGGCCGGCTGTTTCCGCCCAACTATCTGCATGAAAGCTGGCTCGACTATCTCTACTGGGATACCGAACTGCAGCCCTGATAGGCTCGCCTCACGCAGATTTGCGGACGCCGACGAAGGCGAAAGCTGCCAGCAGAATACCGGCGATCACGTTCCAACCTGCAAAAGACAGGCCAAGCACCCGCAGCGCTGCATCGGTGCAGGATGGACCTTTGATCGTATTGAGCTCGGTCAGCAGATCGCCGGCATTGCTCGTCATGCTGTTTGCGGTCGTCGAGCAGGTCGCCGGCCCCGGCCAGAAATGCCATTCCACGCCGGCGTGATAGACGCCCATGCCGGCCGTCACCAGCATCAGGATGCCGGCCGCAAGCAGCATTGCCCGGGAAATCCAGTTCGGCAGACCGGCAAGCTCGCATATGGCGGCGAGAATGGCGATCGGGATGGCATAATAATAGGGCTGGCGCTGCAAGAGGCAGAGTGCGCAGGGAATATAGCCGCCGATATATTGGAAGCCGAGCGCGGCGCCGACCACCGCCGCCATGCCGATAGCGAGCAATATCGAATAGGTAAAGCCGGGGCGGACGAGCGGCGAAGAGATGGCAGTCATGGCGGAACTCCGCAAGATGGGCCTAGTGAGCGAAAGAGCGGTAGCCGACATATAGCACGATCACGGCCCCGGCACCGATGCCGACGATCTGGCCGAGGCGCTTTTCGATGAAATGCCGGATCGGCTCGCCGTAGCGGCGCAGCAGCCAGGCGAGGAACAGGAAACGCGCGCCGCGCGCAACGATCGCCGAAACGATGAAAAGACCGAGATTGACGTGGATGACGCCGGACAGGATGGTCACGATCTTGATCGGCGGCAGATGTGCGAGACCTGATGTGACGAGCAGCAACAGGATCCACTCGTAGGTGACATAGGCCTTCATCTGCTCAAAGGCATCGAGCTTGCCGTAGAATGCGAGAACCGGCCGCGCCACCGTCTCGTAGGCGTAAAAGCCGAGCGCCCAACCGGCGATGCCGCCGAGCACGGAGGCGACGGTCGCGATCAGCGCATAGCGATAGGAGCGTTCCGGCTTGGCAAGCGCCATCGGCAGAAACAGCACATCGGCGGGGACGAGAAAGACGGAGCTTTCGACGAAGGCGATGACGGCGAGCCAGACTTCGGCCGATTTGCGCGAGGCCAGAGACATGGTCCAGTCGTAAAGTCTGCGAAGCATTCCATTCCTTTCCTATTGCGGTGCAAAAAGCTTTAGGGGTCGTATGCGGCGCTGTAAATGCTCGCCCGTGTCCTTCGTGCCACCGTCGTCTAAAAATTTTGTGATGCGGAGGCGTCGCCGCCTCTCCCAAGATTTCATGGGATTGCGAATCGGCCATTCTAGGGCAAGGTTTACGTGGTCGACGTGCAGGGTGGCATGAGAATGTTCAAAGTGATTGAAGGCGGCCTTGGGCGGGCCGTGCAGATGAATGACCGGGCCGAAGCGGGTTCGGGACCGAGCCGGGAAGATGTGCGCCGGGAAGCGAACCGGCGGCTCAAGGAAAGTGGTTATCACCCGTCCCGCATTCGGGAATTTGCCACCGGCGTGCCGATGCTGGCCTCCCTGAGATACCTGTCGATGCAGATCGATTTCGCGGCCGAGACCTTGTCGCGGCTCGACCCGATCCCGGACGATTTCCGCTCTGACGGCTATTGGCCGGCGGGCTGAGACGATCGCCGCGTCAGGATAGATCCATCGACTTTTCCCATTGCTGACGCAGGACGTTCATTTCGGTGCGTTTTTGCGCCATTTCGCTGACGACGGCGCGCAAGTTGGGATGATGCGACATGAACATATTGAAATCGCGCCGCTCGAGCACCTCGAACTGACAGAAGTCGACGGCGATGACGTCTGCCGTGCGCCTTCCGCCGCTCAGCAACGCCATTTCCCCGAAGAAGGCGCCCGGTTCCAGGCGGATCGCACCGCTGGCGAGACGTACTTCGACCGCGCCTGAGGAGATGAAATACATGCTGTCGCCGCGATCGCCGCGACGGATGACGCGTTCGCCTGGTGGAGCCGACTTCGCCTTGAAGAGCAGCAGCAGCTCTTCCTGCGCATCTTCCCCGACCTGAGAGAACAGCGGAAAGGTTTCGATCAGCTGCTGCATTTTCAACTGATGCTGGCGTTCTCGTTCCTCGCCGAGCGCCCTGATTTTTTCCAGTTCTTTGCCGAGCGTCTTCTGCCTCTTTCTGCCGAAATTTTCGAAGAGCGAGGGCCATTGCGCATGGATATGTTTCTTCAGGCCCTCGGTTGCGATGATCACGATCGGGTTGAGTGTGATCGACAGGATCGCTGCGGCAAGGATCAGATCCTGGCCTTCATGCGGCAGAAGCCCGAGCGAGACGCCGAGGCCGGCAAGGATGAAGGAAAATTCGCCGATCTGGGCAAGGCCGCCGGCCAAGGTCAGCCCCATGCCGATCGGATATCGCAGCATCATGACGATGGCGAAGGTGATGACGGCCTTGCCGAGAATGACGAGCGCCAGGGCGCCGATCACGGCCAACGGTTGGCGAACCAGGATCGAGGGGTCGAAGAGCATGCCGACCGAGACGAAGAACAGCACGGAGAAGGCGTTCTGCAAGGGCAGTGAATCGGCCGCTGCTCTGTGGCTGAGCTGGGATTCGCTCATGACGACGCCGGCGAAAAAGGCGCCGAGTGCAAAGGAGACACCGAAAATCGCCGCCGAGCCGAAAGCGATGCCGAGCGCGATTGCCAGCACCGTCAGCGTGAAGAGTTCGCGCGAGCCGGTGCGGGCGATCATCGTCAGCAGCCAGGGCACGATACGGGGGCCGAGGAAGATTGCCATCGCGGCGAAGGCCAGCACCTTGAACAAGGTCAGTCCGATCGTCAACACCAGCGGCAGCTCACCGAGGCCGTGATTCGTATCAACGGCGTGGCCGCCGAGAAGCTCTGCCAGCGCCGGCAGCAGCACCAGCGCCAGCACCATCACCAGATCCTCGACAATCAGCCAGCCGACGGCCACGCGCCCGCTCGGCGCATTGACGAGATTGCGCTCCTCCAGCGCCTTCAGGAGTACGACCGTACTCGCTACCGAGAGGCTGAGCCCGAACACGACGCCGGCGCCGAGGCTCCAGCCCCAGAGCGTGCAGAGGCCGATACCCAGCAGAGTGGCCAGAATAATTCGGCCGATCGCGCCCGGCACGGCGATCCCGCGTACGGCAAGCAGGTCGGAAGCGGAAAAATGCAGGCCGACGCCGAACATCAGCAGGATGACACCCATTTCGGCAAGCTGGCCGGCAAGGGCGGTATCGGCGACGAAACCTGGTGTGAGTGGCCCGATCAGGATGCCGGCCATCAGATAGCCAACGAGCGGCGGCAGTCGCAGCCGGTCGGCGCCATAACCGAGGACCGCCGCGAAAACAAAACTGACGGCGACCGTCGCGATGAGTCCCACTTCCTGATGCACGTCTGCCCTCGCCTGATGGTAACGGCGCCACCTTGGACGAAGCGCAAGCAAAATTAAATAGTTGATTTGCGTTTTGCGGCTGCTCTCGGAAGCGTCGGCTTGGTCACGAACAATAAATTCCGCGTCCACTCCAGAATGACAGGTTTGCCGCCTATGTCGGAACCACTTCCCTTTTGCTTCGTTGGCCCTTTAGACAAGGAGAAACGACATGCGAAAGATCATTCTGAACTGTGCCGTGACGGCCCTTGCCGCCTGCTCGTTTGCAGCGCCTGTTCTCGCCGACAGCGTCTATGTCAGGGAGCGTTCGTATGACGATGACTATCGTTACGAGCGGGAGCGGCCCGGCATCACCATCAGTGAGCGCGGCGTCACTCTCGGCGCTGTGCGCGAACGTGAGCACCGCCGCTACCGACATGATGGCTGCGAAACCAGGAGCGTCACCCGTCAGACCGATGAAGGCGAAGTAACCCGGACGGTTAGGCGCTGCTATTGACGAAGATTCGCGACAAAGACGAAGCCCGGCTCCCGCAAGCCGGGTTTTCGCGTTTCGAATGGCACGCACGCGCAATACGGTGGTGGAAGTGATCAGGCGGTGTTATGGGCACCCTTTCGTTCGAAGCGCATTTTCGGCGCACAGAACCCCGCACAGGAATTTTTCAGTATGATTGAGCTTACCCCATCCCAGATCGTCGCACTTAAACTCGCCAAGGCCGGAGATCTCTATCCTCAGCCGGCAAATAAATGGACGCATCAGAACGCGACGGTGACCTACGCAAAGACCGACCGCTGGAAAGAGCGGCCGCAGAAGGTGAAATCGGTCACGGCTAAGACGCTGGGCGAGTTGAGAGAGCCGGGCTTCCTCGAGCGGCGGCATCTCGACGATGACGCATCAAAAGATGTCTACGGCATCACGATGGCCGGCAAGATGTGGCTGCTGAAGAACAAGTAGTTTCGGGCAGATGTGAATTCGTTCCGTGCTTCCGCGTCAGCTTGATGATGCGGAGGCGTGACACGATTGTATTCGGGATAATGGTGCCGCTAAGCGGAGCATAATCGAACCAGTCCGCCTTCGTTCCTGACGGAACTGCGGCGCGGCTGCATCCGCCTCAATGCTCTCTTCGGCTCGCCGACCGAAGCTCACAGAGCGGAGGCTGGTGCCCCATGCCGGGGTCGAACCAGCACTTCTTTCGAAACTCGATTTTGAGTCGAGCGCGTCTACCAATTCCGCCAATGGGGCAACGGATACGGACGGGCGGCTGTCTAACATGCGAGCGCCCGCGCGCGCAAGACGGGCCGGCGAAGTTATCGCAATGAAGCGTTGGAAGATCCGGCCTGGTCTCGAGGGCGGATCCTGTTTCATATCAGTGGGCGGCGGCAGGGGCCGGGTTGGTCAGGCCGGACTTCTTCAGTGTGATCGCCAGGATCGAAGCCAAGAGGCAGAAGGCGCCGGCGACGAAGAAGGCGGGCAGGTAGCTCGACAGCTCCGTGCGCGACAGGCCGGCGCCATAGGCGGCGGTGGCGGCGCCCAACTGATGGCCGGCAAAGACCCAGCCGAAGACGAGGCCGGCCTTTTCGCGGCCGAAGCGGTCGGCGGCAATCTTGACGGTCGGCGGCACGGTGGCGATCCAGTCGAGACCGTAGAAGATCGCGAAGATCGAGAGGCCATAGAAGCTGAAATCGCTGAAGGGCAGGTAGAGCAGCGAGAGACCGCGTAGGCCGTAATACCAGAACAGCAGCCAACGATTATCGAAGCGGTCGGAGAGCCAGCCGGAGCCGATGGTGCCGAAGAAATCGAAGATGCCCATGACGGCAAGCACGCTGGCGGCTGCCACCGGCACGATGCCGAAATCGCCGCAGAGGGTGACGAAATGGGTCTGGATCAGGCCGTTGGTGCTGAGGCCGCAGATGAAGAAGGTCGCAAACAGGATCCAGAAGGTCGAGGTCGTCGATATTTCGCGGAGCGTGGTGATCGGCGTCATCAGCGCAGCGCCGAGCGTCGTGCGGGCCGGCGCTGGCGCGACATGGGCTTCTCCCAGCGACGGCAGGTTCACGTCCGACGGGCGGTCACGCATGAAGAGAAGGACGAGAAGCGCGGCAACCATGATCATGGCGCAGACGAAGAACACGGTGGCACGCCAGCCGTAGCGTTCGGTGAGTTCCGCCATCAGCGGCAGGAAGACGAGCTGGCCGGTTGCCGAACTCGCCGAGAGCATGCCGACGACAAGGCCGCGGTGCTTGACAAACCAGCGCGTCGAAACCGTTGCCGCCAGCACCATGGCCGTCAGGCCGGTGCCGAAGCCGACGACGATGCCCCACAGCGCCAGCAGATGCCAAAGCCTGGTCATGAACAGCGAACCGATGAAGCCCGCGCCAATCAGCGCCAGTGCAAAGACGATGACCTTTCGCACGCCGAAATAATTCATGAAGGCGGCGGCGAACGGACCCATGAAACCGAAAAGGATCAAGCGGATCGCCAGAGCGGAGGAAATCTGCGACGTTTCCCAGCCGAACTCATCCTGGAGCGGCTTGATGAGGACGCCGGGGGCGCCCATGGCGCCTGCCGTCACCAGCATGGTCAGGAAGGTCGCGGCAACGACGACCCAACCGTAGTGAATGTTGCGCCGCGCAAGGGAGGAGGCAAGAACTGCTGAAACCATGAGGGGATTCCATTCGAATTCAGGTGGAGAAGATACAGAGCCGATTTACATGATGATCATCATATTTCTTGCTTATTGATGATGGACATCATATATTTTGTCAAGCGACGATTTCTGGAGATGAAGATGCGGGTCAGCCGCGAAAAATTTGCCGAGAACCGCGAGAAGATACTCAGTGTTGCCGGCGTGCTCTTTCGCGAGAACGGTTTCGACGGCGTCGGTGTCGTCGATATCATGAAGGCGGCGGGGCTGACGCATGGCGGCTTCTACGGCCACTTCAGTTCGAAGGACGAGTTGGCGCTTGAGGTCAGCCGCAAGCTGATCGACAAGGTCGAGAGGCGCTGGAAGGAACATATTGCCGAGTCTCCCGACCGGCCGCTGCAGGCACTTCTCGACCATTATATTCACTGGCGCACGGTTGACGATCCGGGCGGCAGCTGTGTTTTCGCGACTTTGATTCAGGAGGTGAGCCGCAGCCACGGCGCGATGCGCGCCGTCTTCAGCGACGGGCTGTCCGTATTGGTCGACACACTTGCCGATATCGTTCCCGGAAAGACCGACGACGAGCGCCGCGCCAATGCAGCGACGACGCTTTCATCGATGATGGGGGCCGTTATTCTCGCCCGCGCCGTCGAGGACAGGGCGCTTGCCGAGCAGTTTCTGGTGACGATGCGTCGGCAGCTCGATCCCGCCGGCGGTTACTTGAAGCCGGCGACGGCGTGCGGGACATAGGGGGCTTCCAGGGCCGCGATTTCCTCGGCGGTGAGTTTGACCGAGAGCGAGGCAACGGCATCGGTCAGGTGGTTCGGTTTGGATGCGCCGATGATCGGCGCGGTCACCACGCTCTTCTGCAGGATCCAGGCGGTGGCGACCTGGGCGCGGGAGATGCTGCGGGCTCTGGCGATTTCGGCGACGGCATCGACGATCTTGCGGTCGGCATCGATGGACTGCGTGTAGAGCGTCTTGCCGAATTCGTCGGTTTCGCTACGCGCCGTCGTCTCGTCCCAGTCGCGGGTCAGACGGCCGCGGGCCAGCGGGCTCCAGGGAATGACGGCGATCTTCTGGTCTGCGCAGAAGGGCAGCATTTCGCGCTCTTCCTCGCGGTAGAGCAGGTTCAGGTGGTCCTGCATGCTGACGAACTCGGTCCAGCCGTTCAGCCGGGAGACGTAGAGCGCCTTGGTGAATTGCCAGGCATACATGGATGAGGCGCCGATATAACGTGCCTTGCCCGATTTGACGACGTCATGCAGCGCTTCCAGCGTTTCCTCGATCGGCGTCGTATAGTCGAAACGATGAATCTGGTAGAGATCGACATAGTCGGTGCCGAGGCGCCGCAGGCTATTGTCGATCTCGTCGAAGATCGCTTTGCGCGACAGACCGGCACCGTTCGGGCCCGGCCGCATGCGGTTGAACACCTTGGTCGCAAGCACGATGTCTTCGCGCTTGGCGAAGTCTTTGATGGCACGGCCGACGATCTCCTCCGAAGAGCCGTTGGAATAGGTGTTGGCGGTGTCGAGGAAATTGATTCCGAGGTCGATCGCCTGCTTGATTATCGTCCGGCTTTCCTCTTCCCGCAGGCTCCAGGCATGATTGCCGCGGCCGGGATCACCGAAGGTCATGCAGCCGAGGCAGACTTTCGAAACTTCGAGCCCGGTCTTTCCGAATTTGACGTATTCCATGAAACGCTCCAAGACTTGAGATAACCCCGCGCGGCGTTTCATGATCTAGTGCGCAACTGCGAAAGTCGCAGGGGCTGAATGAACAATCTGCGGACTACGCATACAATGGTGTGTGATCGGCTCGTTTTTCTCTGCAGCTTGCGTATCCGCGCCGCACGGTGTTAGCTGCCGCAGCATTCACCGGAACTCGACTATGCGACTGCCGTCCCTTGATCGTTATGACGATCTCTGCCGTGATTTTTCCTGGCGGATTCCGGAGGATTTCAATATCGGCCGCGCCGTCAGCGACGAATGGGCGGTGCGAGATCCGGGACGCGTCTGTCTGGAGCATTTCAGCCCGGACGGCGACGATCTTTCGCTGACCTATGGTGAACTTTCCGCGGCCTCTTCGATGTTCGCCAATGCGCTGGCATCGCTCGGCATCAAGCGTGGCGATCGCGTCGCTCTGCTGGTGCCCCAGTCCTTCGAGACCGTGATTGCGCACGTCGCAATCTATAAGATGGGCGCGATCGCCCTGCCGCTGGCGCTGCTGTTCGGCGTCGAGGCGCTTGAATATCGGCTCAGAATCTCAGGCGCGGCGGCAATTATCACCAATGATTTCGGCCTTGATCGGGTCCGGCAAATCCGCGATCGCCTGCCGGAACTGCGACATGTGATCAGTGTCAGCGGCGCTCGCGACGCCCTCTCCTTTGCCGATCTGACCGCCTCGCATGCGCCGGTCTTCGAGGGAGAGAAGACAACGCCCGACGATCCGGCGCTGATGATCTTCACCTCGGGCACGACAGGGCCGCCCAAGGGCGCATTGCATGGCCACCGTGTTCTGCCCGGGCATATTCCCGGCATGCAGTTCGCCCATGAAGGGTTTCCCAAGGCGGGCGACAAGGTCTGGACCCCGTCCGACTGGGCCTGGGCCGGCGGTCTTCTCAACGCGTTGCTGCCGAGCCTTCTGCTCGGCGTTCCCGTCGTCTCGTCGCCGGCGCAGAAATTCGATGCCAACACGGCCTATCGGATCATGGCGGAGATGAAGGTGCGCAATGCCTTCATCCCGCCGACGGCGCTGCGGCTGATGCGGTCGGTTTCCGATCCGCGGTCGAAATATGATCTGGTGTTGCGCACCATCGGCTCGGCGGGAGAAGCGCTCGGCCGCGAGACCTATGACTGGGCGCGGCGCACGCTCGACATCACCGTCAACGAATTCTACGGCCAGACGGAATGCAATTTCGTGCTGTCGTCGAGTGCTGCCTTTGGCGTCACCAAGGCGGGCGCCATCGGACGCGCGGTGCCCGGCCATCGCGTCGCGATCGTCAGCGAGGCCGGTGACGAACTGCCGGCGGGCGAATCCGGTCAGATCGCCATCGCGAGTCCCGATCCCGTGATGTTCCTCGGCTATTGGAACGATGCGGCGGCGACCGCGCGAAAATTTCTTCACGGCTGGCTGCTTACCGGTGACATCGGCCGGCAGGACGAAGACGGCTACGTCACCTTTGAAGGCCGTGACGACGACGTCATCACCTCGTCCGGGTATCGCATCGGCCCGGCCGAGATCGAGGATTGCCTGATCGGCCATCCCGCCGTGCAGCTTGCCGCGGCCGTCGGCAAACCCGATGCGGTGCGCACCGAGATCGTCAAGGCCTATATCGTGCTATCACCCGGTCATTCGCCGAGCGAGTCGCTGGCCGCCGAAATCAGGGAATGGGTGAAGATGCGGCTTTCGATGCACGAATATCCGCGCGAGGTGGAATTCGTCGAGTCATTGCCGCTGACGACAACCGGCAAGGTCATCCGCCGGCTGCTGCGAGAGAAAGCTGCGGCTGAGGGCTGAGCGCCGCCCGGAGATGCTTTAGCCTCGGCCGGTGAGCGACATGATCTTCTCGCGCAGCATCTTCGCCATGTTGCGCGTGCTGCGGTACATGTGGAGCTGGGCGGCGGCCTGGCGCATGTCGCGGTCGCCGTTCTGGGTCAGGCCGATGACCAAAGTTCCCATCTCCTCGCGCTCCTGCCACAAGCGACTCATGATCGGATGGTCGGAGACGGCACAGGAATCGGAGCGCACGATATTGGCGTCATCGAGATGCCATTCCGTGAGTTCGCTCATCAAGAGCTTGCCCGGCGAATAGCGGGCATAGTTCTCATCATAGGCGGTCTTCCAGGTATAGGCCTCGCCGCCCATCATCAACACCACGATGGCAGCGATCGCTTTGCCGTTGAGATCGATCGTGTGGATACGCACGGCGTCGACGGCGGCAAGGTTCGACACGGCCTCGCGCGCGAATGCGGTATGGTAGCGATCGGTGACGAGAGCGCTTCGCCGTTTGCCCTTCCAGCCGCCAGCCTCCATCGCCAAGAATTCCTCGAAACGGACGTGGACGTCGCGCGGCTGGCGGGCGACGGCATAGACCGCCGTTCCCTGTTCCTCCAGCAGGCGCCACTGGCGGCGCATCTCACGCATGTGCGACGAGGAGATGGTTTTGCCGAGATAGGCGGGCGCCTCTTCCTCACTCTGCAGCATCGGGCGCTGATAGGGATTGGTCACGGTGAGCGGAAGGTTGCGGCCGAGCGCCACGGCCTTGAGCATGCGCACGAAAATGCCGTTCAATCTCAGGTCCGGCAAGACCAGTGTGCTCGGCAGGTTGAGATCGGGAGCGATCAGCCCTTCGAAGAAATTGTCGAGGGTTTCGGCCGCATCTTCGCTGTCGACGAGCGGTGTGCCGAGCGGACCGAAGCTGTTCGACCAGCCGCGGATGATCGAGGGGCCGACGGCAAAGCCCGGTCTGTCGACCGAAAACGGCAGGAGGAAGCGCATGCGGCTGCGGCCGGCGCTGTAATCGCGGATCAGGGCGAAATTTACTTGCCGGTCTTCGATCCGCGGCATGGCGGGCGCAAGGAAGCGGCCGGAGAAAAAGACGTTCGGTTCCATCGCTCGGTTGGAAAGGAAGTCGAGCTCGTCCTGAAGTTCGTAGCCGAGCTTGCCGGGATAGAGGCAGAGCTCGCGCCCCGGCCGGCCGATCTCGGCGCGGGCCTCGGCCTGCGGCGCTTCAAAATGCAGCGCCGCGAGCTCATGGATCATGCGGTTGCTGATGCTGTCGGTGCTTTCGGTGACGGGTGGTAGGCGCACCATCTATCGAACTCTCATTTCTGGCGTTGCGGCGGAGGGGCTGGCGAAGGCGAAGAGGACGATGCCGAGCGTGCGGCGCACGGCGACATGCAGGAGGATAGCCTCGACTGCCATGGCCGAGGCGGTGGCGACGGCGGTGCCTTCGATGCCGTAGTGCGGGATCAAAGCAAGGTTGAGGCTGACATTGGCGGCCAATGCGCCGGCATAGAGAGCCACACAGAGGTTCTGCTTGCCCGCCATCATCAGCAGCGTTTCGGCCGGGCCGACCAGTGACTTGGCAAGGATGCCGGCGAGCAGGATCGCCATGACAAGATAACCTGACGTGAAGGCGCCGCCGAACAGCGACAGCAGCAGGTGGCCGGCCGCGAGCACGACGAGGCCGACTCCGAACGCCGGCCAGAAGGTCCAGCGGGCGGCGTCGGCGGCGGCCGCCGCCAGTTGAGCGTGGTCGCCTTCGGCAATAATCGAGGAAAAGCGCGGGCCGGAAGCGGCCTTGACGGAGAAATTGATGAAATGCACCAGCGCCATGGTCTTGGCGGCGGCGAAATAGATAGCGACGTCGTGCGGTTCAAGGAAAATGCCGACGACGACGACATCTGAATTGGTGAGCAGGAAACTCACGCCTTCGATCAGGAAGATCGGGAAGGCTACACTGAGCCAGGCGAGGAAATCGATCTTGCGCGGACCTTCGTCATAGTGCCGGCGAAGACGATAGAGTGTCGCGCCATATTGGCCAAGCGCGGTGACGAAGGTGGCGGCAAGCGCCGCCTGCATGGCCGTGACGGCCGTATGCTCTGCGCCCATCGCAATCGCGATCAGCATGAAGGCGATGATGAGGACCGGCCGGACGATATAGACCGGGCTCAGCGCCATCACCGGCCAATGGTTCGCCCGCGACGTGCCTTCCAGAATATCGCCAAGCGCGATCATCGGCATGGCAAGCAGGCCGAGGAAGATCGGGATGAGGTAATAGGCTTCGATCCTATCGCCGAAGAAATGCAGCCCGATCATGCCGGCGGCGAGCATCACTGTGCCGGAAAGCATCGCAAAGATGCGTGCCGTGCCGGTCAGGCCGCGGATTTCGTCGAAGGCGCCCGCCGCCTTGTACTGCGGCAGAAAGCGGACGATCGCGGTGTGGAAGCCAAGGCAGGAGAGATCGCCGAAGACGACGATCAGCACCCAGACGAAAACGAAGATGCCATATTCATATTCGCCCATCAGCCGTGCGAGCACGATCTGGGAGATAAAGGCGAGCGCGGCGCTGAGGATACGGATCGAGAAGGCCGTCAGCGCCATCCGCCGGGCGGCCGCTTTTTCGCCGCCTTCGGTGAGCATGGCGGCAAACATGCGCAGCGTGCGGCCGCCGATCGGGCGCAGGCCCGCGGGCAGCAGTTTCTCCGCTGTTTCTATGACCGCCATGATGAACACGCAAAACTCTAAAGGTCAGGCAAATCGCCCCCGAAGTCTTGACAGAACAGGGTTAAGAAACGGTTCCGGATCGGGCTGCCATCAAGCTATGAAGATCGGGTTCTCGGCGCTGCCGCAGAAAAGAAAAATGCCGCCCGAAGGCGGCATTCCAGCTTTTCGCGATTTGCCTCAGACCTGCTCGAAGGCACCGTGGCAATGCTTGTATTTCTTGCCGGAACCGCAAGGGCAGGCCTCGTTGCGCCCGACCTTGCCCCAGGTGGCGGGGTCGTCCGGATTGCGGTTCTCGGGTGAGACGATGACTTCAGAGGCCTGGTAGATCGGGGCGAAATCGTCCTCTCCGGTCGTCGGATCGAGATGATGGGCCTGCATCAGCGGCGGTTCCGGCTCAGCGGGCGCCTGCTGCACCAGCTCGACGCGCATCAGCTGGGCGGTGACCGCCTCGCGCAGATTATTGAGGAGGCCGGTGAAGAGTTCGAAGGCTTCGGACTTGTATTCCTGCAGCGGATCGCGCTGGGCATAGCCGCGGAAACCGATGACGGAGCGTAGATGGTCGAGGTTGACGATGTGCTCGCGCCAGAGATGATCGAGCGTCTGCATGACGATCGAGCGTTCGACATAATGCATGATGTCGTCGCCGAAGCGCTCGGCCTTTTCGGTAAAGGCGGCATTGGCGGCTTGCGTCAGGCGCTCGCGAATGTCGTCCTCGCCGATGCCTTCTTCCTTGAACCACTCCTCGATCGGCAGATCGAGGTTCAGGATATTGGCAACGCCGGCCTTCAGGCCGACGGCATCCCACTGTTCGGCATAGGCGCGCTCGGGGATATGCTTCTCAACCAGATCCTCTATCACTTCGCGGCGCATGTCGGAGACGGTCTCGGAAATATTGGTCGATTCCATCAGTTCGAGGCGCTGCTCGAAGATCACCTTGCGCTGATCGTTGAGAACGTCGTCATACTTCAGCAAATTCTTGCGGATATCGAAGTTGCGGGCTTCGACCTTCTTCTGCGCGCGCTCGAGCGCCTTGTTGATCCACGGGTGGACGATCGCCTCGCCTTCCTTGAGGCCGAGCTTGGTCAGCATGCTGTCCATGCGATCGGAGCCGAAGATGCGCATCAGATCGTCCTGGAGCGAAAGGTAGAATTTCGAGCGGCCGGGGTCGCCCTGACGGCCAGAGCGGCCGCGCAGCTGGTTGTCGATGCGACGGCTCTCGTGGCGTTCGGTGGCGATGACGTAGAGACCGCCGGCGGCGAGCGCCTTCTGCTTGAGCTCCTTGATCTCCTCGACGATCGCCTGGATCCTGGCGTCGCGCTCCGGACCGGCTTCGAGTTCGCCGAGCTCGCGCTCGATGCGCATATCCAGGTTGCCGCCGAGCTGAATGTCGGTGCCGCGGCCGGCCATGTTGGTGGCGATCGTAACGGCGCCCGGCACGCCGGCCTGGGCGACGATATAGGCTTCCTGCTCGTGATAGCGGGCGTTCAGCACCTGGAAATTGTCGAAGCCCTGCTTGCGCATGCGCTCGGCGAGCAGCTCCGACTTCTCGATCGAGGTCGTACCGACGAGCACCGGCTGGCCGCGCTTGTGGGCATCGAGGATTTCGCCGATGATCGCCTTGAACTTCTCGTCGAAGGTCCGATAGACCTCGTCGTCCTCATCGATACGCTTGATCGGCAGGTTGGTCGGGACTTCGATAACGTCAAGATTGTAGATATTGCCGAATTCCTCCGCTTCCGTCTGCGCCGTGCCGGTCATGCCGGCGAGCTTGTCGTACATGCGGAAGTAGTTCTGGAAAGTGATCGATGCCAACGTCTGGTTTTCCGGCTGGATCTGCACCTTTTCCTTGGCTTCGAGTGCCTGGTGCTGGCCTTCCGAATAACGCCGGCCCGGCATCATGCGGCCGGTGAATTCATCGATGATGACGACTTCGTCGTTGCGGACGATATAGTCCTTGTCGCGCTGGAAGAGCTTGTGGGCCTTCAGCGCATTGTTGATGTGGTGGACGATTGCGACGTTCTCGATGTCGTAGAGCGCGTTACCCTTCAAGAGGCCGGCCTGACGCAGCAGGTTTTCCAGCTTCTCGGTGCCCTCTTCGGAGAAGTTGGCGGAACGCTGCTTCTCGTCGATCTCGTAATCGCTGGGCGCGAGCAGCGGAATGAAGGCGTCGATCGTATTGTAGAGTTCCGAGCGGTCGTCGAGCGGACCGGAGATGATCAGCGGCGTGCGCGCTTCGTCGACGAGGATCGAGTCGACTTCGTCGACGATCGCGAAATTGTGGCCGCGCTGGACCATCTGGTTCTTCTCGTACTTCATGTTATCGCGCAGATAATCGAAGCCGAGCTCGTTGTTGGTGGCATAGGTGATGTCGCAGGCATAAGCCGCGCGGCGCTCCTCGTCGGAAAGGCCATGAACGATGACGCCTGTGGTCATGCCGAGGAAGCCGTAGACACGGCCCATGGTCGCGGCATCGCGCTGGGCGAGATAATCGTTGACGGTGACAACGTGCACGCCCTTGCCGGAAAGCGCGTTCAGATAGACCGGCAGGGTGGCGACGAGGGTCTTGCCTTCGCCGGTCTTCATCTCGGCGATCGCATTCGAATGCAGGATCATGCCGCCGATCAGCTGTACGTCAAAAGGTCGCAGGCCGAGAACGCGGCGTGACGCCTCGCGCACGACGGCAAAGGCGGGAATCAGAATGTCGTCGAGCGTCTTGCCCTCGGCGAGAAGAGCGCGGAATTCGACGGTCTTTGCCGCGAGCTGCTCGTCCGTCAGCGCCTTCGTCTTCTCTTCGATGGAGTTGATCGCGGCGACGTTCGGCTGGTAGGACCGCACGCGGCGATCATTGGACGACCCAAATAACTTGCGGGCTATACCGCCAAAGCTGACCATGTGACTGGTCCTTTCTCAATATTCATCCGCGACGTTTCTTGTCCGCGGCCCAGCCGAAAATCAGGCGCACGCCTTGAAACGCCCGGAAACTGTTCTGGACGCGAGGTTGCGTGACAGATAAGAGGGGGGTCGAATGATGTCAACGGATTTGGCGGATACAGAAAGGCCACAATCCGGTGTTGATGGCTATTTTGAGCTGGAACAGGCGATGCTGAAGCCGGCGATGTAACTGTGAAGGGTTATTTGATGTTGAGCACCAATAAATTCGCCGTGCTGGCGTTTGCAACTTTTGTTGCATTCCAGGCTCCGGCCCATGCAGAGGACGCTGTTGTCGCCAAGGTCGGCAATCTGGAGATCCACCAGTCTGAGCTCGATCTCGCCGTCGCCAACCTCGATCCGCAGCTGGCGCAGCTTCCGGACGACCAGAAGAAGGTCGCAGCCCTGTCCGCCGCCATCGATGTGAAGCTGCTTGCGGCCGGCGCGACGACGGAGAAGCTCGACCAGACCGACGAATTCAAGAAGCGCATGCAGTACCTCGCTGATCGCGAGCTTCACAATGCCTATTTCAAGAAGCACGTCGTCGACACCGTAACCCCTGACGAAATCAAGGCTCGTTACGACAAGGAAGTCGCAGCCCTGCCGAAGCAGGAGGAAGTCCACGCCCGCCACATCCTGGTCAAGACCGAGGACGAAGCCAAGGACATCATCAAGCAGCTCGACGCCGGCAAGGATTTCGCCGAACTCGCCAAGGAAAAATCCACTGATCCGAACAAGTCGGAAGGCGGCGATCTCGGCTATTTCTCGCGCGGCCGTATGGTGAAGGAATTCGAGGACGCGGCCTTCGCGCTCGAGAAGGGCGCCTATTCGAAAACGCCCGTCAAGACCGATTTCGGCTATCATGTCATCAAGGTCGAGGACAAACGTGACGCTCCGCCGCCGCCTTTCGACCAGGTGCAGGATCAGGTTCGTCAGCTCGTCATGCGCGACAAGTATCTTGCCCTCCTCAATGAGGCCAAGTCGTCTGCCAAAATCGAAATTTCGGACGAGACGCTGCGCAAGGGTTACGACGAGGCCAACAAGCAGCCGGAGCCGGGCAGCGAGCCCGCCCAGCCGGCGCCGAAGCAGTAATATTCGCATCAGGGCCCGGTTCTTCCGGGCCCTTCCTTATCGTTGTTGTCGCATTTCCGGACGGCGAGCCGGTTCGTTCAGTCGCCGGGGAATGCCCATTGGCAGGTTTCATCATGTCCGGTTCCGTTTCGCCGCTCGCCCCGAAATCCTTCGTTCCGATGCCTTCGCTGCGCGGCGTGCGCATGGCGACGGCGTCGGCCGGCATCAAGTACAAGAACCGCACCGACGTGCTGATGATGATCTTCGATAAACCGGCATCGGTCGCGGGCGTCTTCACCCGTTCCAAATGCCCCTCCGCGCCAGTCGATTTCTGCCGCGCGAACCTGCCGCACGGCACTGCGCGCGCCGTCGTCGTCAATTCAGGCAACGCCAATGCCTTTACCGGCATGAAAGGCCGCCAGGCGACCGCGCTGACGGCGAAGTCGGCTGCGGCGGCCGTCGGCTGCCGCGAAAACGAGATCTATCTGGCATCGACCGGCGTCATCGGCGAGCCGCTCGATGCCACCAAATTCGCCGGCGTCCTTGACAGGATGCAGGCCGAGGCGACCGGCGATTTCTGGTTCGAAGCCGCCAAGGCGATCATGACGACCGATACCTATCCCAAGGTTTCGACCCGCAGCGCCGAGATCGGCGGCGTGGCCGTGACGATCAACGGCATTGCCAAAGGCGCCGGCATGATTGCGCCCGACATGGCGACCATGCTCTCCTTCGTCGTCACTGATGCCGATATCGCGTCCGAAGCGCTGCAGGCGCTTCTGTCCGACGGCGTCGGACCGACCTTCAATTCCATGACCGTCGACAGCGACACGTCCACCTCCGATACGCTGATGCTGTTTGCGACGGGGGCTGCGGCTGCGGACGGCCAGCCCCGCATCGAACGCGCCGACGATCCGCGCCTTGCCGCTTTCCGGGCCGCCCTCAACGAAGTGCTGAAGGACTTGTCGCTGCAGGTGGTGCGCGACGGCGAAGGCGCCACCAAGATGCTCGAAATCACCGTAACGGGCGCCGAGAGCGATGCCGCCGCCAAGCGCATCGCACTGTCGATCGCCAATTCGCCGCTGGTCAAGACGGCGGCCGCCGGCGAAGACGCCAATTGGGGCCGTATCGTCATGGCTGTCGGCAAATCCGGGGAGATGGCGGATCGCGACCGGCTCGCCATCTGGTTCGGGGATATCAGGGTCGCCGTCAACGGCGAGCGGGACCCGGATTATTCCGAGGCAGCCGCCTCAAACGTGATGAAAGCGCAGGATATCCCCGTTAAAGTCGATATCGGCCTCGGCACGGGGTCGGCAACCGTCTGGACCTGCGACCTCACCAAAGAATATGTTGCAATCAATGGCGACTATCGGAGCTGATCGTCCATTGGTCCAGGCATCCATATCTTCAAAGAATCTGCCGTTGGTCCGCAGGCTGGAGGCCGTCGGCTTTCGCGCCTGGCCGGCGGCGTCCGTGCAATATGACGGCAGCTGGCAGGTGCGGCTGACGGCGGGCCACCCGTCTAACCGGCTGAATTCCATCGTGCCGCTCGACCCCTCGGACCATCGCGATGTCGAGATCCGTCTGGAAAAGGCGAGCCGGAAGTTCGAGGCCTATGGTCGCGCCGCCGTGGTCCGCCAGACGCCGCTCGCCTCGCCGGTGCTGATCGAGCTTCTCAGCGCCCAGAAGTGGACACGGTTCGACGAGACCGTGGTGATGACCTGCGATCTCGCCGGGGCCGAGTTGCCGGATACGCTCGATCATCTGCCGACCCATGATGTCGGCCGTTTCGTCGATGCCAACCTGGCGGTCGACAGGGCGCCGCTGAGCCTGAAGCCGGCGCTTGCCGAAATCATTTCGGCGATCAAGCCGCCGTCGGGTCTGTTCATGATCGAGAACGCCGTGGAGGGACCGCTCGCGACCGTGCTCTGCGTCCAGGACAACGATCTTGCCGGCATCATGTCGCTTTCAGTTTGCGAAACCAGGCGGCGCGAGGGACTCGGCACTGAAATCTTGACCTCGGCATTGCGCTGGGCGCGGATGCGCAGCGCCCGCTCGGCCTGGCTGCAGGTCAGGCTTTCCAATCGCCCGGCCATCGCGCTCTACGAGCGCCTCGGTTTTCGCGACGCCTATCATTATTGCTATTGGCAGCGAGAGTCGCGATGAGCGAGGCAGGCCGAAAAATATTACTGGTCGCCGCCTGTGCGCTGATCGATGCCGACGGGCGTATCCTATTGGCACAGCGTCCGGAGGGAAAGTCATTGGCGGGGCTCTGGGAGTTTCCCGGAGGGAAAGTCGAGCCCGGCGAGACTCCGGAGGAGACGCTGGTGCGCGAGCTCGAGGAAGAGCTTGGAATCAAGACTAAGATCGCCTGCCTGGCGCCGCTCACCTTTGCCAGCCATTCCTACGAGACGTTCCACCTGTTGATGCCGCTCTATATCTGCCGGCGCTATGAGGGGATTGCTGAGGGCCGTGAGGGGCAGGCTTTGAAATGGGTGCGTGCGCAGGCGCTGCGCGACTACCCCATGCCGCCCGCCGACGAGCCGCTTATCCCGATGCTGCAGGATTTTCTTTAAAGCGAGTCCCGTTGAATTTGATCGGTGCGATGCGCTTTGGATTTTATCCATTGCATATCGTCATCCTGGAACCGCTGCACGCTTCCAAGCAACATGCATTAGCATTAGCTGATTATTATTGCGCCGCGGCGTTTTCGGCTGTGGATATTAATGGATCGTTTAACACCTTCTGCCAAAGATCGGCCTCAATCAAGCATCTGGCGTGCGTGTATTAAAAGGCTTGACGTCATGGACGATGATTTCTGGAAAGCTGTCCGGGAAAAGGAACGGGCTTCGTCTGCCTCGCGCAGGACGGGGGCGCTCAATATCGCCCTTCTGTTCGGCACGGCTGTGGTCGCGCTGACGCTGATTCTGACACCCATGCTTGCGGATTCCTCGAAGAAAAGCGTCTTTGCCAGCGCACCGGTCGATTTCGACACAATCACGACCGGATCGATTCCGAAGAACGAAAGCGGCAAGCACTATACGATTCGTCGTAGCGTCCTTCAGGATACGCCCGGCTCGGTCTGCGTCGTCCAAGGCTACGGCGTCGGCGCCGGTTGCTGAAGCCGGTTGCTTGGAATGGCGGTCATCGCCCGGTGGTCGTGGAGTTGATGGTTGCAGGCGGTTCACGCAGAAGGTTGGGTAATGCGTCTTTGGAAAGCATTTCTTGCAGATGACACAGGCGCGACGGCGGTCGAATACGGCCTGATCGCCGCCATCATTTGCACAGCACTTGTCTCGGGTCTCGGCATCTTCACCGGCAGCCTGCAGAACGTCTTCAACGTGGTCACCAACAATATCACCGTCAATTGACGAAGCTGTCGACGATCACTGCCTGAGCTTGTGTTCGTCCACTTTCAGAGCGTCGGCAAGACGTGCTTTGGCCGAGCCCGGCTGGAGCGGTTTCTGCTGGCTCTCGTGCGGAGCCCATCCGGAGACATAGATGATCGAGAATGTCGCGCGAATGCGTCCGTCGGGATCGGAATGGCGCTCGGCGTAGATCTCTGCGGCGCGCAGGAAGAAGGCGCGCGTCAGCGGCATGCGACTGCGGGCTGCTAGCGGATTGTTCATGCCCATCGCCCTGAGATCGCGCATCAGCGGGAAGAGCGAGTCATATCGGACCGTATAGTTCTCAGCGTCGATCACCGGAAGAGTGAAGCCGGCGCGCTGCAACAGACTGCCGATATCGCGCACATCGGCGAAAGGGATGACGCGCGGGCTTGCGCCGCCCGTCATCTCGACCTCGGTTGCCAAGAGTACGTCGCGCAGTTCCTGCAGCGTGCCGGCGCCCGGAATGGCCGCCAGGAACAGGCCGTCCGGCTTCAGGGCACGACGAATCTGGACGAAAACGCCGGGCGTATCGTTGGCCAGATGAAGGTTGAGCGGCGCGAGGATGAGATTGACTGATTGCGGCGCAAGCGGCACCTCCTCGAGCGTCGCCTCGACAAAAGTTTCGCCCGGGCCCGCATAGGCCTTCTCGCTCTCGACGCGGATCATCGTGCCGATCTTGCCCGTCGCTATTGCCGCGCGGGCGGGTGCACCGGTCGTGCCATGCAATTCAACGGCGGTTTCGAAGCGCCGCTCGACGACATCAAGTCTCTCAGCCATTTCCTCGGCCGCGATGTCGAGCAGGAAAGCGGCTTTCAGGTCGTTGTTAACAAGCGCGCGATGGCGATGTGCGGCGATCAGGGCTCTGTCGAAGATCGTTTCCATGGGGATGTCCATAGTCCCGGCTCGCTGCAGCGGCAAGGCGATTTTCCTTTCGAAGAGAACAGGCTAGTCTCGACCCTATGAAACGGATCCATTCCGAATGGACGACAGATTTGCTCCGGGCGCATCTCCTGCGACCGTTTTCGGCGCTTGCCGATTTTCTCTATCCGCCCGCATGTTCCGTCTGCGGCATTTCGACCGGCGGCCATCGCGGACTGTGTGCGAAATGTTGGTCCGGCATCCGCTTTATCGAGCGGCCCTATTGCGAAGTGCTCGGCATTCCCTTCTCGCATGATCTCGGCGCCGGCATCCTCAGCGCCGAGGCGATCGCCAATCCGCCGCCTTTCGACCGGTTGCGGTCAGCGGCGACACATGACCACGCCGTCCGAGATCTCGTTCACGGATTGAAATATCGCGATCGCACCGATCTGGCGCCGATGATGGCCGGCTGGATGCTGCGTGCCTCCGACGGCGCGGTAGAAAGCTGCGATGCACTGATCCCGGTGCCGTTGCACCGCACCCGTATGCTGGCCCGTAAGTTCAACCAGGCTGCCGAACTTGCCCGCCATGTGGCGAGCCTATCGGGCAAACCGCTGCTTGCCGCAACGCTCATCCGCGTCAAGCGCACCAGTCAGCAGGTCGGCCTCGGCGCCAAGGCGCGCGAGGACAATGTCAGAGGTGCTTTCGCGATTGCCAAAGGCTGCGAGAACGAGGTTTTCGGCAAGCGTATTGTGCTTGTCGACGATGTCTATACGACAGGCGCGACAGTCGCCGCCGCCAGCCGGACGCTGCGGAAGGGGGGCGCGGCCGAGATAACGGTTTTGACCTTTGCAAGGGCTCTCTCCGAGCCTATATGACAGAAAATACCCGGCATCCGTCTGGAGATATCATGGTACCCGTCACGATCTATACACGGCAGTTCTGCGGCTATTGCAGCCGCGCCAAGTCCCTTCTCGAACAGAAGGGCGTCGACTATGTCGAGCACGACGCGACCTATTCGCCGGATCTTCGCCAGGAGATGATCGGCAAGGCGCACGGGCGCACGACGTTCCCGCAGATCTTCATCGGCGCCGAACATGTCGGTGGCTGCGACGACCTCTTCGCACTTGACCGGGCCGGCAAGCTCGATCCGATGCTGGCGGCTTGAGGAAGAACCGATGAGCTTCAAGGCCGCCGCCGTTCAGATGTGCTCCGGGGTCGATCCGGTGAGGAACGCTGCAGCGATGGCGCGGCTGGTGCGCGAGGCTGCGGCCCGAGGCGCCACCTATGTGCAGACGCCGGAAATGACCGGCATGCTGCAGCGTGACCGCGCGGCGGCACGCGCCGTGCTTGCCGACGAGACGCGCGATATTATCGTCAAGACGGGCTCCGAGCTTGCCAGCGAACTCGGCATCTACATGCATGTCGGCTCCACCGCAATCGCGCTTACCGATGGCAAGATCGCCAATCGCGGCTTCCTCTTCGGTCCTGACGGGCGGATTCTCAATCGCTACGACAAGATCCATATGTTCGACGTCGATCTCGACAATGGTGAGAGCTGGCGCGAAAGCGCGTTCTATACCGCCGGCTCGGAAGCCCGCGTTCTGTCGCTGCCCTTTGCGGAAATGGGTTTTGCTATCTGCTACGACGTCCGCTTCCCCGCACTTTTCCGCGCTCAGGCCGTTGCCGGCGCCGAGGTAATGACGGTTCCTGCCGTGTTCACCAAGCAGACCGGCGAGGCGCATTGGGAAATCCTGCTGAGAGCGCGGGCGATCGAGAATGGCGTTTTCGTCGTTGCCGCGGCGCAGGCCGGCCGGCACGAGGATGGGCGGCACGAGGACGGCCGGGAGACCTTCGGCCACTCGATGATCATTGATCCCTGGGGGACGGTGCTGGCCTCGGGCGGCGCAACCGGCGAGGCGGTCATCGTCGCCGAGATCGATCCAGGCGCGGTCAAGGCCGCCCACGACAAGATCCCGAACTTGAGGAATGGCCGGGAATTCTCTGTCGAGAAGATCGCGGGGGCAGTCGCAGGAGGCGTCGCCGCTTGATCCGTTATTCCCTTACCTGTGACAATGCCCATGAATTCGAAGGCTGGTTTTCAGAAAGCGCCGATTTCGACCGTCAGGTCGCGAGCGGGTTCCTGACCTGCCCAGTCTGCCATTCTGCCGCCGTTTCCAAGCTCCTGATGGCGCCTTCGGTGTCGACCGCGCGCAAGAAGGATGAGAGGCAGACGCTGGCGATGGACGCCATGCGCCGGGAGGCCCTGGAAAAGCTGAAAGAGGCGGTCGCGGCCGTCAAGGCCAATTCCGAAGACGTCGGCGCGAAGTTCCCCGAGGAAGCCCGCAAGATCCACTATGGTGAGGCGGATGCTCGCGGCATCATCGGCCAGGCGACAGTCGACGAGGCACAGGCTCTTGTGGAGGAGGGTATCGAGATCGCCGCCATTCCGGTGCTGCCTGAGGACGTAAATTGAAACAAAGTCAGGACACCTGGTCTTCTTGAATGTTGGCGGGAGCGGCCGCTGACATGTAAACGGCGTATTGCCTGCGGGAACTATGCGGGCCGCTTCGCCAGCAACATATAGTTCACATCCATATCTTTGGACAGGTTCCACTGGTTGGACAGCGGATTGAAGAAGACGCCGGTGCGGTCGGTAATCTCAAGGCCGCTTGCCGTGAGCGGCTTTTCCAGCTCTTCCGGGCGCACCAGCTTCTCATATTGATGGGTGCCACGCGGCAGCCAGCGCAGGATGTTTTCGGCGGCGAAGATGGCAAGTGCTGCTGCCTTCATCGTGCGGTTGATGGTGGCGACGAAGATCAGGCCGCCGGGGCGGACCATCTTTGCGCAGGTCGTCATGAAGAGTTCGACGTCGGCGACGTGTTCGACCACTTCCATGTTCAAGACGATATCGAAAGTCTCGCCGGCGTCGGCAAGTTCCTCGGCGGTGATGGCGCGATAGTCGACCGAAACCCCGGAAGCCTTCGCGTGGGTCGAGGCGATGCCGATATTCTTCTCGGAAGGATCGGCGCCGACGACGGAGGCACCCATGCGGGCGACCGGTTCGGACAGTAGACCGCCGCCGCAGCCGATATCGAGCGCACGCAGGCCTTCGAGCGGGCGGGCGCTTTTCGGATCACGGCCGAAATTCTCGCAGGCCTTGTCTCTTATGTAGGCGAGGCGGACGGGGTTGAATTTGTGCAGCGGCTTGAACTTGCCGGTCGGGCTCCACCATTCCGCCGCCATCGCCGAGAAGCGGTCCACTTCGCCCTGGTCGATCGTGCTCCTGGCGCCTTCCGTCATCGTCCTCTCCTTCGTTCGTGAAATGTGAAGTCGGACGATCGGGGGCATAAGTCAAGGGGCGGAGGTCAGGAGGCAGACAGGCGCGGGACCGCACGGCAATTGCTTTTATCGCGCGCGCTTGCCTCACCCCGCCAAACTCGCTAAGAGACGCCGCAACTTGAGGCCTTTGGGGGCCTGGCTTTTGGAGCGGTTCCAGAATGGGATCTGGCTCTCTCGCTAACCGGTCACCCCTGGGTCTCGTTATGCCGGGTCCGATTTTCCGCTTCCCGGCGCCAGACGTGGTAGAGGCATATGGCACGCATCGTAATGAAATTCGGCGGCACGTCCGTCGCTGACCTGGATCGCATCAAGAACGTTGCCCGCCACGTGAAACGCGAAGTCGATGCCGGCCACGAGGTCGCAGTGGTGGTCTCGGCCATGTCCGGCAAGACCAATGAGCTGGTCGGCTGGGTGCAGGGCATGCCGAAGGTGATCGGCGCCAATTCTCCCTTTTACGATGCGCGCGAATACGACGCGGTGGTCGCTTCCGGCGAGCAGGTAACGTCTGGGCTGCTTGCGATCGCATTGCAGGCGATGGATATCAATGCGCGCTCCTGGCAGGGGTGGCAGATCCCGATCCGAACCGATAATGCGCATGGCGCGGCCCGGATTCTGGAAATCGACGGCTCCGACATCATCAAGCGGATGGGCGAGGGACAGGTCGCCGTCATCGCCGGCTTCCAGGGATTGGGGCCTGACAACCGCCTCGCCACTCTCGGGCGCGGCGGGTCGGACACGTCAGCCGTCGCCATTGCCGCGGCTGTCAAAGCGGATCGCTGCGATATCTATACCGATGTCGACGGGGTCTACACGACCGATCCGCGTATCGTGCCGCAGGCGCGCAGGCTAAAGAAGATCGCCTTCGAGGAAATGCTTGAGATGGCCTCGCTCGGCGCCAAGGTGCTGCAGGTGCGTTCGGTCGAGCTTGCCATGGTGCACAAGGTGCGTACCTTCGTGCGCTCGTCTTTCGAAGATCCCGATGCTCCGGGCATGGGCGATCTGTTGAACCCGCCCGGAACGCTGATTTGTGACGAGGATGAAATCGTGGAACAGGAAGTAGTCACCGGCATCGCCTATGCCAAGGATGAGGCTCAGATCTCGCTTCGCCGTCTTGCCGACCGGCCGGGCGTCTCCGCCGCGATCTTCGGGCCGCTTGCCGAATCTCATATCAATGTCGACATGATCGTCCAGAATATTTCCGAGGACGGATCGAAGACCGATATGACCTTCACCGTGCCGTCAGGTGACGTCGAGAAGGCGATCAAGGTGCTCGGCGACCACAAGGAGAAGATCGGCTACGATGTCGTGCAGAACGAATCGGGGCTGGTGAAAGTCTCGGTCATCGGCATCGGCATGCGCAGCCATGCGGGCGTCGCTGCCACCGCGTTTCGCGCTCTTGCCGAAAAAGGCATCAACATCAAGGCGATCACCACCTCCGAGATCAAGATTTCCATCCTGATAGACGGTCCCTATGCAGAACTCGCTGTCAGGACTTTGCATTCCTGCTACGGTCTGGATAAGAATTGATTCCCAGTGGGCGGCCTGCCCCTTCAGGTTGAGGAGACGAGGGCCAGCCTGCCGGGACTGAGTGCGTTGTTTCGGGAGCTTGAGACGCCATGAGAGACCTTTCCGGCGGTCCGCGCGTGCTGCTCAGGCGGCTGCGCGAGTTGATGGCAGAGCCGCTGGAGCCGCAGGATCGCCTCGACCGGATCGTCCGCCAGATTGCCAGCAACATGGTGGCGGAAGTCTGCTCCGTCTATGTGCTGCGCGCCGACGGCGTGCTCGAACTCTACGCGACCGAAGGCCTCAACCGCGAGGCGGTGCACCTGGCGCAGCTGAAGATGGGGCAGGGCCTCGTCGGCACGATCGCGGCCTCGGCGCAGCCGCTGAACCTTTCCGACGCGCAGTCGCATCCGGCTTTCCGCTACCTGCCGGAGACGGGCGAAGAAATCTACCATTCCTTCCTCGGTGTGCCGATCCTGAGAACCGGGCGCTCGCTCGGTGTTCTCGTCGTCCAGAACAAGGCGAGCCGCAACTATCGCGACGAGGAAGTGGAAGCACTCGAAACGACGGCGATGGTGCTTGCCGAGATGATCGCCACCGGCGAGCTCAAGAAGATCACCAAACCGGGCCTTGAACTCGACCTGACGCGTTCGGTGACGATTGACGGCGACACCTATAATGACGGCATCGGCCTCGGCTATGTCGTCTTGCACGAGCCGCGTATCGTCGTCACCAACCTGCTGAACGAGGATGCGGAGAAGGAAATCCGCCGGCTGGCGGAGGCCATGGGGTCGCTGCGGATCTCGATCGACGACATGCTGTCTCGCCGCGACGTGTCGATGGAAGGCGAGCATCGCGAGGTGCTCGAAACCTATCGCATGTTCGCGCACGACCAGGGCTGGGTGCGCAAGCTCGAGGAAGCGATCCGCAACGGCCTGACGGCGGAAGCGGCGGTCGAAAAGGTGCAGAGCGACACCAAGGCGCGAATGATGCGGCTGACCGACCCTTATCTGCGCGAACGCATGCATGATTTCGAAGATCTGGCGAACCGGCTGCTCAGGCAGTTGACGGGTTATACCGGGCGCACGACCGCCGAAGGTTTCCCCAATGATGCGGTCATCCTGGCGCGCGCCATGGGGGCGGCCGAGCTGCTCGATTACCCTCGCGCCAATGTCCGTGGACTGGTGCTGGAAGAAGGGGCGGTGACGAGCCATGTGGTGATCGTCGCCCGCGCCATGGGCATTCCCGTCATCGGCCAGGCAGCGGGTGTTGTCGCGCTCGCCGAGAATGGCGATGCCGTGATCATCGACGCCGACGAAGGGCATGTGCACCTCCGGCCGATGGCCGATCACCGGCGCTCCTACGAGGAAAAGGTGCGTTTTCGGGCGCGGCGGCAGGAGCAGTTCCGGGCGCTGCGCGCCATCGAGCCGGTCACCAAGGATGGCCAGCGGATTTCGCTGATGATGAATGCCGGCCTGTTGGTCGACTTGCCGCAGCTCTCGGAATCGGGTGCGGAGGGCATCGGTCTCTTCCGCACCGAGCTGCAGTTCATGATCGCCTCGACCATGCCGAAGGCGGAAGAGCAGGAGCAGTTCTACCGCAATGTGATCAAACAGGCGGCGGGCCGCGTCGTCACCTTCCGCACGCTCGATATCGGCGGCGACAAGGTGGTGCCTTATTTCCGAGGCCACGAGGAGGAAAATCCCGCACTCGGCTGGCGCGCCATCCGGCTGTCGCTCGACCGGCCGGGATTGTTGCGCACCCAGCTGCGCGCCATGCTGAAGGCATCGGCCGGCACCGAGCTGAAGCTGATGGTGCCGATGGTGACCGAGGTTTCCGAGCTGAAGATGGTGCGCGAACTCCTGCAGAAGGAAGTACAGCATCTGTCGCGCTTCGGGCACGGGTTGCCGCGCAAGCTGCAATTCGGAGCGATGCTGGAGGTGCCCGCGCTGCTCTGGCAGCTCGACGAGCTGATGGAGGCGGTCGATTTCGTGTCGGTCGGTTCCAACGACCTTTTCCAGTTTGCCATGGCGGTCGATCGTGGCAATGCGCGGGTGTCTGATCGCTTCGACCCACTCGGCAAGCCGTTTTTGCGGATCCTGCGCGATGTCGTGCGCGGGGCGGATCGGAACAAGACGCCGGTGACGCTTTGCGGCGAACTTGCCGGCAAGCCGCTTTCGGCAATGGCGCTTCTCGGCATCGGCTTTCGGTCGATCTCGATGTCGCCGGCCTCGATCGGCCCGGTGAAGGCGATGCTGCTCGGGCTTGATGTCGGGGCCCTGGCAAAGGTGATGGACGAAGTGCTGGACGATCATCGCAGCACGGTGCCGATGCGCGAGGTGCTTGCCCGCTTCGCCGAGAGCCACAATATTCCCCTTTAGAGAAATACAAGAAGAATCGGAGTGCAGGGTGGCGAAGCTTCCCGTTGAAAAAATGCGCGAGCTTGAACGCCGTTTCGGCGAGATCGAGGCGCGCATGTCGGCCGGGCCGGCCGCCGATGTCTATGTGAAGCTCGCATCCGAATATTCCGAGCTGCAGCCGGTCGTGACGAAGATCCGCGCCTATGAGAAGGCTGGCGCCGAGCTTGCCGATCTCGAAACGCTGCTCGAGGATAAATCGGTCGATCGCGAGATGCGCGATCTTGCCGAACTCGAATTGCCCGAAGTGAAAGCGCGGATCGAGGCGCTGGAGCAGGAAATGCAGATCCTGCTTCTGCCGAAGGACGCAGCCGACGAAAAAAGCGCTATCCTGGAGATCCGCGCTGGCACCGGCGGCTCGGAAGCTGCCCTTTTTGCCGGTGATCTTTTCCGGATGTACGAGCGTTTCGCGTCGGAAAAGGGCTGGAAGGTAGAGGTGCTCTCGGCAAGCGAGGGTGAAGCCGGCGGCTACAAGGAAATCATCGCGACGATCACAGGCCGAGGGGTCTTCGCCAAGTTGAAGTTCGAATCCGGCGTGCACCGGGTGCAGCGCGTACCGGAGACCGAAGCAGGCGGGCGCATCCATACTTCGGCCGCGACGGTGGCGGTGCTGCCGGAAGCCGAGGAGATCGACATCGACATCCGGCCGGAAGACATCCGCATCGATACGATGCGCTCGTCGGGCGCAGGCGGCCAACACGTCAATACGACGGATTCGGCGGTGCGCATCACCCATCTGCCGACCGGCATCGTCGTCACCAGCTCGGAAAAATCACAGCATCAGAACCGCGCCAAGGCGATGCAGGTCTTGCGCTCCAGGCTTTACGATGCCGAGCGGCAGCGGGCCGATAGCGAGCGCTCGGCCGATCGCAAGAGCCAGGTCGGCTCCGGCGATCGATCGGAACGCATCCGTACCTACAATTTCCCCCAGGGGCGCGTCACGGACCATCGCATCAATCTGACGCTTTACAAGCTCGACCGGATGATGGAAGGCGAGATCGAAGAGGTCGTCGACGCGCTGATGGCCGATTATCAGGCAAGCCAGCTGGCGCAGCTCGGCGAACAACTATGAGTGCTACGGTCGCCGATATGCTTGCCGAAGCGCGCCGTCGTTTCACAGAGGCGGGCATTGTCGATCCGGTGACCGATGCGCGGCTGCTTGTCGCTGGCCTTTTGAAACTGTCGTCGACGGAGCTTTTGACGCGGTCGGCTGAGAGGCTTTCTTCCGATCAGGCGGAGACAATTTCGAGGGCCTTGGAACGCCGGCTCGGCCATGAGCCGGTGCATCGTATTCTAGGCGAGCGGGAATTTTATGGCCTGCCCCTTGGCTTGTCGGCGGAAACTTTGGAGCCGCGTCCGGATACGGAAATCCTGGTCGATACGGTGCTTCCTTATCTGAAGGATCTTGCAAAGCCGCAACGCCATCTCCATATTCTTGATATCGGAACCGGGAGTGGGGCGATATGCCTCGCGCTCTTGAGCGAATGTCCCGAGGCGTCAGGTATCGGCAGCGACATATCGGCTGATGCACTTAGGACGGCGAAGTCAAATGCAGAAAGAAACGGGTTGCAGGATCGTTTTCAGGCCGTGCAGTCGAAATGGTTCGAGAACATCCAGGGCTCATTTCACGCGATTGTCTCAAATCCGCCCTATATTGCCTCCAGTGTCATTCACGATCTCGCTCCCGAAGTGACGAAATTTGATCCGGTTGCAGCGCTGGATGGCGGCCCGGATGGGCTTGACGCTTACAAAGCCATAGCCAAGGATGCGGCAAGGTTCATGAGGCCCGACGGGGTTCTCGGACTGGAAATCGGCTACGATCAGCGAAACGATGTGACGGCGCTCTTCGAAGCGAAAGGTTTCAGGTGCCTCAAATCTGTGAAGGATTATGGTCAGAACGACAGGGCGCTCGTTTTCGCGCTCGCGTAAAAGCGATAATTGCGGCACCGGGGCGGACATTATTGCTATTGCGAAGAAAAGGCTTGGATTTCCGAGGGAAGCAATATAGGTTGCGGGCACGTGTTGGGCAGATAGGAATGAACGAGATTCGTTCGGTACTTGGTTTGCCTCGGGGGTCCGCTCTTTTAAACGAGAGTTTCAACGGTTAAACACGACCCAACGCGTGAATCAGTCAAACTGACTTGAGAACCAAGCGGCAGGTTGGCGCAAAGGCGCAGTATGCTCGCGGCACAAAGGTCCTGACCCGGTTTTCCGGTCATGGCGGTTGGTGCCATGTATCCATCACAAACAGAGAATTCAGGTGAACGATCTATGAGGCCAGGACAGCAAAACAAGCGCGGTCGAGGGCGTGGTAACAACAATAACAATGGCGGCGGCGGCGGAAATAACAATAACAACAATTTCAACCGCAAGGGCGGCAACCCGCTGACCCGGACCTATGACAGCTCCGGCCCCGATGTGAAGATTCGCGGTACTGCACAGCATATCGCCGAGAAATATGCGCAGCTTGCCCGTGATGCCCAGAGCTCCGGCGACCGTGTGATAGCCGAGAATTATCTTCAGCACGCCGAACATTACAATCGGATCATCGCCAGCGCTCAGGCGCAGATGCAGGAGCGGTTCCAGCGCGACGATCGCAGCGACTACAATGACCGCGACGCGGCGGATCGCGACAGCGACGACATCGATACCAGCGACAATGATGGCGACGATGTCGTCGTCGTCCAGCCGCCGCAGAGCAGGCAGCATCAACCGCAGGCACAGCCAAAGCCAGCGCCGGCACCCGTTGCGGCGCCTGCCCCGGCACCCCAGCCCGAAATCATCGACGGAACCGGCCCGCAGCCGGAGATCGAAGGCATTCCCGCCGAGGTCGCCATGGACGAGGAAGGCTCTGCCGGCCAGTCACGCGAACGCCAGCCCCGTCGTCGCAGCCCCGGCAATCGTCCCCGTCGCCCGCGTCGGGGCGCAGACGGCGATGCAGCCTCCGAAGGCGAGGGGGCTTCCGCCGAGGCGCCGGTTCTGGCGGACGCCGCATCGGAATAAGGATCTGGCCGCTCCCTTCGGAGAGAGCCGGGTGCTCTGCCATCTGTTCGGATTTCCTTGGAAATCCCCGGCCTTCGTGCCGGGGATTTTCGTCTTACGGGGTCTTTAAACTCCCGGAACAGCGTACCATATTCTCCTCGACTGCTTCGCCCAAATCCCAGACGGGCCAAGCGCGGCCTGCCTTTTCAGGGGGTCGATCTCAATCATCGGTCTGCGCCTCGTAAGGGCAGGGCGATCAATGGAGGTAGAATATGAATATCGAGAAATATTCCGAGCGGGTGCGCGGTTTCATCCAGTCGGCCCAGACCTATGCGCTGGCGCAGGGTCATCAGCAATTTTCACCCGAACATGTGCTCAAAGTTCTGCTCGATGACGATCAGGGCATGGCGGCCTCGCTGATCGAGCGTGCCGGCGGCGATGCCAAGGCTGCTCGCCTTGCCAATGACGCGGTTCTTGCCAAGTTGCCGAAGATATCAGGCGGCAACGGCAACATCTATCTGGCGCAGCCGCTCGCCAAGGTGCTTTCGACCGCCGAGGAGGTGGCCAAGAAAGCCGGCGATAGTTTTGTCACGGTCGAACGTCTGCTGCAGGCGCTGGCGATCGAATCCTCGGCTTCGACCTATTCGACGCTGAAGAATGCGGGCGTGACAGCCCAAGGCCTAAACCAGGTCATCAACGATATCCGCAAGGGCCGGACGGCGGATTCCGCCAGTGCCGAGCAGGGCTTCGATTCACTGAAGAAATTCGCCCGCGACCTCACTGGCGAAGCCCGCGAGGGCAAGCTCGATCCGGTGATCGGCCGCGACGACGAGATCCGCCGCACCATCCAGGTCCTGTCGCGCCGCACCAAGAATAATCCGGTGCTGATCGGCGAGCCGGGCGTCGGCAAGACGGCGATCGTCGAAGGTCTGGCGCTGCGCATTGTCAACGGCGACGTGCCGGAATCGCTCAAGGACAAGAAGCTGATGGCGCTCGACATGGGCGCCCTGATTGCCGGCGCGAAATACCGCGGCGAATTCGAAGAGCGGCTGAAAGCGGTCCTCAATGAGGTCCAGGCGGAAAACGGCGAGATCATCCTGTTCATTGACGAGATGCACACGCTGGTCGGCGCCGGCAAGGCGGACGGAGCGATGGATGCCTCCAATCTTTTAAAGCCTGCCCTTGCCCGTGGCGAACTGCATTGCGTCGGCGCAACCACGCTCGACGAATATCGCAAACATGTCGAGAAGGATCCGGCGCTTGCCCGCCGCTTCCAGCCCGTTGTCGTCGACGAACCGACGGTCGAAGATACGATCTCGATCCTGCGCGGACTCAAGGAAAAATACGAGCAGCATCACAAGGTTCGCATCGCCGATGCGGCGCTGGTTGCGGCCGCGACGCTGTCCAACCGCTATATCACGGATCGCTTCCTGCCCGACAAGGCGATCGATCTGATGGATGAGGCCGCCGCGCGACTGCGCATGCAGGTGGATTCCAAGCCGGAAGAGCTCGATGAACTCGACCGCCGGATCATTCAGATGAAGATCGAGCGCGAGGCGCTGAAGAAGGAAACCGACGTTGCTTCCGCCGACCGGCTGAAGCGGCTGGAGACTGAACTCACCGCGCTTGAAGAGGAGGCCGATGCGCTGACGGCCCGCTGGCAGGCGGAAAAGCAGAAGCTCGGCCTTGCCGCCGATCTCAAGAAGCAGCTCGACGACGCCCGCAACGAACTGGCGATTGCCCAGCGCAAGGGTGAATTCCAGCGCGCCGGCGAGCTCACCTACGGCGTCATTCCCGATCTCGAAAAGCAGCTGGTCGAAGCCGAGAAGCAGGACGGCGAGCGCGGCGCGATGGTGCAGGAGGTGGTCAGCCCCGACAATATCGCCCATGTCGTTTCCCGCTGGACCGGCATTCCGGTCGACAAGATGCTGGAGGGGGAACGCGACAAGCTGCTTCGGATGGAAGACGAGCTGGCGAGATCGGTGATCGGCCAGGGCGATGCGGTTCAGGCCGTGTCGCGCGCCGTCCGCCGCGCCCGCGCCGGCCTGCAAGATCCGAACCGGCCGATCGGCTCGTTCATCTTCCTCGGCCCGACCGGCGTCGGCAAGACGGAGCTTACCAAGGCGCTCGCCCGCTTCCTCTTTGATGACGAAACGGCGATGGTGCGCATGGACATGTCGGAATATATGGAAAAACACTCCGTCGCCCGGCTGATCGGTGCACCTCCCGGCTATGTCGGCTATGACGAAGGCGGGGCGTTGACGGAAGCCGTGCGTCGTAGGCCCTATCAGGTCGTGCTGTTCGACGAGATCGAAAAGGCGCATCCCGACGTCTTCAACATCCTGCTGCAGGTGCTTGACGATGGGCGGCTGACGGACGGTCAGGGGCGGACGGTCGACTTCCGCAACACGATGATCATCATGACCTCGAACCTCGGGGCCGAATATCTGACCCAGCTCAGGGACGGCGACGATAGCGATACGGTTCGCGAGCAGGTGATGGACGTCGTGCGTGGGCATTTCCGGCCGGAATTCCTGAACCGCATCGATGAGATCATCCTCTTCCATCGTTTGAAGCGTGAAGAGATGGGTGCGATCGTCGACATTCAGTTGAAGCGGCTGGTGGCCTTGCTCTCCGAACGCAAGATCGTCATCGATCTCGACGAGGAAGCCCGGCACTGGCTGGCGAACAAGGGTTACGACCCGATTTACGGCGCAAGGCCGCTGAAGCGGGTGATCCAGAAGTTCGTGCAGGACCCGCTGGCCGAGCAGATCCTGTCGGGTCAGGTGCCGGACGGATCGACTGTCAAGGTGACGAACGGTTCGGACCGGTTGCAGTTCACAACGCGGCAGACGGTAAGCCAAGCGGCTTAAATTGGTTACAGGGAAATAAAATGGCGGCTTTGGCCGCCATTTTCGTCTTGAGATTACTTGCTCGCCACCTGATCCGGCGTCTGGTTGTTCAGCAGCGTATCGATACGCTTTCGCTCGTCTTCGAATTTCGCCAGCGGCTCGCCCTGCAGCGATTTGCCGCCCGGCAGGCGGATGCGCAGCGGATCTACCTTGGTGCCGTTGACGATCAGCTCGTAATGCAGGTGCGGGCCAGTGGATTCACCCGTCGTGCCGACCCAGCCGATCACCTGGCCCTGACGTATTTTCGCGCCGGGAACGACGCCTTTGGCGATGGCGCTCTGGTGATTGTAGGAGGATTCATAGCCGTTGGCATGGCGGATGATCGTCTGGTTGCCGTAGCCGCCGGAATCCCAGCCGGCTTTTTCGACCGTGCCGTTGCCGGCGGCGATGATCGCTGTGCCACGCGGTGCCGCCCAATCGACGCCGGTATGCATTCGGGCGAAACCGAGGATCGGGTGGCGGCGCATGCCGAAGCCCGATTTGAAAATGCCGTTCGGAACCGGATTGCGCAGCAGGAACTGGCGGATGCTCTTGCCGTTCTCGTCGAAATAATCGACCGTACCGTCGTCGGGATCCTGGAAACGATAGAAGCGCGTCTGCGTATCGCCGAAACGGGCGTTGACGTAGAGCAGTTCGGAATCCTCGGTCGCCTGGCCGGTGCTGTCGGCGACGGAGAAGAAGGCTTCCAGCTTATCGGTCGGTCTCAGCTGCGCCTGGAAATCGACATTGCTTGCGAGCAGCTTGATGATCAGCGCGGTCATGTCCTTGGTCATGCCATAGGAAAGGGCGGCACGATAGATGCCGTCATAGACGCGCGGCAGGTTCTGTCCGGGCGGCGGAGCGAAGGTATTGTCATCGAAGGCCGTGGCGATCGCATCCAGCATCGGCGGCTCGCTACCGGGCACATACTTGCCCTTGTCGTCGAGAGCCACGGTGACGAGATGGCGCGTGCCGCGGTAGACGCTAGCCCGGATGATCTTTGCCTGTTCGCCCTTCTGGATGATGCCGATGCGCAGCACGTCACCCTTTTCGAGATCGCTGGCGCCGAGTTGCTGCGAGATATAGTTGGCAATGCCATCGGCATATTGCTGTGGGTAGCCTGAATCCGTCAGCGCCTTGGCGATCGGTGTATCCGCGCGCACCGGAAGGACGTCGTCGGCGAATTCTTCGGTCTGCGGCGTGATTGATTCCGGCGCAGAGACCGTCATGTTCTGCTCGAGCACGCGGGCGGACAGGCCCGCGGTCAGATCGACATCGGTTTCCTCGTTGGAGAAACGACGTGGATCGACGTAGTAGAGGGCCGCGAGCTGCGTATTGCCGTCGGTCAGCACGGAGCCGTTGGAGCGGACGTTTTCCTCTACCTCCTCGAGCGACAGGCCAGAGGCCATTTTCATACCGGTCTTGGCGGTCGGGAAGGGAACGGTCTTCAGGCTGACTTCGGATTCAACGTCGGAGCCATAGAGTGCGCCGGTGCGGCTCTGCGGAGCGGGCTGCGGTTCGTCGGCGGAAAATATCGCCAGGGGATCGAAATCGGGGTAGTCCTCTGTCGTCACATGGTTGGCGGCCAGCGTCATCTTCACATGGGCGAAGGGCTGGCGGCGCACGACTTCCTTCTCGCCGTCATGGACGACGGTCGATACTTCCATGATCGCCCGATCCGAAGGTTTCGCGGCGATCGCAGGAGCGATCAGCCGGCCGCCGCGGACCACGGTCGTGTCTACATGGGCCTCTGCGGCAGCACTCGCATAGGCCTCTGCAGGGATCGCCAGCTGCTGACGGCCATCAAGTGCGGCAAATAGCGCGACGCCCATCAGAACAGACGACGTGATACCGGTGAGGAACGTGCCCGAGAGCCAGCGCAGGGAAACTTCGCGCTTGTCCGGCGCACGCCTGCCGTCGGCCAGAAGCGGAGGCTCGTTGCCCAACGAGCGGATCATCATTTTCTCCGTCATCATGGCAGTTGGGTCCGCGTCCTTACATTTGACGTCTCTGGGAGCATGTCTCGGCCATCCTGGCTGGGGCAAAAGATGTGCATATTTTGGGCACTGAAGTCAAATCGTGCACTGGAAAGGCAGCCTACCGGCGTTTGCCTGTGTGAATCATGTGTCCGTAAAGACCAGCAGATTGTGATCATGTCGGGGCGCGAGAGACGAAAGAGCGCTCTTTCCACGAAAAGTCGACGAATGTTTACTTCTCCGGCTCGGTGGAGGCGGCTCAGAACCCGGGAAATGATCGCACTGACAGGCTCAACAGAAACTTCGCCTGAAAAAACAATGACTTGAAAGAAAAATGATTTTTTTCGAAAAGGGCAGTTGACTTAGAAAAGGGGAAGGTTCTATAAGCCCACTCACTGAACGAGGGCGGCGGCGCTGCTGGCGACGAAGTCTTTCGTTCTAAAGAAACTCAAGCGGATTGGCGATTGCTGGTTTGTGTT